>JACUUS010000268.1 GCA_014859215.1 Dehalococcoidia bacterium | reverse complement strand
GTGCTCTGTTTGCGGATGGGTCTATGACCCGGAACTTGGCGATGAGGAAGCCGGAATCGCCCCGGGAACGCCCTTCGAGGCGCTGCCCGACGACTGGGCCTGTCCCATGTGCGGCGCCGGCAAGAGCGAATTCGAGAGAATGTGAGACCAATGTAGGGACTAAGGTTAGGGAGGATGAAGATGGCAGTCGAACTGGCCAAAAACGTGTACGGGGTAGGAGTGGTAGACTGGGCCCTGCGGCGCTTCCACGGGCACGAGCTCTCCACGCACCGCGGCTCGACCTACAACTCCTACCTGATCGTGGACGAGAAGACTACCCTTGTCGACACGGTCTGGGGACCTTTCCAGGAACAGCTTCTGAGAAATATACGCGAGATCGTTGATCCTGCGAAGATCGACATTGTAGTAGCCAACCACGCCGAGACCGACCATTCCGGCGGCCTGCCGGCGGTGATGAGACAGGCCAAGAACGCCACGGTTGTCGTATCCCCTCGCGGCAAGGAAAGCATACCGGGGCATTACCACCAGGCCTGGAATTTCCGAGCGGTGAAGACCGGAGAAAAGATCAATATTGGCGCGCACGACCTCGTCTTCGTCGAGGCGCCGATGCTGCACTGGCCGGACAGCATGTTCACCTACCTCACCGGCAAGAACATCCTCATGCCTAACGACGCCTTCGGTCAGCACTATGCCACCGCTTTCCCTTTCAACGACCAGGTTGACCAGGAAGAGCTCTACGAGGAAGCCCTCAAGTATTACGCGAACATCCTCGCCCCGTTCAGCCCGCTGGTGCTCAAGAAGATCGAGGAAGTGCTGGCACTGAACCTGAAGGTCGACATGATCGCACCCAGTCACGGCGTCATCTGGCGGAAGGACCCTCTCCAGATCGTGAAGAAGTACCAGCAGTGGGCCTCACAGGAGCCGGAGAAGACCGCCGTAATCCTCTTCGACACTATGTGGGAGGGGACCCGGCAGATGGCCGACGCAATTGGACTGGGCCTGGCCTCCGAAAATGTCCCCTACAGGATATTCCACATGGCGGTATCCGACAGGAACGACGTGATAGCGGAGATCTTTCGTGCCAGGGCAGTGGTAATCGGGTCCCCCACCTTCAACCAGGGCATCCTGCCGGGTTTGAGCCCCGTGCTGGAGGAGATCAGGGGGCTCAAAATGAAGAACAAGATCGGCGCCGCCTTCGGCTCCTACGGATGGAGCGGGGAAGCGGTCAAGATCATAGAGGAACACCTGCAGCGCTGTAATATCCCTGTGGTCGCGGAGGGTGTCCGGGCGAAATGGCAGCCGGCGGTCGAAGACCTGGACCGGTGCCGGGAGCTGGGCCGCAGCGTTGCCCGCGCGGTGAAGGCCTAGCCGGGAGGGAAGGTTTGGTACCAGCCCGGCAAACCCGGTGAACGGCAGCGCGGGGTGGTAGACGGAGAGTCAGATGGTGAGTACAATTGAGAAAACAAACGGCATGCTCACAATCGGAGAAGCCAGCCGGCTGCTCTACGTCCATGTAAACACTCTGAGGCGGTGGAGCGATCAGGGCATAATCAGGACTTACCGGGTGGGACCGCGAGGCGACCGCAGGTTCCGCGCGGAGGATATAGCCGGCCTGGTGCTGGAAGTGGACCGGGCCTCGCGTCGGGGCGAGAACAAGGGGAGCAAGAAAGGCACGAGCGATGAATAAGGCCCTGTGAGCAGGGTGCATACTCGCGATTATGATTGCATGGATACTCCTGGCTCTGGCGGGCGGTTTCGCAGCGGGCATGCTTGCGGCATGGCGGCTCGGCATAATGCGTACCCGGACGGCTGAAGAGTTTCTACGCGAAAATGAGAAG
>JACUUS010000067.1 GCA_014859215.1 Dehalococcoidia bacterium | reverse complement strand
AGAGACTGCACCCGAAATCTTCACAACCCAAGAAGCTCGTTTCGCGGAAGGCTCGGAATTATTGTCAAACTCTTTCGCTAACAGTTCGTCGAACTTTGCGCTATTGCTCCCTGCAGGCCCGGTGTGACGTGTGAATAGGGTCAAACGTTATTCCCACCGTCGCAAGTCCTCATCTCTCAGAGACAGTACTCGGGTGTAAGCCTTGTCTCAGAAGCAGCGAAGCGTGACTATGCCGAAGATCGTGCAGCCTGATCCCATGCAGCCAGGTCCGGCGCACGAGCTTAAATAAAGGCATGTGTGACGCTGCTCGGCAGCAGTGGTGAGATGTATAAGTGTCAGAAGACAGGGGTCCAAAGCGACCCCCTCGTAAGCCTGTGCCTGAACCTGGGTTGACGGCCTGACACCTTACCCCTGATCTATGGACACCTGCGCTGATGGGCCGCGGCCCCGGGGGGGCCTGCGCGCAGGGATCAGGCGGTGTCCGGGAATAGTCCCATCGGGATTGACTTTGCTTATGATCAAATCTCTCTCCGGGATTATTCGTAATCCACAAGGGATGACTGTTCCCGGCGCAAGTATTGACGCAGCTCCCAGATATACGCCGTGGCCTATACACGAGCCCAGGGCGAGGACGCCGGTGTTTATGGAGACGCCGTCCTTTGAGACAATCACCGGTTTCCCGTCAAGTCGGAAATCAGCCATGCCGGAGCCGTCTGCAATGAATGTATCCCTGCCGCACAGGCTGGTGAATATGAGCCTGGATGAGGATACTGTGCGGGGATACAATACAGAGCAGAAAGCACCGCAACCTGAATCTATTGAACACTCCTCCCCCAGTACGGAGGACTCTATAGTCACATTGCTGCCGGTGGCAGTGCCGTCCCCGATGACGGAAAGCCTGATGACAGAGCCGGCCCCAATCATTACATTGTTTCCAATGGTGCTTCCCTCTATGTAGGCTGTGGGATGGATATCGCAGTTCTTGCCGATCCTGTTGACCTGATGCAATATTCTCCATTTGTTCGCAGAGCGTGCTCTAAGCGCCAGCCACAGTAAGCTGAGTTTGGGGGACTTCATAAGCCTGGATGCTCCGGCCAGCAGAGTAGCTATATTTGCAGCCCACAGGTTGGCCCAGTGGTCTACCTGGATCACGAAGGTATCAGTTATCGGTATGCGGTACTCCTGCGGGCCGCGTATGTGCTCGGGCATGGGCAGGATCTGCGAGAACTGCTCAGGCTCGATTACTACGGGCACCCGCTCTTCACGCATGCTTCCGGGCGCTATGTAATGGAGGTCGTATTCAACCCTGTCAGCGGTGGTTTTCACGTCCTGGGTGGCGGTTAAGGTGTGCAGGGTGACGAGGCCTGGCTTGATGGCACATGTGGTGCACGCCTTCAACTTGCGGGACCTGTCGATGAATTCCTTCACCAGCTCCCTGGTGAAGAATAAACTGGCTCCCATGATAATGTGCTCATCTGCATCCACTACCTGAGCCGCGTCCGGTACTCTCCTGACCTCCATGCCAAGGTTCTGGAGCACCTCTGCACGGATCTCGCTCAGCCTGCTGTTGGCGATAAGACAATCACCGGGGTGCTCTCCGAAAGGGTCGATTCTCCTGGCGGTCTCTACAATATAGGCTTTCATTTCATGCTGCCGCTTCGTCTTTGTATTTCTTCAACCAAAGTCGCCCCGATCCGCGATTCCACAGGTAAGCGATACCGGAGCCAACCAGGTTCTTTGTTTGGATAGCCGAAGTGAAAGCCCTTCTGAACGACGTCAACCTTGAGGAGAGGGCGCTATAGATCTGGGCAACACCGTCGGTAAGTTCGTCAGGAGACATGTGCTTCGGTTTGAAAACAACCTCCACGCAATCATGATATTTCCAATCATGGGGATAGTTGGTACGAAGAAGCCGTCCTTCCTGCATCAGTCTGTTGTACAGCCTCGTCCCGGGAAAGGGACAAAGTATCGCGAACAGCGTGGCGTCTATCTTCGAATCCAGGACAAACTTCGCGGTCCTCTCAAATACGTCTTTCCTGTCCCCATCATTGCCCAGAACGAATGACCCCATCACGCCGATGCCGTGGTCGTGCAGTTTCTTGATCAGGACCTCGTAATTCTTTACACCCAGTCTCAGATTTCTAACCTTGTGCATTCCCTCAAGCGATTCCTCATTTATGGACTCAAATCCCATGAATACGGCCGAGCATCCCGCTTTTCTTGCATACTTCAGTACCTCAGGGTTGTTAGCGAAATCGATCCCAACAGCGCAGCCCCACTTCTTTTTGAGGCCCCTGTCTATCATCCCCTGAAATAATCTGATGGCCCTCTCTTCCGCCTGTTTCCCAAAGCCGAGTATATTGTCATCCATGAAGAAGAAGTACTTGCTCTTCAGGGATTCCAGCTGGTCCAGTACGTCTTCGACGGGTTTTTGTCTATACGTACGGCCGTGGAAGCTCGTCACGGAGCAGAACTCGCAATCACTGGGGCAACCTCTGGAAGTCTCTACAGACGGTAACCTGTACTTCCGCGAACATACGTCCGGTCTCAACCTTATTTGAGTTTCCAGGTTGGTGCGTTCCCCTCTATAGGATTTCTTCAGGTCATTTCTCTCGAAATCAGCGAGCAAACCGCGCCAGATCGATTCGGCCTCCCCTATCACAACGGCATCGACAAACTGCGCAGCCTCTTCAGACATGAAGGAGGCGTGAACTCCGCCCATTACTGTCTTGGTGCCTTTTCGCACGTACTCCCGGGCTATCTCATATCCCCTGGGAGCGTTGCAGGTACAGGAGGTAATGCCTACCAGGTCGGCGTCCTCGAAAATCAGAGGCTCGATGTTCTCGTCAATGACTTTGACATCCCAGTCAGAAGGGGTTAGCGCAGCAAGATAAGCCAGACTTGCCGGCGGCAGTCTCATGACGGTGACCAGATTCGGCTTGATGTACTGGGCCGGATTGACGAGTAATAGCTTCCTTGTCAATTGCTCCTCCTGGCTCATATCTGGACGAGGATTATAAGCGGGATACTGGCGCAGTGATCTGGAATCGTGCCTATGCCTCAGCTTGCATGTATTCTACCATAGTCGATCAAGATTCTTTCGAAAGATCAGAATCTCAATCTCCTCAATTTGGCTCTGGCCTACAGTAAGACTACCGACCGCGCCCTTCTGGCCGACCAGACCGCAGATGAGATTGTCTTGTCTGCTATCTAGCCCTGTCTATGAATACCATGACCGGTCTGGAGCTTCCTGGCGCCCCCCCCGGTAATCCTGTCCGGGTTACCGATTCTCAGGGGTGTGCGGCGATTCTTTGCGTGGGCGCTGAGCAGTCGCGGTCGCAGAGCCCATGCTTCGACGGAGATGATTATCGTGGAACGAGAAATCGTGGACTTTGCTGCGGCATGCTTCGGGAACGGAGCCTGCACGTATATGCTTCGTTTTCCCGTGTCATGCAGTCTCTCTTGCGGACAAGGGAAGATCGGCGAGAACCAGAGTCCCTTTTCCGGGATCCGATTCGATACTGAAGTCTCCGCCAAGCGCCTGGGCTCGCTCCCTGATGCCCGTCAATCCCGTGGATTTCTTCACTGCTTCAGGGTCGAAACCGATTCCGTTATCCCTGACTTCGAGGTGAAGATTGCCCTGTTCACGTGACAGCCTCACTTTCACCTCGCTCGCTCTGGCATGCCGGACCGTATTGGTGAGCGATTCCTGTACGATGCGATAGCTGGCTAGCGCCACTTCTTCCGGGACCTCATCAAGTCCATTACTATGGTCAAAATCGACCTTGACCTTGGTTCGCTGGGCGTACTCTTCAACCATTGTTGTCATCGCTTGTATCAGCCCGGCGCTACGCAATTGGCGTGGAGATAATATCGATGACAGGTCACGTATCTTGGATATGGCCTCCTGGGCCGTAGATTTTGCCTCAGCCAGCATTTGCTGGTCGGGCTTGCGCAGTGCCCTGTCAATGAGCAGCGTGGTATAGGTCAGAGACTGCCCGATTTCGTCATGAAGCGCACTCCCGATGGCGGCTCGTTCCTTCTCCTGCGTGTCAACCAGCCGGTGGGCAAGCTCTCTAAGCTCTCTTGTGCGCTTTTTGACTCTTACTTCGAGCTCATCTTTTGCCCTGCGGAGATGTTCTTCCGTTCGCCGCAGGCTGGTGATATCTACCACCAGAGCGTAAACATGAGCCAGTTCACGGCTGGGATGCCTCCTGCAGCCTATGGAGATGATGCAGTTTATTATCTCTCCGTCCTTGCGGATGTATCGCTTCTCGATTGAATAGCGGTCTATCTCACCACGCTGAAGCTGTTGAAAGTACTCAAGGTCTGAGTCAAGGTCCTCGGGATGTGTGAAGTCCTTCCAGTGCTTCTTCATTAGCTCGTCACACGGGTAACCATATATCTCACAGAGCCGATCGTTCACTTCAATCCATTGCCCGGTTGGCGACTCAATCGCCATACCCACCAGGCCAAGCTCGAAATATTTCCTGTAGAGCTCCTCGCTTCTCCTTAGTGCCTCCTCCATCTTCTTACGCTCAGTTGTCTCTATCAGTGATAATACGAGCCCTATAACCACCTCATTGGAGTCTTCTTTAACAGGCACAAGCGTCCAGTCCCAGTAGGTAACACCACGCCAGGGCTGGTTGGCATATTCGAAAGGTTTGTCGCGGAAGGAGACTTTCTTGCCGGTGTCTCTCACCTGACGGAAAATGGCCTCGTTTTCTTCGTTGGGGAAGAAGTTAAAGTGATTTCTGCCTTCGATCTCCTCCCAGGTATGCCCGCAAGCATCTATGTAAGCCTTATTGGCCATGACGAAGTTGAAGTTACGGTCGAGGTAAACGAGCATGGCTCCAGTGTTCGCCATAACAGTCTTGAGCACGTTTGTTTGCCAGGCAGGCTGGTCCTCCAACCGCTTGTGTTCCGTATCAGTCCGATTGTAAGGCTGGGTCGGACTTCGCTTACGCTGATTCAGGCCACGAGCCATCTAATCTCCACCTGTTAGTAACTTGTCATAATTATACATCAATTCGTTTGGATTATCAGATAAGGCATCGTCACGGAAAACTCATCGAAAACGCAAGTCTTGTCTAGGTGTCTCGGGCTTTTCAGTAGGACCTGCCAGGGGCCTGGCCACGAATGACCTGTGAAATCATCTCTCAACCGTGATCCGGCAAGAATCCCGATTTCTCATGTTCCTGCCGCTCAATATTAGATTACTACATGAAGTGGCAGCGATACTGTGCGTCGTCTTTGTCGTCGTGGCCATGAACGGGACCCGGTCACCACGTCCGCAGTTTCTACAGAACATGTCTCCTCCTGCGCATTCTGCTGCTCCGAGCATCATATCAGAGTTCGAATGCTGCGAAAACCCCGGCAATTTTGAGTCATTCCGCTCACCGGTCCAATCTACTCCCCCTAGGTAGACCGTAGCGACCGTTTGACATAAATAGGCATGCTTGCGGATTTCCCCCGCTCGGCAGGGGGCGAATAGAATATTCTTGAGCACACGCGGAAAGGAGTGGTTTATATGAGAGACGAGGGAACACAATACCGAACTGAGGCCGAGACTGTTATCCCTGGTATGGGAGTGGCCTGGTGGCGTTACATTGTCCGGGGCAGCTTCTTCGTGGCCTTCGGCATAATTGCTCTGGTCTGGCCCGGGATAACGCTGGGGGTCTTGATTGCGCTGTTTGGGGCGCTCCTTATACTGGATGGCATTATCGCCTCGATATTCGCGCTGAGTAACCGCGAAAGGAACTGGGGGTGGACGCTGTTTGGCGGCCTGGTGGCAATTGCCCTGGGAATTGCCATCCTGGCATGGCCGGAATTGACCGCTCTTGCGATTCTGTTCCTTATTGGCGCCTGGGCCCTTGTGCTGGGTATCCTGATCACCATCATGTCGATAGCCCGGTGGGGAGAGATCCGAAACGCATGGCTCCTGCTGCTTACCGGCATCCTCTCTATTATCGTGGGTATTGCGCTGCTTGCCGCTCCCGTTGAAGGCGCGCTCGCGATAATATGGCTGATCGGGGCCTGGGCGATAGCCATAGGAATACTCATGTTCGTGCTCGCCTTCCGGGTCCGTTCCGCACAGAGGAGTCTGCGCGAGCCGCGTCCCTGAGGGCTAAGTGGCAGGTGGGAAGAGATAAAGAGATAATCTGCGGTGTTCTTCTCCGCGATCAGAACACCTGATACTTGAGTATGCCAGCTATCGAAACTGCCAGGAGCACGACCCCGGTCATGCGGAACATACGCGTGACGAAGTGCTTATCTCCGAATAATCTTTCGCGGGGCGAGAGGTCTGGGAGAACGGAGGGCTTTTCATCGGGCACCAGCAGGGACAGCCATCCACGCCACCGGGTGAGCAGGCACTGAGACCACTTTGCCAGCTTCCTGCTGAAAAGCACCGAGACTATTCCGAAGGAAATGGTTATGTAGAAGACTAATGAACTTGATGCATAGGCATCAAGATTCAGGTCGGTAAGGCTCAATTCATCCTTTCAGGCGGTTATACGAAAATTCTCCATTATTAAACTTATAGCTCCAACGCAAGAAAGGCAATACGTAGCTACGTAGCAGCAGCCGGCGGAACGGAAGGCTACAGGTGATTCCCGGTATCCTTGAAGGCATCCAGGAAGGGCCGGGGGATATCGACGGGGTGAGCCTGGTGCCCGGATTGCCTGTCTATTAACCTCACACACCCCTGTATGAAACCCACGAATGATCTGTAATCGGGGAAACTTACTGCCCCGCGAGCGCTTCCCTCGAGCAAGACCTGTACTGCCTTGTCGGCAGAGAGGTAAATATGCACACGCATGCTCATGTAGCAACTCTATCTCACTAGTTGTGCGATCCGCTCAATCATGCTAGCACAGCATTCAGGTCCAGACCATAGCCTGAATTGGCCTGTTCTTTCCGTAAGATAGTAATCACGCCGGCATAGTACGAACAGCGGCCGCGCTCAGCAATTCGTGCTTGCGCCGCCGAGCCACATTCGTTTTGCCGTGCAGGTCAGCCCCCGGAGGCGAGATAGAGCGGCATCTCGAGTGAGTTGTTTTCACCGGCATGGAAGCTCGCTTCCCTGGTACTTCTTTCCCATTTCCTACTAGCTGGAAGACCTATTGTGTAGTTCAGCCGGGTGCTGGTAGGATGCTTGATGTATTGTTAACTTGACTGAGTTTGCAGCGGAGTATGGGAAACATGGAAGCAGCCAGCAAGCCCGCGCGGAACGCACGAGCAAAACCCTCGCCGAAAGAGCCGCGGGTTTCCTTTTTCCTGGACGAGCCGGCGCAGGATATTCTATTCATTGTGCATGATGAAAGGACGGAAGCCCGTCCGGACGAAGCCGATCGCCGCTCTCATGCGGTCCGTTTGGATTCCATGATGAGGGAGATCTCCGCGCGGATTGCACAAGAGTTGAACGGGCCACTAGATACGGTAGTACTGTATGCACAACTTCTCCTGGCAGGCTGTAGCCCGGACGACACGGCCAGACAGGGGTTGGAAAGAATATATGGCGAAGCGAAACGGGCTGGACAGGTTGTCGCCGATCTCCGCTCTTTTTCGCGCGGAAACAGGCCCGATAAGGCGCTCGTCTCTGTTGAAGACATCCTGCGCAGGAGTCTGGACGCAGTTTTCCCCGGGGCGGGTACAGACGGTCTGGAGATTGTCCTCGAAGTGGAGCCGGATCTTCCCTGGATCATGGCCGACCCTGATCTGCTGCAGCGCGCCTTCGCGTATATTATGGATAACGCCCGGCAGGCAGTCACCGGCGGTGCAGGCCCGAGGCAAATCCGGATCAGGGCCGCAAGGGCCGGCGGCATGGTCCGCGTTACAGTCGAGGATACCGGACCTGGAATGTCACAGGAGATTCTTTCCAGACTGTTCAAGCCTTTCTTCACTACTCGTGAGGCGGGGAACGGGATGGGCCTGGGATTGACACTGAGCCATACCATAATTGAGCAGCATGACGGCTACATATATGCGATGAGCAACCCGGATTGCGGCGCTTCCGTTGTCGTAGAACTCCCTTGTTAACCCCTGATTAGACGGTGGAAGCAGCTTGCACTAGTCGGTCCGACTCGCACCTTCGCCTCTCCTCACATGTTTTACTCGGCGGTCTTTCCACATAGTGCTGCCGCGGAGAGTCATAATCATGGAAGAGAAGGCGAATATCACCGCGACCCATGCCACAAGAGGATATAGAAGCGGCAGGTACCAGGAATAAGAGAACCTGAACGTGGTTAAGGCCCACGAAATCAGGGACAGGACTACCGCAGTCGCCGACAGGAAGAGGAGCGGGTTCGAATGGAAAACACCTGAAGGGACCAGCAAGAGGACAATGATCGGAGCCCAGAATACCGTCAGTATCCAGATCCAGACAAAGACCGGAATGTTGTAGTCGAATACAGCAAACAGGTTCTTGCTCAGTCCCCCGAAGGCCTGCTTCAGGCCTCTATACATGCGGCACTCCACCTGGTCTGTTCCGTCGATTACGCGCCATCCCATGCCTTTCGACTTCAAGTTTCTAGCCAGTTGAAGGTCATCGAGAACGTGGCCCCTGATTGAAGAGTGGCCTTCGACATCTCTGTAGGCAGGGTAGCGGATTAGCATGAACTGGCCGAGAGCGAAAGATAAAGAGGGGATGCGGATACGGTATGCAAGAGCCAGGGGCAAAAATGAAAGCATGGACCAGTAGATAATCGGCACAATTAGCTTCTCCGCAAATGATGCGGCGTTCTGTTTCGGCAAGACGCTAACCAGGTCCGACCGCGATTGTGTTAAGGCGGCTGCTGCTGTTCTCAGGCTGCTGGGTTGATGTCTTGTATCGGCATCGGTGAATAGCAGCAAATCACCACTGGCGGCGCTGGCCAGCTGGTGACATCCCCAGTGTTTGCCGATCCAGCCTTGAGGTAGCGGTTCGCCTTTTATCACCCGCAGTTCCCGGTGGCTTGCGGCAAGGGCCCGCATTTTCTCCCAGGTCTCATCTTTGGAATCATCGTCCAGCGAAAGGACTTCGAAGTCCGGATAGTCTTGCGTTAGCAGCGATATGAGGCACCCTTCAATATTGTCCTGCTCATTGCGTGCCGGTACGAGGACTGAGATTCTGGGAAGAGGTCCGTCGTGCTTGTCCCTTCGTGATCTGCGCAAGACGAATATATTGCTCAAAGCGATTGACACAATGATCCCCAGAAAGACTACTATTCCGATCTGGTTCTGAATCAGGAATGCCACGAGCGAACCCTCCTTAGCCAGGCGGAAACCCAGTCCCTGAGCCTGGGAGATGTGCGGAAATCCCGAGCACTCCTGGCGCTGTATATGAGCATGATACCGAGCCAGATTACAAGGATGTAGGCGGGTGATCCTTGCCAGATCCAGTACCCCAGCAAGCCAAGCATGCCCAATACGAAGCTCCAGGCCGGTACCGCCTGGAGAACGAAGACCGCCGCCAGGGATAAGCCTAGAATCGTTGGACCTTCCCAGAGCGTGAGGCCGGACCAGACCCCGAAACTAGCGGCAATGCCCCTGCCCCCGCGCAGAAGAAGGAAGGGCGAAAAAGCATGACCCAGTACCGGGGCGAGCGCAACGGGAACGAGCCCCCAGCCTGAAAGAGAGTAGACTTCAATGGCCGCATAAACCGGGGCCGCGCCTTTCAGGTATTCCAGTATTAAAACCGGGATCCCCAGCTTCGCACCTCCGGCTTTCCAGGCATTGGCAGTGCCCGGGTTGCGATCCCCGAAATTGCGGATGTCGGTTTGGAGTGTTATGTAGCTGAGCCAGACAGCGAAAGGGCAGGACCCGGCAACGAATCCGGCAGGCGGTAACCACCAGCACGAGTTGCTTATAAGACTTTCCATTGAAGTCATGTTATCATTTGTTACATCAAGAGGGGAATAAGCCTGCGGTCACTCCCGGGAAAGAGGTCTGTGAATATATCTCAGGAGACTGTGGATAAGCTTAGAATACTCTTTGCCTCCCAGCAGCTTGCTGTGCTCGCTACCCAGAGTGAAGGCCAGCCTTATTGCAACCTGGTGGCCTTTGCCGGGACTGATGACCTGAAATATCTGGTCTTCGTGACAAATCGCGACACCAGGAAGTATGCCAACATTGAGCGGGACGGCAACGTAGCTTTGCTTATCGACAACCGGACAAACCGCCCCTCAGACCTCAAGACGGGCATAGCGGTGACGGCTCTCGGTCTTGCGGGCGAAGCTCTCGGCGACGAAAGAGCCCGACTGGCTGCGGTATACAGCGCCAAGCACCCGAATCTCACAGACTTCCTTAACAGCCCCGGCCAGGCGCTGATAAAAGTGACGACTACTTGCTACGTAGTCGCAAGCTTTGACAGTACGCAAACCATCCTTATCGGTGATTGAGTTCTGCGCCGGGCTAACCGGGTCGGCGAGCCCGGCTCCGGCTCAAATTCGTGGCCGGAAGAGCCGAAGGCGCGATGGAAATGCACCCGAGCACGCATCGCGGATAGCTGTTCACCTCGATATTGACTGTGATAGTATAACCTCGTATGCATCGGCATACGCGCAGCACGACCAAGAACACCCGGAAGAAGCTATGAAAGAGGGAAAAGCGAGCCTTACGGCGGAGCTTGCCGCAGCGGTGAGAGCAGCGGAGGCCATGAAGCCGGCGAGTGAGCGGACATGCTATGATCCGCTGGCGAGGCGGTTACTGGGCCCCGTACTTCGCCAGCTCGCGAGAAGCCGCCTTCTGGTAAAGGTGATCCTGTGGGCCGCGGAAAGGATAGCTCCGGGTGTGCCGGACGAGGTTATCGCTCGCACCAGGTATATAGACGACCGCCTGGAAGCTTGTATCGGGGAAGGGATCAGTCAGCTGGTTATCCTCGGGGCCGGGTACGACTCACGCCCGTATCGTTTTGAGGATATCGGTCGAACCGTGCGGGTTTTCGAGCTCGATCATCCTGCAACCCAGGAATTGAAGACCCGGCGGGTGAAGAAGATTTGCGGTTGCCTGCCGTCATACGTCAAATTCATACCCCTGGATTTCGACCAGGAAACCTTAGACTCCAAG
>JACUUS010000066.1 GCA_014859215.1 Dehalococcoidia bacterium | reverse complement strand
TAGAAGCTCTTGTGTCACTCCCCTGGGTGTACGGTATCTATCTGAACGAGATCAGGGTCCCGCGCACGGCCACGGCCGCCCTGGTTTGAGGACATGTCCAGTTACGGGGATAGACATGTTCAATTACACTGTGATAAATTAGGTGCTGTATGATTACGAGCGAAGAACCTGGATAGGATTACCCGGATATGTCGAAAAACCTGGTTGTAGTTGAGTCGCCTGCCAAGGCGAAAACCCTTTCCCAGTTTCTCGGTGAGGGTTATACGGTCAAGGCTTCTCTGGGCCATGTTCGAGACCTTCCTCAAAAGGAACTGGGCGTGGACGTCGATAATGATTTTTCCCCGAAGTACGTGGTCCCTTCCGGAAAAAAGAAGGTGCTGCGTGAAATCAAGCAGGGAGCAGCCGGGGTATCGGCTGTGTACCTGGCTACTGACCCTGACCGCGAAGGGGAGGCTATCTCCTGGCATATCGCCCAGGCAGCCAACCTTGAGAAACTGCCCCTTAAACGCGTCGTATTCCACGAGATAACCAGGGAGGCTATTCAAGAAGCGTTCCGGCATCCAAGGACCATAGACCCGAAGCTGGTAAACGCACAGCAGGCTCGCAGGATCCTGGACAGGCTGGTCGGCTACCAGATAAGCCCGCTGCTCTGGAAACGCGTCAGACCCGGGCTCTCAGCGGGACGGGTACAAACCGTCGCGCTGCGACTGATTGTCGAGAGGGCCCTTGAGATCTCGAATTTCGTCCCGGTTGAGTACTGGTCTCTGGATGCCGAGCTGACAAGGAAAGAAGCCAAATCCGCCGCTTTCAAGGCAGGCCTGGTCGGCTTCCTCGGCGGGAGCAGGATCGAACTAAGAAATGAGGAGCAATCCCTCCAACTCAAGGACGAACTGGACAAGGCGCGTTATTCCGTTTATGCCCTGCGGGAGAAGAGGTCATCGCGTCAGCCTGCCCCGCCCTTCATTACCAGCACCCTCCAGCAGGAGGCCTGGAGAAAGCTCAAATTCAGCGCCAAGCTCACCATGGCGGTGGCGCAGCAGCTCTACGAAGGGCTCTCACTGGGCGAGGAGGGTTCCGTCGGCTTAATCACCTATATGAGGACCGACTCGACCCGCGTATCGCCGTCGGCAATATCCGAAGTCCGCTCATTCGTCGAGAAGACTTACGGTCCCAGTTTCCTGCCGGCAACGCCGCGCCGCTTCTCCGCCAGGGTGAAGGGCGCGCAGGAAGCCCACGAAGCCATCCGGCCCACATCGGTGTGGAGGGAGCCGGCGAAAATCCAGCGCTACCTGACAACAGAACAGTTCAAGCTCTACAACCTTATATGGCTGAGAATGGTCTCCAGCCAGATGGCTGCCGCGCAGGTGGATACCCGGACAGCTGAAATCGAAGCGAGATCCCCGGCCGGCGCAAAGTACCTGTTCAGGGCTGCCAGCTCGACGATAGCATTCCCGGGCTTCCTCAGCCTCTACCAGGAAGGCAGGGACGACGGTGACGAAGAGAATGGGAAGGCAGCTCTCCCGGAGCTTGTCAAAGGTGATGAACTCCGGCTTGTGAGGCTGCTCCCCGAGCAGCATTTTACGCAGCCTCCCCCCTATTATTCCGAGGCGACACTTGTCAAGGCCCTGGAAGAGCTCGGCATAGGCCGTCCCAGCACCTATGCACCCATCTTATCCCTCATCCAGGATCGAGGCTATGTGGAGAGGCGCAACGGAAAGCTTGGGCCTACGGAACTCGGCGTTATTGTATCGAACCTGCTGAGCGAGCACTTCCCGGACCTGTTCGATGTCGGTTTCACAGCCCGCATGGAACAGAAGCTCGACCAGATCGCCAGCGGGGAACTCGAATGGGTACCCATGCTGCATGATTTCTATCATCCCTTCCGTGATACCATAGCCAGGGCCAGTTCGGCTATCCCCAAGATAAGTCAGCCTACCGACGAAATCTGCGAGCTATGCAAGAAGCCTATGGTAATTAAGTGGGGACGAAGGGGCAAATTCCTGTCCTGCAGCGGATTCCCTGAGTGCAAAAATGCTCGGCCGATTAAGGTGACACTCGGAGTGGCCTGCCCCAGGTGCGGGGGCGAACTGGTCGAAAGGCGAAGCAAGAAGGGGCGGCTTTTCTACGGTTGTGGAAAGTACCCCGAGTGCAATTTCGCTTCGTGGGACAAACCCCTGCCGGAGCCCTGCCCGCAGTGTAAAGGGCTCTTGGTCCTTTCCAGGGGCGGAATTGTGAAATGCACTCAGTGCGAACATGTCGACAGGTCGGGCGCATAGAGACAAACGTGCGAGAACTACTCGAGAAATACGCAAAACACCTGGAACTCGAGCGCAGCATCTCACCGCTTACGGTTCGAAATTACCTGCACGATGTCCGCGGTTTTCTGGACTATCTCGAGGAGCAGAAGGTCGGTTCTCTCGAGAAAGTTGACCGGCGCACTATGCGAGGCTACCTCGGCTGGCTTCACCAACGCAAGTATGTTCGGAGGAGCATAACCCGCAAGCTCAGCGCCCTGAGGTCCTTCTACCGCTATCTGGCGCGTGAAAACCTGGCCCGCGCCCAGCCGCTCTCTTCGCTCTCGGCGCCGAAGCTAGAGAAAAGGCTCCCCGCTTTTCTGGGCCTGGAGGAGGTCTGGCGGCTGCTGGAAGCCCCACAATGTTCAAGCCCGCTTGAGTCGAGAGACCGCGCCATACTCGAAACCCTGTATGCCGCCGGCCTACGTGTAAGCGAGCTTGCCGCCCTGGACCTGGAGGATATCTCGCTCGATTCGCGTGAAATCAGGGTCTGGGGTAAGGGTTCCAGAGAACGCATCGCCCTCATAGGAGGGCCGGCCGCCAGCGCACTCGCAGACTACATGGACCGCGCCCGGCTGAAGCTGATGGGCAAGGACGAAACGAATGCGCTCTTCCTGAACCGCTTTGGCTGCAGGCTCTCGGAACGGGGAATCCAGAATATGGTGAGGAAATATGCTCGCAAAGCGGGGATCGACATGAGGGTCTTCCCCCATGTAATGCGGCATACGTTTGCTACCCATCTGCTCGACGGAGGCGCCGATTTGCGCTCCGTGCAGGACTTACTCGGACACGCCAGGCTCTCAAGCACCCAGGTTTATACGCATGTGACCCGCAGCCAGATGCGGCGCAATTACCTGGCCGCCCATCCACGAAGCCGTGAGCGAAAGGAACAGTGATGAGAATACTTGTCATCCACGGGCCTAATCTGAACGTGCTCGGTTCCCGGGAGACCTCTGTGTACGGAAGCCGGACCCTGGCGGAAATAGATGGCCTGCTTCAAAAGAGGGCCGGGAAATACGGGGTGGAGCTGGAGATATTTCAATCCAATAGCGAGGGTGCCATTGTCGACTTCATCCAGGCGAAATCGCCGACGGCCTCCGGTATAATCATCAACCCCGGCGCACTCACGCATTACGGGCTGTCACTGCGTGACGCCCTCGCCGATGCCTCTCTGCCGGTAATAGAGGTCCACCTCTCAAATATCTATGCCAGGGAGGATTTCAGGCGGCAATCGGTTATCGCTCCCATCGCGCGGGGCCAGATTTCCGGCCTTGGCTGGCAGGGCTACGCAGCCGCGCTGGATATCATGGCGGCCCCGGAGGCCTAGTTGGATATCCAGGAACGTCTCAACAAGCTGCGCTCGCTGCTTGCCGGGAAAGGGACCGATGCCCTCCTGGTCACGCAGAACGAGAACCGTCGGTATCTGTCCGGCTTCACGGGCTCCGCGGGGTTCCTGGTGATTTCCGGGCACGAGGCCATCCTGGCGACGGATTTCCGCTACATCCAGCAGGCGGAGGAACAGGCCCCCGGGTTTCGAATTGCGCGCATAAAAGGGCGGCTGACAGAATGGTTCCCCGGGCTGCTGGCCGAACTGGATATAACAAGCCTGGGCTTCGAGGCCAGGGATGTGTCCTATGCGCTGTACCAGGAGGTGGCGGCAGCCGCCTGGGAGGCTGGCAGCGGGCTCAGTCTTGTTCCAACCGAGGGCCTTGCGGAGTCTATCAGGGCGATGAAGGATGCGGAAGAGGTCCGTTCCATCGAGCAGGCCGCCAGGATTGCGGATGAGGCGTTGGAACAGGTCCGAAGGACGCTGCGCCCGGGCATGTCCGAAAGAGAGGTGGCCCTGCGGCTCGAGTTACACATGCGAGAAAAAGGCAGTGATACGCTGCCTTACGAGATAATCGTGGCTTCGGGCCCGAACTCAGCGCTGCCTCACGCGCGTCCCACGGACCGGTCAATCAGGGAGGGTGAGCCCGTGGTAATGGACCTGGGAGCGCGCGTTAATGGATACGCGAGCGACATGACGCGCACTTTTTGTGCGGGCAAGGGTGATAGCACCTACAATAGGATTTATGATATAGTTTTAGGAGCACAGCTAACCGCGGTTGCAGCCTTGCGGGCGGGCATGACAGGTGAGCAGGTTGATCGCCTGGCCCGCACTGTCATATCTCAGGCCGGATACGGAGACAATTTTGGGCATGGACTCGGGCACGGTATCGGTCTCGCGGCGCATGAGCAACCCCGTCTGGGTCCCGGTTCGCTGGATGTGCTCGGCGAGAACATGGTCTTTACCATCGAACCAGGGGTTTACCTGCCTGGATGGGGTGGTGTAAGAATTGAGGACACCATGATACTTGAACATGGCGGAATACGGTCCTTGACTGCGGCGACGAAGGACCCGGAGGTGCCGGGATGATCGATGCCGGAGAGCTAAGAAAGGGCATGGTAATCGAACTTGATGGGCAGCTCTATTCCATCCTCGATTTCCAGCATCTAAAGATCGGCCGAGGCAGCGCCCAGGTAAGGCTGCGGCTGCGCGATATCCGCGCCGGGCATACGATCGATCGTACACTTCAGGCCGGAGACAAGATAAACCGCGTCCGGCTGGAACAGAGGACCGCCCAGTACCTGTACCAGGACGGCGACCTTTACTACTTCATGGATACGGAGACTTTCGAACAGACTCCTCTCAGCGCCGGACACCTGGGGGATGCGCTCAATTACCTCAAGGACGGCATGACCCTGACTATATCGCGATATAATGAGGAGCCCATCGGTATCGAGCTTCCCATCACCGTTGAGCTCGAAGTGGTCGATACCGGGCCGAGCTTCAAGGGCGATACTTCCCAGGCCGGGACCAAACCGGCCGTACTCCAGACCGGTGTGACGGCCCAGGTGCCATTCTTCGTCAACAAGGGCGATACGGTCCGTATAGACACCCGGACGGGGAGCTACGTGGAAAGAGTTTAGCGCTTTGACTCAACCACGGCTGAAAGCCGACCTTCATGTCCATACCTGCTACTCAAAAGACTCCACTTCCAGGCCGGACGAGATCGTCGCGCATTGCCTCAGCTCGGGTATAAACTGCCTTGCCATTACCGACCACGATACCATTGCCGGCGCGCTGGAAATGGAACGCCGCGCGCCACTGAAGATTATTGTCGGTGAAGAAATACTGACCACCCGCGGCGAACTAATAGGTCTTTTTCTTCATGAACACGTCCCCGGTCACCTTTCTCCCGAGGACACCGTGAAGCGTATAAAGGCCCAGGGTGGACTCGTACTGGTGCCGCACCCATTCGACCGGTTCCGCCCGCATTCCCGACTCCAGCGCCGGGCGCTTGACCGAATCGCGTCGGACCTGGACCTGGTGGAGATATTCAACGCCCGTACCATGCTCTTGCAGGACTCCAATCGAGCTTCCCGTTTCGCATCATCGCTCGGCCTGCCGGGAACGGCTGGAAGCGATGCTCATGTTGTCCGGGAGATAGGCAGGACTTTCATGGAGCTCGCTGATTTCAACGGCGCCGAGAATTTCAAACATGCTCTGACCGGGTGCAGGATTTCCATGGCACGTACGAGCCCTGTAGTCCATTTCTACAATATCAGGAACAGAATGCTGAAATTGGTTAAGGGACACAATGTATAGCGTCGGCTGGTTTTCCTCAGGGCGCGGCGAAGGTTCGCGCGCATTACTCACCGCCATGCAGGAAAGCATCAGGCGCGGCGAAGTACGAGCGAAGATAGAGTTCGTCTTCTGCAACCGCGAGCCTGGACATTCAGAGGAGACGGACAGGTTTCTGGAACTGGTCAGATCGCGCGCAATACCTCTCGTATGCTTCTCATCCCACGGATTCCGTAACAAGCTCGTTGAGCGAAAAAGCCCCGAAGCCGTGCGCGATTGGCGTCTGGAATACGACCGCGAGGTCATGCGCCGTTTGAGGGAGTTCCAGCCTGATATATGCGTGCTTGCCGGTTACATGCTCATCGTAGGGCCGGAGATGTGCAGGCGCTACACGATGATAAACCTCCATCCGGCGGCGCCCGGAGGACCCGAAGGCACCTGGCGCGAGGTCATCTGGAAGCTGATCGAGCAAGGTGCGGAGGAGACCGGGGTGATGATGCACCTGGTGACGCCGGAGCTTGACAAGGGCCCTCCCGTCACCTACTGCACTTTCCGCATAACAGGCGGGGACTTCGACAGGATCCGTGAGGATGCGCGCGGACTCTCGATGGATGAAATCAAGGCGCAGAGAGACGACAACCCCCTTTTCCGGGCCATTCGCAGGGAAGGGATGAAGAGAGAATTGCCTCTTATCATAGCCACGGTCAAAGCCTTCAGCGAGGGTAGGGTCAGGATTCAGGATGGAAGGGTCACAGATGACGCCGGCAGGACGATCGAGGCCTATTCGCTGACCCGGGAAATAGACAGGACTCTGCCCGCATAACGGGCAGAGTCCGTAATGCCGTTATGTTCTCGCCTTGTTCCCGCTGAGTATCTCGTCTATAACACCATACTCGAGAGCTGAGTCCGAACTCATGTAGAAGTCGCGGTCAGTATCGTGCACGATTTTTTCGAGAGTCTGCCCGGTATGGCGGACCAGTATAGTCCTGATCACGTCCTGCAACCTCAGGATCTCCCGTGCCGCGATCTCTATGTCCGCGGCCTGCCCCTGGGCGCCCCCCATAGGCTGGTGCATGTGAATAGTCGCATTGGGCAAAGCATAGCGTTTGCCCTTGGCGCCCGCAGTAAGCAGGACTGTGCCCATGCTGGCGGCCAGGCCGACACAGATTGTGGACACATCACACCGGATCAACTGCATGGTGTCATATATGGCAAGACCTGAGTTGATAACGCCGCCCGGGCAGTGAATATACAGGCTGATGTCCTTATCCGGGTCCTCCCGCTCCAGATACAGCAATTGGGCCACAATTACGTTTGCCACCTGGTCGCTGATCGGAGTGCCAAGGAAGATAATCCGCTCCTTGAGCAGCAGCGAGTATATATCGAAAGTGCGCTCGCCACGGGCGCTGCTCTCGATGACAAACGGTATGACGTTACTCGGTTCTGTTCTCATTTTCTACCACCTCTTCACTTTGCGATGACGCCTCGACCTCACCCGAACCTGCCTCTTCGTCCGTTGCAGTTGTCAACTCGACCAGGCGGTCCAGGGCCTTTTTCATATACAGACTTCTGCGCAGGGATTCCCTCGCCTGTTCAGTCTGAAGCGCGGAGCGCAGCCGATCTTCTTCAGTGTGTTCAAGCATACGCTGAATTTCTGAATCGATTTCAGATGCCTCTACTTCTACCCCCTCCAATTCGGCGAACTTGTGGAGGACCAGGCTCCGTGTCACCAGTCGCTCGGCTACCGGGCGCAGCTCGTTTTTCAGTTCCTCCTCCGTCTTCTTCAGAGCCTCGAGGTAGTTCTCCAGCTTCTGCCCCTGCCCGAAATACCGCTGCTGCTCTTCCATCAAATGCTCGATCTCGTGCTCAACCAGCACATCCGGGTACTCCAGCCGGGCCGTGTCGATCAATGCGCTGACAGCTTTCTCTTCGAGCAGGCTCCTGGCTTCACGTTCCTTCTGAACCCTGATATCACCGGCGATCCTTTCCTTGAGCGCGTCCAGTGTCTCCAGGCCGAGACCGAGGCTCTTTGCCAGTTCATCATCGAGTTCGGGAAGCCTTTTCTCCTTGACTTCTTTCACGGTCACACGGAAACTGCACTCCTTGCCGCCATACTGGCTGCGCTCCTCCGGAAGGGTCAGGGTAAACTCCCTCACCTCATCTCTTACAGCCCCCTCCAGTTTCTCCGCGAAACCCGGCACGCCGGCGCGCGCATCGGGTGCAAGCGGGAACCAGCCGTCCTTTTCCTCGATTACCTTTTCCCCGTCAATGGTGCCTTCGACATCGATAGCAAGCAGGTCGCCGGTACCGGCCGGCCTGTCGACCGGTTCCCATGGCGCCTGAGCCGAACGGAGCTTCTCAAGAGTCGCTGATACTTCCTGGTCCGCCACTTCGACAGGTTTGGACTCGAGTTTGATCGTCCTGTAATCTCCAAGTTCGATGGTGGGCCGCACCGGCACAGTAGCCTTGAAAGCAAGGGGATCGACCTTGATCACTTCGACCTGCGGCTGGGCGATAATCGGCACCTCATGCTCGCGGATTACCCGCTCGTAGACTTCGGGCAGAAGGTGCTCGGCGGCTTCTTCGACAAGGGCTTCCTTTCCTAAATACCGCTCCAGCATAGCCACGGGCGCCTTTCCCTTCCGAAAGCCGGGTATCGTCGTCCTCGCTCCTACCCTGCGGTACGCCTGCTGAACCGCCCTTTCCATCTCTTCGGGGTCGACTTCGATGTTCAGGACTACCTGGGACTTCTCGATGGTTTCCGTTGTGACTTTCATAGTATTTTGATTATAGCATGAGGCGCGTTTAAGCAAAAGGACAATTGTGTACCTGCCCTGTCAGGCTTCAGTTACCCTCAGGTGGAGTTCCCGCAGCTGGTCGGCGGAAACCGGGGAAGGAGAGTCCAGCATGAGGTCCACGGCGCTCTGTGTCTTGGGGAACGCGATTACCTCCCGGATATTGTCCTCCCCTATAAGAAGCATGATGAAGCGGTCGATCCCCGGCGCGATACCGCCGTGCGGCGGGGCGCCAAACTCAAGAGCCTCCAGCAGGTGGCCGAACCTTTCCTCGGTCTCCTCTTTGCTATACCCCAGAATTTCAAAGATCTTCTCCTGCAAACGCCTGTCGTGGATCCTGATTGATCCACTCGATATCTCGCAGCCGTTACAGACAAAGTCGTAATGTCTGGCCCCTACTGATCCCGGGTCCGTGTCCAGCAGAGGAATATCCTCATCCCTCGGCGCGGTAAACGGATGGTGCATGGGCTCCCATCGTCCGTCCTCGGTCCGTTCAAAGAGCGGATAGTCGAGAATAAAGGTGAACGCCAGCACATCAGGGTCTATCAGCCCCAGGCGTGAGGCCATCTCAGAACGCAGCGCGGCAAGGACCGCGTTGGTGGTTTTCGGTTGATCAGCCACGATAAGCAGGAGGTCCCCGGTTTTGCCGCCAAGCCTCTTGACGATCTCATCAAGCTGCTCAGAGGTGAGGAATTTCGTGATCACGGATTTCGCACTGTCCCGGGCGGGTGACCCCGCCGGGTCGCTGCCCGCTTCCAGAGCCATGGTGACCAGGCCCTTAGCGCCCCGGCTCTTCACGAACTCGGTAAGTCCTGCGAGTTCGCTTCTCGAATACCCCGCGCAGCCCGTCGCGGCGAAACCCTTGACCATGCCTCCAGCTTCAAGAACAGTCCGGAAGACCGAAAATTCGGTGCCGGCAAAAATATCCGACAGTTCGGCGAGCTCCAGTCCGAACCGGATGTCGGGCTTGTCGCAACCGTACCTCTCCATGGCCTCTTTATAGGTCAGCCGGGGGAAGGGTTTTGCCGTTTTTTTCTCCGGCGTTACCGTCTCCACCATGGAGGCGAACAGGTCCTCCATAAGGTCGAGGACATCATGCTCATCCACGAAGCTCATTTCGAGATCAAGCTGCGTGAACTCGGGCTGCCTGTCGGCCCTGGGGTCCTCGTCGCGGAAGCAGCGCGCGACCTGGAAGTACTTGTCCATTCCTGCTACCATGAGCAGCTGCTTCAACTGCTGGGGAGACTGCGGCAGAGCATAGAACTTGCCCGGATAGATCCGGCTGGGCACCAGGTAGTCCCTGGCCCCTTCCGGCGTGCTCTTGATCAAAACAGGAGTTTCAATCTCGATGAACCCGCGGTCGTCGAGAAAATCACGCATGAACTTGACGACGCGGTGGCGAAGAATGAGGTTGCGCTGCATCTTCTCGCGCCGGATATAGAGATAGCGGTACTTCAGGCGGAGCGCCTCGTCGACTTCTACATCTTCATTTATGTAGAATGGGGGCGTCTTCGACCTGTTAAGTATCTCCGCATCTTCGGCTATAAGCTCCACATCCCCGGTGCCAAGCTTTGGATTCTCGGTCCCGGGAGGACGCAAATGGACCTTCCCCGTTACCCGTAGAACGTACTCATTCCGCAGTTCAATCGCGACAGCGTGGCTTCCCTTCGAGACTTCAGGATTGAAGACGACCTGGAGAATCCCTTCACGGTCGCGGAGGTCGATGAAGATCAGACCGCCGTGGTCGCGCCGCCGGTTCACCCACCCGGCAACGGTTATCGTCCGCCCTACCTGCTCTTTTCGCGCGTCTCCACAGTACTGTGACCTGAAAGCAGTCATCGTGAAGATTATAGCTGATTGTTCGGCCCCTTGTAAACGTGCTGCCCTGCGACCTGCTGCTGCAGCTTTTTGAGCTCGCTCTGTACAGCCTCGATACGGGTCTCGCTCTCCCTGATCCGGAGGCGGTATCCGTCTATTATCTCGTCCCGCAGGCGCGCCTGGCGGTAGACATCCAAAATCCACTGGACCACGATGCGCCAGGCCTCCTCCCCCGAGAGCTCGCTAAGCCGGCCCAGCGCCCTGCCCAGAGCTTGATCAGACCCATCCTCATGCCCCCCATCAGGCATGCCCCCACCCCCGATCGCCCGCGCACCGTCGCCTTTCCGGCTGCTTTCCCTGTGTGTTCTTGTGTGTCCGCCCAGCGCATGCCAGTCACCGAACTCTTTACCACACTGCTTGCATTGATACATTACAGACCTCGCTATGCTTGCTCAACCGCACCGACCCGCTCTGCTCCTGCCCCCGGATACATGCCTGTACGGGGTTGCCGACATTATAGAACACAACGCTGCGCCGGTCAAGCTCGTCATCACTCTTG
>JACUUS010000267.1 GCA_014859215.1 Dehalococcoidia bacterium | reverse complement strand
GGGACGCCTTCGTCCAGCCCATTTTCGTGCTTGAACTCTACCGGGGTACTGCTGCGCCGCGTGTGTTCCTGGGTGAGGGAGAAAAGCGAGCGTACGAGGCCGGTGCTGCGCAACATCATCAACAACGGGATCACAGAAAGACTGCGAATACCTGATATCGCCTCCTGAATCATGGACTTTGCCTCGGCAAGTACCTGCGATCCCTGGTTGCGCATCGCCCTGTCGATAAGCAGCGCTGTATAGGTTAGCTGCTGCCCTATCTCATCGTGAAGCTCGTGCGCGAGGCGGGCGCGTTCCTGCTCCTGGGCCTCCACGAGGCGGTGGGCGAGTTGTCTTAACTCCAGGGTTCGCCGCTCGACCAGATCCTCCAGGTGTTCGCGGTACCGGCGCAGTTCCTCCTCCATCTTTCGGCGTTCGGTGATATTTCTGCCGACCCCCTGAATGGCATAGGGCCTTCCCTCGCGGTAGATAACGGCTGCTACGGTCTCCACGACGACAAATGAACCGTCCTTGCACCGGAGCCTGTACTCACTCACCTGTTGTTGAGCCTCGCCTTCTTTCAGTTCCTGGAGCGTGGCAGAGGCTTTGGGCAACTGGTCCTGGCTCAGCAGGGAGGCAAAACTGAGATTGGGGAGATCTTCCCTCTCATAGCCGAGCAATTCCAAAGCCGTCTCATTTGCATCCAGGAAATTGCCCTCAAGGTCGTGTACATAGACGCAGTGAAGCGAGCGGTCGAACAAGGCGCGGTAGCGCTCCTCACTATCCCGTAGCGCTTCCTCTACCCGCCTGCGCTCCGAGACATCGCGTAAATTGAGCACGATGCCGTTCACAATCGGATTATCGAGCAGATTGGTGCCCACAGCCTCAATGAAGCGCCATGAGCCGTCTTTATGCCGGGCACGCACCTCGGCACGTATAGTGCCTCCTCGATTCGGCAAGAATTCAGAGAAGAGCTTTGCTACCCCCTCGGCATCGTCCGGGTGAAGTCTTTCGAATATGCTGGTTTTCACTCTCTCTTCCGGCTTGAATCCCAGCAAACGTTCATAAGACGGGCTTTCGTAACGGATAGTCCCGTCATCCCCGATAATCGTGACGGCGTCGAGAGAGTGCTCCATAAGCGCTTTGAGATATCCTTCGCTGCGCTGCAGCTCCTGCTCGACACGTTTGCGCTGAGTGATGTCCGAAAGCGTTGTGCGGCATTGCCCCGGACCCTCTATCGCGACGCTGTCCAGCAGAGCATAGAACTCGGACCCGTCCCGCCTGCGCATCCTGATTTCCGACTTCTCATGGCCGCTCGTGGGACATACGCGGTTCATGTGAGAATGGAACTCGTCCTGTGAATCGGGCCCAATGAACCTGGTCAGCGGAGAACGAATCAGGGCTTCCTTCTCCAGGCCGAGCATTCTGGCTGCGGTCTGATTCGCGTCCAGAATGCTGCCGTCCCTTTTCAGCGTCAGGTAGCCTACCGGGGCATTATCATAGAGGTCAAGGTACTTATCTCTTGAGTCCTGGGCTGCTTGGCGGCTACTGCGAAGCTCGTCGGCCCGCGCTTCCAACTCCACCTGAAGCTCGGCGTTGCGCTTGCTCAACTGCTCCAGATAATCACGCTGCTCTCTCAGCCAGACCTCGGTCTCCTTGAGGCGGAGAGAGGAAACGCTTTCCACGCCGTCTCTGGCGGCAATATCGCGGATGCGCAGCGCACCGATGATTTCCTCCAGTTCAGCCAGCTTCCTTACAATCTGCTCGTAGTCCGGTTTCGCCTGCATTTCTCTCCCTCCAACTGAGGGCTGATACCGCCGCTTCCTTGGCAGCTCAGCCGTGCCTATCTCAGATAAGGCGCGGCTCAGGCCACGACGTATTTCAACAA
>JACUUS010000065.1 GCA_014859215.1 Dehalococcoidia bacterium | reverse complement strand
CTGCCTCCCGGTAGAACATCGCGGCGAGCAAGCCGAGGGCGAAGAGGAGTCCCATAGCCAGACCGCCCCTGAGCCCGAAGCGCAGGCCTCCCTCGATGGCAACAATGGCAAAGGCCGCGTAGGCGGCAGTGTAGAAGTCTCTGGCGAATAGGAAGATGACGCCCAGGACAACCGCGGCGTCCACCGCCAGCATCAGTACAGCGAGGGCTCGCTGGGAAACCGGCCTGGTGATTCTTGAATTGGCGATGCATGCTACCGCGTTGCCGACTGCCAGAACGCCGGCGAGCGCGAGCATCGCGACAAAGCCTGTGGGATGCAGGAAGGCCATGACCACGATAACTATCACCCCGAGCCAGCGCACTCTTGAAATTACCTGCTCAAGGCCCTTTGACTCGGTGATCCAGGACGAAACATCCTGATCGATGGCATCGACAGGGGCCGGTCCAGGCTCGTGGAACCTGGTTGTGCCTGACATAACCCTCTCTCCTGAACGAGGATTCTGCAGAGATGATAAATCGGCTCCGAGCTCAGGTCAAGGCTCTCGATCGGCAGCACACCAGGTTGTGCCTGTTGAGACTTCTGATGAAGCCCTCATAAGATCGAAAATTCCGGCAAATAGGCCCCAGGACCCTGTCAGGCCGGCAATCAAGTCAATAATATATCCTTGAAGCTTTGTGAAAGCCGCTGCGAAGTACCTGCGTACCGGGAATCACTCGCGAAAGGCTGACCGACCTTCGCAGCCCTGGAAGCCGCGGCATTAAGCGCCCGGTCTGAGGGAGGCCTGAATGCAGCTAAAGAGACTGTTTTTGACTACAGGGAAGGGTCTACCCCTCAAGACCAGAATTGCGGTATGGTTCATATTTATTACGACATCGCTATGGGTTGCGTGGTTCTTGATTGGATGGGGGGCTATCGCAGGATTCGAGGTCTCCGGTGATATTGACACCTTCGGGTTTCTCCTTCTAATTTTGATCCACCTTGGTCCATATCCTCTGGCCGCTTACCTTCTCACAAGGAAAAGCAAACGGGCCTGCATAGCTGCTGTATCTATACTGATTCTGCTCCTTCTCGACGTGAATTGGCGGTATCCAATCACGGCTGAAACTCTTTACAGGTATACCGGCTTCATCTTCAATTTCATTATCCTACTTCCCATAACCCTGGTTATGCTCGATGTGAGGAACTACTGGAAAATTGCCAGGTAGAAAGAGTCCTGTGGATAAGGCGGAGGCTCTACCAGTTGAAGCTCAGGCCGAGAGAGGCTGCCGGCCATGTCTTTGCGTGGCGGTAGTGAGGCTGAACTCCTTTTCCGAAGGACTGAAAGAGGGTTGGGATGAGGGTTAAAGACACACTCCCTGCACCCCACCGGGACCCTCACCCTTCCCTCTCCCGCTGCGGCAGGCGAGGGTCGTTACGAGCGGCGGCCAGGTTCGCTCTCAACCTGCGGCGGGCGAGGGTATTCAGCGCTGCGGCGGGCGAGGGTGATTACGGGCGGCGGCCAGGTACTCGCTGTAGTCCGCGAGCCGTGCCAGTACCCTCGCGGCCTTTTCCGGGGACGTGTAGTTCTTCATGTGCCTGTTTTTGAGCCGCCTCATGATCTTGCCTTCCCTGAGCGCGCCTGTCACCATTGTAGCTATGACAAGAGGTTTCCCGTACTGCTCCATAAGGTGGGTCGTTTTGTCCAGGTTTTCCAGCTCCGCGTCTTCCATGGCCTGGCGGAACTTGAGAGCATCGGCCTTCAGGTCATCCGGTATCTGCGCCCAACCGGAGAAGCTGTCCGTCATCCCGATGCCCCCGATGGTCATCACCGCGTCAGTATTGGCGTCCTCGATGAGCGGCCAGATGCAGTGGTAGCTGACAAAATCGCCGGCGGGGTCCACCGGGTTCCCGTGAGACCACCGGCTGGACAGGAGCGCATTCAGCCTGGCCATCGTGTCTGACGTGAGTTCCGGCAGTTGAAGCCCTTCCCGCCTGAGCGCGTCGGCGGCCATTACGGCGGGACCGCCGCCCATGGCGAGCACCCCCACCCTCCTGCCTCGAGGGAGCGGTTGCCCGAGCAGGGCCACCGCGATGTCAACGAGCTCGCCGAGCTCCTGCGCACGTATAACTCCGCACTGCTTGAAAGCCGCATCCAGCACCGCGTCCGAGCCGGCCAGGGACGCGGAATGCGAACGCGCCGCCCTTGAGCCCGCGTCGGTCCTTCCCGCCTTCATAATGATGATCGGCTTCTTCTTCGTGATCTCCTTCGCCAGCTCGAAGAAGCGCCGCCCGTCCCTCAGGCCCTCCACGTAGCCCAGTATGAGCTTCGTCTTCCTGTCGCGGGCAAAGTACTCCAGGTAGTCCTCGAACCGTATATCCGCCTCGTTGCCGCTGCTTACGAACTCGCTGAACCCGAGGCCCATCTGCATGCCGTAATTGAACACCGACTGGCTCGAGTTGCCGCTCTGGGAGATCAAGGCGACCTCTCCCCGAACTACACGGGGCATGAACGGCACGGTATAGATGTTGCTGTATGTATTGAAGTGACCCAGGCAGTTCGGCCCCACGAACCTCAGTCCGCCCTCCCGCGCGATCCTGACAATGTCTTTCTCTACCCTGGCGCCCTCATCCCCGGTCTCCGCAAGACCGCTGGAGATTATTACGGCGATCTTGACTTCCTTGCGTATGCAGTCCTGGATTACTCCGGCAAGCTGCTGAGCGGGCACGGTAATAACCGCCAGGTCCACCGGACCGGGAACATCATGCACAGTGGGGTACGCCGGAAGGCCGAGGATCTCGGTCTCCTTGCGGTTCACCGCGTAGACCTGCCTGGCATCCCTGTTACGGAGCAGCCGGCTCAGTATATTGAAACCCCATTTGCCGAATATGCTCGACGCGCCGATGATGGCTACCGATCGAGGACTGAAGAGGGAGTCCAGTCTGTGACTGAGGTCCGTTTCACCTGTCGTATCTCTCATCCCTGCAAGTATAGCACACCGAAAGCGCTCAGGTCGCATCGGAAAGAAGGTGTCGCGTTCAGGCAGCCGGTATCAGGGCTGATGAGCGGGAAGGACCATGAGCGGTCCCGTCGTGGATCGCGTCGGCTCACCGCAGCCGTCTGCTCTGGCGATCCGCTTGTGAGCCGTTCTCGGTGGCAGGATCTCAGAAGAAAATAAAGCCAAACGGGGCCGCCACTACCGTGGAGGCGAGTATGCAGCCTACCAGAAGCAAAGTCCCCACCAAAACGAATTCCGGCGGCCCGGTTGCGAGAGCGACTGGCGGAGCAACAATCTGGGGCAGCAGGCAGGCAAAGAATACCAGCGCGGCCAGGCCGAAGAAACAGCTTTGCATACCGGGGAGGACTCGAAAGGCCCTTTCTCTAAGTGCTTGCCTGTCAAGTTCGAGCGTGACTGACAACTCAAGCATGGCAGTTCACCTTCAAAGTTCCTTAACGATAATCTAGCACGATTTCTCGATGAAGTCAATCAGCCGTTGTCCCTGACTTTAGACTTCCACTCATTCTCGTGATATAATATTTTCCTGGTACCTGAACAGAGGAAATTACGATGAGTGAAAAGCCGCAAACGGACCTCAAGACGTTTATTGAGAACGTAAACAAGAAGAACGAGAAGCACTCCGGCAAGAAGGTAAGGTTTTCCTGGCTCAAGAGAAAGCGCAGGTAAGCCCCGAGCCTATCCCTCGCCCGCCGCTACAAACGGCGATTCCTCCCGCTCGAAATCGGGCAAGTAGACTTCCGGAGACCCCATTCCCTGCACCCAGGCTGTTTCGATTCCAGCTTTGTGCAGGGCCCTTACAGCGTCGGCGTATTCTTCCGCCGTGATCTGCCTTGACAGACCGTGCTCGCGGGCGCGGTGCGCCGGGTAGTACTGGGACATGATACTCACCGACAATCCTCGCGAAAGCTCCTTCGCCAGCCAGTCCAGCGTCTGCGCCGTTCCGGCAAGACCGCCGGGGAGGATAAGGTGCCGGACTATGAGACCCCGCCTGGCCGCGCCTTCCCTGTCAAGCACAATGTTTCCCACCTGCCTGTACATCTCGCGGACAGCCTCTCTTGCCGCGTCCACGTAACCGGGCGCGCCGGACAACTCCACCGCGGGTCCGTCGGAGGCATACCTGAGGTCCGGGAGGTAAATGTCTATGATACCGTCCAGGCTTTTCAGGGTGGCGAGGGAATCGTAACCATTCGAGTTGTAGACAAGCGGCAGCCGCAGTCCCATGGGGACCGCATACAGCAGGGCGCGAACGATCTGGGGGACAAAGTGTGAAGGAGATACGAGGTTGATGTTGTGGCAGCCCAGCTCATCCTGGAGCCTGAGCATTCTCCCGGCCAGCTCCTGGAAGCTTACCGTTCTCGATTCCTGCCTTTCCCAGTCCTGGCTTATCTGGTGGTTCTGGCAGTACACGCATCGCATATTGCAGTTGCCAAAGAACACCGTGCCGGAGCCCCTGCTGCCCGAAATGACCGGTTCCTCCCCGAAGTGCGCGCAGGCGGCGGACACAACAGGCAGGTATCCTGAATGGCAGAATCCTCGCTCTCCCTCCAGTCGGTTGAGGCGGCACTGCCTGGGGCATATATCGCACCTCTCCAGCCGCGCTTCCAGCAGCTTCGCGCGGCGTTCAAGCTCGCCCGAGTGGTAGAGAGACACATAACGCGGCGAAGCCGCAGTCATTTCCGCCAACCCTTTCCAGAACAGTAACAGGGGCGTCCTTGTGGACGCCCCTTGACGCATTTCAAATCCCGGAGAACTACAGGCCCTTCCCGGCGATGTACACAGCCAGGTCGGCCACGCGGCAGCTATAGGCCCACTCGTTATCGTACCAGGCCATCACCTTGACCATGTTGTCATCGATAACCATGGTGCTGAGCGCATCTATGATACAGCTTGCGGGATCACCCTTGTAGTCCAGGCTGACCAGGGGCTCGTCATTGTACTCGATAATCCCCTTCAAAGGGCCTTCGGAGGCTGTGCGGAGGGCGTTGTTCACCTCATCCACAGTGACACTCTTATCAAGGTCTGCGACGAAGTCCACGAGCGACACCGTCGAGGTCGGTACCCGCAGAGCGATCCCGTGTATCTTGCCCTTGAGCTCGGGTATGACCTGGGTTACCGCCTTCGCCGCGCCGGTTGTGGTCGGGATGATGTTCAAGGCAGCCGCCCTGGCCCGCCGCAGATCGGAGTGTACCGTGTCCAGTATTCTCTGATCGTTCGTGTATGCGTGAATGGTCGACATCAGCCCCCGTTTCACTCCGAACCTGTCATGCAGCACCTTTACAAGCGGAGCGACGCAGTTCGTGGTGCAGGACGCGTTTGAGATAATGTGGTGCTTTGCCGGGTCATAGGTCCCTTCATTCACCCCCAGGACCAGAGTGATGTCCTCTTCTTTGGCAGGGGCAGTTATGATCACCTTCTTCGCCCCGCCCTGCAAATGCGCGGCGGCCTTTGAGCCCGAAGTGAAGACCCCGGTTGACTCAACTACTATGTCGATGCCCGCCTCTTTCCAGGGTATCTTGCCGGGGTCGCGTTCGGCGACGACTTTCACCTTCTTGCCGTCTATTATTATCGAATCGCCGGCAGCCTCAACCGTCCCCGGATATCGGCCGTAGTTGCTGTCATACTTGAACAGATGCGCATTGGTCTTCGTATCAGTCAGGTCATTGACTATAACCACTTCGAGCTTATCGGCGTGGAAGTCCTTCATCGCCTTGAGGACCTGTCTCCCGATCCGGCCGAAACCGTTGATGCCTATCCTTGTCGCCATAAAAGCCTCCTGCTTATAAGTTCGTAGTGACCTGGGGCCCCGCGCCCGCAACCCTGGTCTTCCGCCTGAGCATATCTATGAACGCCTCAATGCGGGTGCGGACATGGCCGTTCAGCGTGAAATCCGCATTACCTTCCAGGGTCAGCATGGGCGCCGGGATAGCGTGGCGGAATATAATGTCGCCTATTCCCCTGTGACAGAACGCCTGGACGTAGTGTATGACCCCGTCCACCCTCCGCTCCGCGAGCTGGGCCTGGATGTCTTTGACCCGTTCGAAGATCGAGTAAGGGTATGTATAGCTGCAATACTGGTCCGCCAGCGAAGGCCCGGGTTCGGGCATAGCAAACTGCCGCTGGACCTCGTTGAACACTACCCTGGCCCCATTGCGTTCAAGGTAGGGGTAGAGATCAGGACCAAAAACGGGGGGCACGCCTATGTAGGCCAGGCGGATGAAGTGCTCAGGATAAGGTTCTCTCCGGGAAGCCTCGGACAGCAAAGCTTCCAGCCGGCGTTCGTATCCCGAGCGGTCGCCATCGAAGTCAGAGGTCGAGACCAGTGCGAGGTGGTTCTCCAGGCCGCTGACCAGTCCCTCCCTCCAGGTCATACTATCAACACGATGAGCCAGCCTGCGGGCGTATCGCAGCTCTTCCCTGACTTCTTCGGCCCTGGCAACGGTAGTCCCGAGCCGAATGGCCAGGAAATCCAGGGCACGGTTCAACAACTTCACATCCGGGGATTCAGGAAAGGCGAAGGGGAGAACTTCCAGCCCCTTGAGTTTGAGGACCTCCATGAGCATGATCGTATTGGAGCAGTCGCCGCTTGTCACGCAGAGAACGGTCCCTATACCATGCTCCATGCATACCCCGTAAATGCCCTTGATCCATGTACAGCAGTTCTGGGGGAAGCCTGCCGATTCGGCAACAGAAATCAGCCTTTCCCTGTCTTTGCTGGCTACGAAGAGGTTATTCAAATCCACCGGCGCGTAACCTGCCGCTATGAGGAGCTCGATCGGTACGGTGGTTGTGATTCCTATTTGCTTCATGCCTGGTCTTTCGGTTAGATCTCAGAGATGGCGAAAAGCCGTCTTCCCGGCATAGACCGCCCGGTTCCCCAGCTCTTCCTCGATCCTGAGAAGCCTGTTATACTTGGCGACCCTCTCCGAGCGGCACGGCGCGCCGGTCTTGATCTGCCCGGTATTCAAAGCGACCGCTAGATCGCTGATAGTGACGTCCTCAGTCTCGCCCGAACGGTGACTGACCACCGAGGTCCAGCCTGATTTCGCGGCAAGGTCCATCACGTCCAGCGTTTCAGTCAGCGTTCCGATCTGGTTAAGCTTGATAAGAATGGAGTTTGAAGCCTGCTCGACTATGCCGCGGCTCAGGCGCTCCCGATTGGTGGTATAGAGATCGTCACCCACAAGCTGGATACTGTTTCCCAGCTGCCCGCTCAGGTTATTCCATCCTTCCCAGTCATCTTCCGCCATTCCGTCCTCGATACTGATTATAGGGTATTCGGAAACAAGCTCGCTGTAATAAGCTGCCAGTTCAGTGCTGGAGAACGAGGCGCCTTCCTTTGCGAGAACGTACCTGTTTTCATGATAAAACTCGCTGGAGGCCGGGTCAAGCGCGATGAAACAGTCCCGACCGGGACGGTACCCCGCCATCTCAACGGCCTTGAGGATAACCTCGACGGCCTCTCTATTCGCAGCAAGGCTGGGCGCGAAACCGCCCTCATCTCCCACTCCCGTGCCCGCGCCCCGCTGCTTCAGTACTTGCTTGAGCGCGTGATAGACCTCGGCGCCCATGCGCAGAGCTTCGGAAAACGTCCTCACCCCCGCTGGAACAACCATGAATTCCTGGAGGTCCACGGAGTCTTCCGCGTGTTTACCGCCATTGAGGATGTTCATGAGTGGGACAGGAAGTACATGCGCCTCGTCACCACCAAGGTAACGGTACAGCGGCATCTGCCAGTATGCGGCCGCTGCGTGAGCCACCGCAAGCGATACACCCAGTATCGCGTTGGCCCCGAGATTCCGCTTGTCAGGAGTCCCGTCGAGGTCGTTCATTAGCTCATCTATGACAGCCTGTTCACCCGCATCTTTCCCGATCAGGGCGGGCCTGATGATATCGTTCACATTGGCTACGGCCTTGAGAACGCCCTTTCCGCCGTACCTGGAAGGGTCGCCGTCGCGAAGCTCGACCGCTTCGTGGACGCCGGTGCTCGCGCCGGAGGGGACAGAGGCCCGGCCCGTGGAGCCTTTCGAGAGCAGCACATCGACTTCCACGGTGGGATTGCCCCTCGAATCCAGTATCTCCCTGCCCCTGATGTTGGCTATAACTGTCATCGTCCCGCCTTCCTTTCCTCCTCTTTTGCCCTGATAGCGGCAACCGCCTTCTCCACCGCTTCCGCGGGCGTTTCAGCGAGGACAATCGAACTGTCCTTATTGCCCAGCCTGGACATCGACCATGTATTCAGACCCACAACGGGGATCTTATTCCGCAGGGCGTAGGCAATCTCCGAAAGGGTCCCGTACTCGCCCCCAATCGCGATAACCGCCTGGCCGGAGCTGACCACGATGATATTCCGGGCTTCGCCAATGGTCGTTACTATGGGAATATCGACATACGGATTGGCGTCCTCGCGTTTCCCGCCGGGGAGGATACCGACGGTGGTCCCTCCCGCCGAGCGTGCGCCGCGGCACACGCCGGTCATTACCCCCGTAAGGCCCCCGCAGATAACCGTTATGCTCCGCCGTCCGAGCTCGATTCCCACCGCTTCCGCCAGCTCCTCATCCTTGCCGGAACAGTTGCTGCCGCCTATCACAGATACGAACATTCATCCCCCTGGAAAGTTGCGAGTATTCGAGAAAGCCGGTTTCAGAGGCCGTCAGGGAGTAGTTTATCACATCCGCCGCGACAGGCGGAATGAAGCCGAAGAGGGAGCCCGGGGATCATGTCGCCCTTGGGTGAGAACTCTCGTAGACCTGTCGCAGGCGTTCCGTCGTCAGATGCGTGTATACCTGGGTGGTTGAGATATTCGCGTGCCCCAGCAGCTCCTGGAGCTCCCTGAGGTTCATCTTGCCGCTGTGCAACAGATGTGTGGCTATGCTGTGCCGTAACACGTGCGGAGTGATCTCATCTTTGACCCCGGCTTTCTCCGCATAGTTCTTCAGGATAAGCCAGAAACCCTGGCGGGTAAGCCTCTGCCCGCGGCGGTTGAGGAAGAGCGCGATTTCACCGCTGGCTCCGAGCAGCCGGGCGCGACCTCCATCCAGGTAATTCCTCACCGCTCTTACAGCCTTGTTGTGGATGGGTATGATCCGCTCCTTCGACCCTTTGCCCAGGCAGCGCACGAAACCGCCCCGCAAATTCACATCGCGGACGTTCAGGGAGACTATCTCACTAACCCTCATACCGGTAGCGTAAAGGAGTTCCAGCATGGCCTTGTCACGTTTCGCTTCAGGGCTGGTTAGCTTGTCAGGTTCCTCCAGCAAGCGCTCGACGTCGCCAACCGAAATTGCCCTGGGAAGCGATTTCCCCACCTTGGGGCCGGCAATTCCATCCGCTGGATTCTTGTCCAGTATACCTTCAGCTATAATGAAGTTAAAGAATGACTTAACCGCTGCGATTTTTCGCGCCATTGTAGCCGGAGCGTAGCTCCTGTCGCGCAGATTCAACACGTAATCCAGCAACAACGCGCGGTCCATGCATCCGTAGTCGAATCGGCCATCCGGAATTCCCGGTACCTTCTCGCGGACGAATCTGGAGAATTGCCCCAGATCATTTCTGTATGCGTCCAGTGTATTGTTGGAGAAGCCTTTTTCTACGGACAGCGATGTCAGGAAGTTTGAGATAGCTTCTTCCATGCTTAAACCTCCGGGGTTATTAGGGTCGGTCTTAGACGAGGCATCGTCGGCGCGAAGTCACCATTACCCTGCCCGAAAGCAGCCGGCGCCTGGCCGGGCTCTCACGAAGGCGGGTGGTCCTGCCGGGACATGCGAGACAGCCGCATAATTCATAAAAGCACACTTCGCGCGTAAGCACGACCGGTCTGCGTAAACACCCGTTTGGATCCAAGCAAGCTGCTGGTGCGGAAACCCGCCGGAAATCAGGGCGGCGCCATCAGAAAAAAGAGTCAAAGCATTCCCCAATGTATACCCGGATACGTTGCCCAAGTCCTACACCGGGCAAAAAACTTTCCTAAACATAACACAATGCCTACCTGTTTGCAACAGGCTCTTGAATACGGGGCAAGTCGGCAATTTGTAAAGAAATTGCGGATTTGCTATACTGTCATTTCAAAGGGCATGCAGGCTCATGCTTGTGCCAGTAATACAGGTTTGAGAGCGGGAGGACCGGCACTGACAACCAGACAGGAAAAGCCAGCGGCCAGGAAATTCTGGAGAACACCATTCGACCACGCGAGTAAGGCGACCAGGCCTTGTCGGATTCACATCGATACAGACAGGTGTAAGGGATGCGGCTACTGCGTAGAGTTCTGCTCGAGGGGCGTACTCGAGATGAGCTCGGAACTGAGCCCGCGCGGCTATTTGCTCGCCAGGGTAGTAGACGAGGAAAGGTGCCTCGGCTGCGGCCTGTGCGAGATCCTCTGCCCTGAATTCGGAATTCACCTCGACTCAACCAACCACGAAAGTTGACGGGACTTCTCATGTCTACTGATGGGCCTCTCTGCGGGACCTACTTCATGAATGGCGACGTAGCGTGCGCTGAAGGCGCTATAAGCGCCGGGTGCCGCTTCTTCGCCGGCTATCCGATCACGCCGGCCACCGAAATAGCCGAGCGCATGAGCGAGCGCCTTCCCGGCGTGGGGGGCGTTTACATCCAGATGGAGGATGAGATTGCGTCGATGAACGCTGTTCTTGGCGCGTCATGGGCGGGCGTGAAGTCAATGACGGCCACATCCGGCCCGGGGTTCAGCCTGATGATGGAAAACCTCGGCCTGGGGGTGATGCTCGAAACTCCCTGCGTCGTGACCGACATCCAGCGGGCCGGTCCTTCAACCGGACTGCCCACACTGGTAGCGCAGGGGGACATGATGCAGGCGCGCTGGGGTTCTCACGGCAGCTACGAAATTATCGCGCTCGTCCCCAGCTCTCCGCAGGAGATGTTTGATCTTACGATCGCGGCCTTCAATCTGTCGGAGAAATACCGCGTACCCGTGCTCATCATGTCCGATGAAGCGGTAGGGCACATGAGCGAGAAAGTCATAATCCCGGCCATATCTCCTGAAGACCTCCTGGACAGGCGCCGGCCGGAGAAACCTCCCGGCCGGTACATACCCTATGAGACGGATGGCAACCTTGTCCCGCCGATGGCAGTAGCAGGGCAGGGTTACCGCTTCCATACCACCGGACTGATGCATGACGAAAGAGGATACCCGGTCATGACCGCGGAGGCCCAGGACAAAC
>JACUUS010000064.1 GCA_014859215.1 Dehalococcoidia bacterium | reverse complement strand
TAGACCCTTCCTCGAAGCTGGCCCACCTCCGGAAATGTCAAACATGGGCTAGCCTTCCTTGCCTATTTCAATTTCGCGCGCTTCGGCAGCCCTGTCGAGACAGGCTATCTGGCTCACAGCTACGCGGCCTATTTCGCGGCCGATATTGAAAAATACGGCCATTTCAGTTTGCATTATGTTCCTAAACAACTGTACACCCTCGTTCTCATGCCCCCGGAGTATATCGGATATTTCCCTTACCTGAGGCCTTCCCCCGAAGGAATGAGCATACTGCTTACGACCCCGGCCTTGCTCTACGCCTTCAGAGCGAAGTGTTCAGAGCCGACCGCCAGGTGGCTGGGGCTGGCGATCCTGGCTGTCCTGGTACCGACCATCCTCTGGTTCTCCACAGGGTGGGTCCAGTTCGGATACCGGTACAGCCTGGACTTCCTCCCCTTTCTCCTTATCTTGATCAGTTCCGGCACCGGGGATAGAGTAACCAGGTGGGCGATAGCTGTGGTCGCTTTCGGCATCGCGGTCAACCTGTGGGGAACCCTGTGGAGTGTAAATCTCGGATGGTGACGCGGGAAATTCGCATTACCCTTATTCGAAAACGGGGCCGCCCTGACTACCATGTGTTACCATGGTGAATGAACAGCGACTGCTCTTCGTAGAACCGAGTGGCAGCGTCGGGAAATCGCGCTATTGAGGGAGCAACCGGGGATGGGCTCGGGAATTCTTTCAAAGCTGAAAGAGTGGTCTTCAACCCCTGGCGGTCAGACCGGGATAGTGGCCTCTGTCCTTTTCGCCTCCCTGCTCATCCGCTTCGCTCTATTCCCGATTCCGGGTTTCGAGGTTGACTCAGGATGCTTCTCGTCCTGGTTCCGGACGGCTGCCACCGGGGGAATCTCGGGCTTCTACGATAACACAAGCTTCTGTGATTATCCGCCCTTCAATGTCTATATTTTCTGGTTTTTCGGGAAAATGTCGCAACTGTTCGGGTGGGATACCCTGCCCTTCTTCATCAAGCTTCCACAGAACCTGTTCGACCTGGCGGCGGCTTATTTCATCTTTTCCATGCTTCGCATGCGCCTTCCCTTCGGAGTATCTCTGGCCGGCATGTCGCTCTATGCATTCAACCCGGCGGTTATCTTCGATCTGGCTGTCTGGGGGCAAATGGACTCGATCCACACGTTCTTCATGGTCGCTTCCCTCTTCTTCGCATTCAAGTCCAGATTCGAAATTTCCGGCGGACTCTTCTGCCTCGCCATTCTGACCAAGCCGCAGAGCATTATCCTCCTCCCGGTACTGGCATACCTGATATTACGGCACGGCGGGTGGCAGCGTGCCGTTTCAAGCAGCGTCATCTTCGGCGGGGTTCTGGCCCTCGTCATACTTCCCTTTGCCTGGGATAATCCGGTTACTTTCCTTGCCGAACAGTACTCCGGCTATAACGTCTATCGCTATACCACCGCTAACGCGTTTAATGTCTGGGCGCTGGTTGGACTCTGGAAGCCGGATAACGTCTCCCACTTCGGGCTGACCTATCAGGTCTGGGGATTCCTTGCATTTCTGGCCGCAGCGCTCCTGTTCTTCTGGTCCTACCGCCGTCATGGCCGCAGCAATGCCGCCTTTCTCGTATTCATTCTGGCATTTGCGTTCTTCATGCTGATGACCAGAATGCACGAAAGGTACCTGTTCCCTGTATTCGCCTTCCTCCTGCTGGCCTGGCCGCTCCGGCTGGGCATCTGGCTCTACGTGGGTCTCACCTGCACGTATCTGGCGAACCTTGTAGTTGTATACATGGCCTATGGTGCAGGCGGAACCGTGCCCGGCGGGGCATGGTACGTGATGTTGATTTCATCCGCGAACATCGTCCTTATGGGCATCGCGTCCGGTCAATACTGGCTGGCGCACCGGGTTCCCCGGCCCGCGCTTGTGAGTCCGGTACTATCAGATGAAGGCGCTGTGGAGGAAGAGCCATGAATACCACTATTCCTTTCCTGAAAAACCGGTACGCCTTCGCGGTCGCTCTCATCACGATCATCTTCTTCTCCGTCTCCGTCTGGAACCTCGGCGACAAACAGTTCCCCGCTTCCAACTGGGCCCCTTCCGCGAGCATGGAGGAAGTCCACCTCGACCTGGGAACGGTAGTGCGGGTGGACAAATTCTTCATACTTGTGCAGGACGCCAACAAGGTCGATGTGGACGTGTACTGGGGCTCGCCAGAGGAATGGGCTTACCAGGGGAGCATTTCCGAGCAGGGTGTGCACCGGAAGTGGCGTGATCTTCCGCTGGAACAGGATACCCGGCACATCCGGCTCGTATTCAGGGCAAGTACGGGGACGATCGGAGAAGTAGCGCTTTTCTCCGCCGGTGAGAAGCTTGAGATTAGTTCGGCCACCGACGCTGACGGCGAACCGCTGCCGGCACTGATCGACGAACAGCACCTGGTCGAGAACCCGGCCAGCCACAAGTCACGCACCTACTTCGACGAGATATATTTTGTGCGGGCGGCTGACGATTTTCTCCGCCACGACGAGCAGTCAGAACGCACTCACCCGCCCCTGAGCAAGCTCATAATCGCCGGCAGCATTTCCCTCTTTGGAGACAGCCCTTTCGGCTGGCGCTTCGCGGGCATCTTTTTCGCCACGGCCCTCATCCCGCTCATCTACCTGTTCGCCAGGCGCATGTTCAATTCCCAGCGTGCCGGGCTCTTTGCCGCGGCCTTGCTTGCTCTTGATTTCATGCATTTCACCATGGGACGAATGGCCACGGGTGAAACATTCATCCTCTTTTTCGTCGTAGCCATGTTCTATTTCTTCTATCGTTATTACCAGAACCCGGCCGGGAATGCGAAGTATCTCTTCCTGAGCCTGGTTTTCTTCGGCCTCGGTTTCGCTACGAAATGGGTGACCATGTACGGGTTTGTGGGAATAGTACTGCTACTCGCCGTAGTCAAATGGAGGAAGCCCATCTACCGCACGGAGATTCTCGCACTGGGCGGCGGCCTGCTCGCGGCAATCTCCATTTACATGCTGACATACGTACCGCAGTTCATGCTCGGGCACGGCCTCAGGGACTTCATTGATATGCAGTTCTTCATGTTCAGGTTTCATGGGGGCCTCGAGGCGCCACATCCTCACAGCTCCCCCTGGTGGAGCTGGCCGCTCATGGTAACGCCTCTGTGGCTCTACGTGGGCTACTTCCACGACTCCCGCGCCTATATTTCCTCTATGGGCAATCCGGCTTTGTGGTGGGTTTCAGTACCGATCATGCTCCTCACAGGCTGGAAAGCCTTGAGGGACGGAGACATGCGGGCGACCTTCATTGTCATTCCCTTTTTCGCGCAGTGGCTCATCTTCGCGCCGATCACGAGGGCGCTGTTCATCTACCACTTCTTCCCCAACGTACTGTTCATGGTCCTCGCCGCGACTCTGTGGATGGAGCACTTCTGGCTTAAAGCGGAACGACGGAAAAGCAGGGCAGCCGGTACTGCCACCGGCAAATGGTTCAGTTCAGTGGCGCCATGGGCTGCAAATCTCATGGACCGGAGGAGAGGTCTGGTCCTGGCTTACATCGGGGTCAATCTGGCTTTCTTCCTCGCACTCTTCCCGGTCATATCCGGGCTACCGGCGGGGAATTCGTACTGGGATTCCCTGAGCTGGCTTGTGGGGTGGGTAACATAGCACCCCCTGACTGCAGGCGATAGGGGCAGGCTTCGGGAATGCCTGATGGTTGTCATTGCGGTCGCCGATACAGGTATCGGTGTGCCCGAAGCTGACCTGCCCCTGATCTTTGACAGATTCTACAGGGTCGACAGGTCAAGAACGCGTTCGGATGGCGGCGCCGGGCTTGGTCTGGCAATTTGCAGATACATAGCCGCACTCCATGGCGGGCGAATCGAGGTCGTGAGCCGGGTCGGCGAAGGAAGCACTTTCTCCGTTTGGCTTCCCCTGCTTGAAAAGCCAGGGTCCTGAGAGACCGTGATCGAAGCCGGATACGGTCGCTTCGCATCCCCTAACCTTCCCCCTGTATTTCGGCGGGGGGATTGTGTCCTCAACTGTCCCTCTCCCGGGATGGAGGCCAGCCGTGAGCCAGGCCTTCATCCCGGTTCTTGCACGGACTCCAAGAGCATCGTATCGTCGCCCGGAGGAGGCGTTGACCGTAGACTCTGGAAGTGTATAATATACGGGCTGAGTGCCGCCAAAGTTGATTTAGGCGTGTCTCATGGCTATAATAGAGGGTGCTTCGAGGGAGAAGCTGCCATTATGACATGCGTCCGCACCGGATTTACGCACCCCGGACGAGACTTATTCCCTGCTAAAGATGCAGCATGAACCATTCGCACGCCTTGATCCAGAGGAAAGTTCAGACCGGAGCCCACCACTCAACATTCCATTTGATCCCCGTTTTCCTGATTTATCCCGAACTTGGCAGGACACTCACTCAAATATTGCTCAGGATGCCCGGCTATGCGGATGCTGCTAACCCGTAGTTAAGCGAGGTGTACAGAGTGGAAATTCAAACGCTGCTCAAGGCCGAGACCATCACCCTGACCATAGACGGAGTCAAGGTCCAGACGACTAAAGGCAAGAAGATCCTGGAAGCGGCCCTAGATGCCGGCATTTACATACCCAATCTATGCGCCCTGCGGGATCTAGAGCCGCCTACAAGCGCTTGCCTGCTCTGCCTGGTCCAGATTGAGGGGAAGGCCGCCACGGTCACCGCTTGCAGCGAGCCCGCGGTTGCGGGGATGGTCGTGCATAATAACACGCCCGAAGTGAACGAATCGCGTCGTAAGATGCTGCGAATTCTTCTCGCCAGGCACCCAAGCATCTGCCTTACGTGCCATCGAAGAGTGCGCTGCAAGCCGGGAGATGTGTGCCTGCGGCTTGCCAGCGTCGACGAAAGCCAGTGCATCCTCTGCGCGAAGAACGGAAGGTGCGATCTTCAGCGGGCGGTGGACTTTGTAGGGCTCGAAGAGATGACCCACGAGTATATCCCCAAGAAGCTCCCCGTGCGCGAGGACAGCCCCTTCTTCGTTCGCGATAACAACTTTTGCATCCTCTGCCAGCGCTGTGTTCGTGTCTGCGATCACATTAGAGGCGTCCGGGCCATCGAATTTGCCTATCCCTGTCACAAAGCCTGTCCGGCTGGAATCGACATCCCCCGGTATCTACGCCTCATCGCCCTGGGAAGGCCGTCAGCCGCCCTAGCCGTTATCAGGGAGAAGGTCCCCTTCCCTGGCGCCCTGGGCCGGGTATGCGTTCACCCCTGTGAAACAGCCTGCCAGCGCGGGCGCGAAGTGGATAAGCCGCTTAGCATAAGAATGATGAAGCGGTTCGCCGCTGACAACGGGGATGGCTCGTGGAAGGCCATGTCCAGGAAGCTGCCGCCCACAGGTAAGAAGGTCGCTGTCGTCGGAGCGGGACCTGCCAGTCTGACCGCCGCATTCTACCTCGCCAAGCAGGGCCACGAGACCACCGTGTTCGAAGCCCTGCCTGAAGCGGGCGGCATGATGCGCGTCGGAATCCCGGAGTACCGGCTGCCCCGTGACATCCTCGCCAGTGAGATCGATGACATTAAGAACTTTGGCGTCGAACTCAGGCTCAACAGCAGGGTAGACTCGCTCGATACTCTTTTCGACCAGGGGTTTAGCGCCGTCTTCCTGGGCCTTGGGGCTCACGAAGGCATGCGCCTTGGCGTCGACGGCGACGACCTTCCCGGCGTTATCGAGTCCGCAGACTTTCTCCGCCGCATAAACCTTGGAGAAAGGATTAACGTCGGCGAGACCGTCGGGGTCGTCGGCGGCGGAAACGTAGCAATCGACGCTGCACGCGTTTCCCTGCGCCTGGGGGCGAAAAAGGTGACCATACTCTATAGGCGCACCAGGGCCGAAATGCCCGCCAACCCGGAGGAGGTGGACGCGGCCCTCGAAGAGGGCATCGAGATCATATACCTGGCCGCTCCCTCGAAGATCGTCCGCGAAGGCGGCAAGATCAAGCTGGAGTGCATCCGTATGGAGCTCGGCGAGCCTGACGCCAGCGGCAGACGGCGGCCCGTTCCCATTGAAGGGAGCGAGTTCACAACCGAGCTGGACACCTTGGTATCCGCCATCGGGCAACGCACCCACGTCCCGGAAGGATTCCAGGTGGAGCTTGGCCGTGGGAACGCGGTCAAGGTAGACGGCGAGATGCGGACGACCCGCGCCGGGGTGTTCAGCGGCGGCGACTGCGTGAGCGGACCCGCCACGGTCATTGAAGCTATCGCGGCGGGCAGGAAGGCCGCCGAGTCTATCGACCGCTACCTTGGCGGCACCGGCGATATCTCGGAGTCACTTGTGCCTGCCGGCGAAATTCCGATCTTGATGAACGGCTTGCCGGCGGAGAAGACCGCCGTTTTCTCCCACCTGCACCCTGAAGAGAGAATCAGGAGCTTCGACGAGGTGGAAATGGCGGTGGCCCCCGGAGTGGCAGCCGCCGAGTCTGTGCGCTGCCTCCAGTGCAACGTTATAGCGCCTCCCGCCGACCAGGAGCTCAAAGAGGCAGGCTGCCAGTTTTGCGGGGCCTGTGTCGATGTATGCCCGGTTGGCGCCCTTATCGAGCGCGGCGTGAGATGGGCCGGGCCGTCCCAACGCACGGTGACCACGATATGCCCTTACTGCGGGGTAGGCTGCCAGCTCAACATAGAGGTAAAGGACGAAAAGATTATCAGGGTTGCTCCGGATGAGGCGGGGCCCGCCAACAGTGGACAGGCGTGTGTAAAGGGCAAGTTCGGGATGGATTTCGTCCAGGATGAAAGCCGCTTGACTTCGCCTCTTATCAAGAGAAACGGGAAGTTCGAGGAAGCCGGCTGGGAGGAAGCACTTGACCTGGTCGCCTCTCGACTCGCCCGCTACAAGGGGAACCAGTTCGCCGCAATCTCCTCGGCCAAGTGCACCAATGAGGATAACTACGTCTTCCAGAAGTTCACCCGCGCGGTGATGAATACAAACAACATCGATCACTGTGCACGCCTCTGCCACGCCCCCACCGTGGCCGGTCTGGCCACAAGCTTCGGAAGCGGCGCCATGACTAATTCCATAGCGGAAATAGGTGAGGCCCGGTGCGTCTTCGCAATAGGCACCAACACCACAGAGGACCACCCGGTAATAGCAGTGCAGATACAGCGGGCGCTGGACAATGGGGGTAATCTGATAGTCGCTGATCCCCGTAGAATCGACCTGTGCAAGAAGGCCAGTTTCTGGCTTCGGCATCGGCCCGGCACCGATACGGCCCTGCTCATGGGTATGGCACGTGTGATACTGGATGAAGGTCTGCACGACAGGGCCTTCATCGAAGAACGGTGCGAGAACTTCCACGAGTTCAAGGACTCCCTCAAGGCCTTTGGGCTCAGCGAAGTCTCGAGAATCACCGATGTTCCAGCTTCCACCATAGCGAAGGCCGCCCGGCTTTACGCCACCAGTAAACCGACGACCATCCTCTATTGCATGGGTATCACCCAGCATTCGCATGGAACCGATAACGTGCTGGCGATCGCGAACCTGGCCATGCTGACAGGCAACATCGGGAAGCCCGCGTCAGGTGTCAATCCGCTGCGCGGGCAGAACAACGTGCAGGGCGCGTGTGACATGGGCGCACTGCCCGGCGTCTTCACTGCTTACCAGTCCGTGGCTTCGCCCGTATTGAGGGAGAAATTCGAGGCGGCATGGGGATGCGCACTGCCCGGCGAGCCCGGCACGGTGCTCACGGAAATGTTCCATGCAGTAGACGCAGGCAAGATCAAGGCAATGTACGTTATCGGCGAGAACCCCGTGCTCAGCGACCCGGATGCCGGCCACATCGGGAAGTCGCTTGACAGGCTCGAATTCCTGGTAGTGCAGGACCTTTTTCTTACCGAAACTGCAAAACTCGCCGACGTAGTCCTTCCCGCCGCGAGCTTTGCCGAGAAAGACGGGACCTTCACCAATACGGAACGGCGCATTCAGCGCGTCCGGCAAGTGGTGAGTCCCGTGGGCAACTCCCGTCCCGACTGGAGGATAGTCTCGGATCTCGCCGCGCGTATGGGAGCGAAAGGTTTCAGTTACTCCGAACCCTCGGAGATAATGAAAGAGATAAGCGACCTTTCGCCGTCGTACGGCGGCGTCAACTATGACAGGCTCGACAACGGCGGCCTGCAGTGGCCGTGCCCGTTCGAGAACCATCCCGGCACCGAATACCTCCATGGTGAGACCTTCGTTCGCGGCAAGGGCAAGTTCTCACCGCTTGAGTACAAGGCGCCCGCAGAGCAGCCGGACAAAGACTATCCACTTCTACTCTCCACCGGCCGCAGCCTCTACCAGTTCCATACCGGCTCAATGACGCGCAAGACGAAAGGACTGAACCAGATCAAGGGCGAAGAGATGGTCGAAATCAGTCCCGAAGATGCCAGAGACCTTGATGTAAGCAACGGCGAGATTGTACAGATTTCATCCCGTCGAGGCAAAGTAAAAGCAAAGGCAAAAATCACAGGGACGGTACCGAAAGGCATGATCTTTATGACCTTTCACTTTGCGGAATCCGCGACCAATTTGCTCACGAATCCCGCCTTGGACCCGGTAAGCAAGATACCCGAGTTCAAAGTATGTGCAGTAAGGGTTGATAAGATATCCTGAGCGGTGCCGCCCTCAGAAAGCGAGGAGCGGTGTATCGCATCCTGGTCAGAGAAGACCTGACTCCCGAAATACACCTATTCGAGATAGCTGCCCCGGAGGTCGCCAGTAAGGCGCAGGCGGGGCAGTTTATCATTCTGCGGACCGATGAAACCGGGGAACGAATTCCCCTGACCATTGCTGACTGGGACCGCCAGAAAGGCACCGTCACGGTGGTCTTCATGGAAGTGGGGAAGACCACGCGCGAGCTCGCCACGCTGAAAGCAGGCGACTCCCTGGCCAACTTCGCGGGGCCTCTCGGCTTACCCACCCATATAGAAAACTACGGCACCGTCGTCTGTGTGGCCGGGGGCTTCGCCATTGCCACCATAGTCCCTATCGCGCGCTCCCTGAAGGAAGCGGGTAACCGGGTCATTTCCATAATGGGCTTTCGCAGCAAGAACCTGGTCTTCTGGGAAGAGAGGCTGCGAGAATTTAGCGACGAGCTTATTGTCACAACCGACGACGGCTCTTACGGCCGCAAGGGTGTGGTCACCCTGCCGCTCAAGGAGCTCCTCGAAGGGAAGGACAAGGTCGCCCGCGTCATAGCCATTGGTCCCACCGTGATGATGAAGTTCTCATCGCTGACCACCAAGCCGTTCGGGGTGAAAACGATAGTGAGCCTGAATCCGATCATGGTAGACGGCACCGGCATGTGCGGCGTTTGCCGGGTATCGATCGGAGACGTGACCCGGTTCACATGCGTCGACGGTCCTGATTTCGACGGCCACCAGGTCGACTGGGATGAGTTGATGGCCCGCCAGCGCACCTACCTCGACGAGGAAAAGCAGTAGCTGGAGCTGTGGCAGCACACTTGCGACAGGAGCAAGAGCAAATGCCAAAAGAACTGAACCTGAACCGTGTTTCCATGCCCAAGCAGGGGCCGAAGGAGCGGGCCCAGAATTTCAGGGAAGTAGCCCTGGGTTACGAGGAGAAGCACGCGCTGGACGAGGCTGTACGCTGCATCGAGTGCAAGAAGCGGACGTGCACGGAAGGCTGTCCTGTCGGGGTTGATATCCCTGAGTTCGTAGCGGCCCTCCGCGATAAGAACCTTCCCGAGGCCGTAAGGATACTGAAGTCCAAGAACGCGCTGCCCGGCATTTGCGGCCGGGTCTGCCCGCAGGAGACCCAGTGCGAAGAGGTCTGCACCCTCGCCAAGAAAGGTGCGCCAATCGCCATAGGACGGCTGGAACGCTATGTGGCCGACTGGGAGCTTCTACACAATTCCCAGAATACGCCGGAGATCGCGCCGCCCACGGGCAAGAAGGTTGCCGTTGTCGGCTCCGGCCCGGCGGGCCTTACCGTGGCCGCCGATCTCGCCAGGCGGGGCCACAAAGTCACGATCTTCGAGGCCCTTCACATTGCGGGAGGGGTCCTCATGTACGGTATACCGGAGTTCAGGATGCCGAAAAACATCGTCCAGGCCGAGGTAGACTACGTCAAGTCGCTCGGCGTCGAGGTGAAGCTCGACGCGGTCATGGGCAAGATCTCCACCGTGGATGAGCTTCTCGAATCGGGTTTCCACGCGGTGTTCCTTGGCACGGGGGCCGGCCTGCCCATGTTCCTCAGGGTCCCCGGCGAGAACTACAACGGTATCTACTCCGCCAACGAGTTCCTGACCAGGGTCAACCTGATGAAGGCCTACCTTTTCCCCGAATACGATACCCCGATCAAGAAAGGCAAGAAGGTGGCAGTAATAGGGGGCGGGAACGTGGCCATGGACGCCGCCAGGTGCGCGCTGAGGCTCGGCGCCTCGGAGGTCACAATCGTCTACCGCCGGTCGAGGACCGAGTTGCCGGCCAGGCTGGAGGAAGTCGAAAACGCCGAGGAAGAGGGCGTGGTGTTCAAGTTCCTTACCAACCCTGTAAGGTTCATGGGAGATGATAAGGGCTGGGTCAAGTCGATGGAATGCGTAGAAATGGAGCTGGGAGAGCCCGACGCCAGCGGGCGGCGCCGGCCGATAGTCAAGAAGGGCAGCGAGTTCACCATGGACGTGGACACCGTAGTAGTCGCACTGGGCACCACACCCAACCCGCTGGTGCCGATGACCACGAAGGGGCTGGACACAACCGACAAGGGCACCGTGGTAGCCGACCCGGAGACCGGGAAGACGACCAAGCCCGGGGTATGGGCCGGAGGAGACGTGGTAACGGGCTCCGCGACGGTGATCAGCGCCATGGGCGCGGGAAAACGCGCCGCGGAATCGATGGATGCGTATTTGAAGCAGCAGTAGGACTGAGATTGAGGACTGAGGACTGAGATTGAGGACTGAGGACTTAGATTAAGACTCAGACTCAGATTCAGGTTGAAGTGAGCAGTGGCGGCAGCTGCTGAGTGGTATTAAAAGCCCGGGAAGGGCCGTTCCCGGGCTTCTTTTCCCGATCCGCCGGCCCTGTACAAGCACGTGTTTGCGAGGAGGCCGCGATGAAATCGGGCCGACGCGGCAATCTCCCGGTCATTAGCGGGCCTGCGTTCGTACATTCGGTTCTTTGTACAGGCAAGATTGTGTCGTCGCAAGCTCCTCCCAAAGACAGTAAACCAGTCACTTTGAGCCCCGACGTGTCGGGGCGAAGAATCTCACGCCGGTTGAAAACAAACCCAAAAGGCGTCCCGCCGGGAC
>JACUUS010000063.1 GCA_014859215.1 Dehalococcoidia bacterium | reverse complement strand
TGATGAACTCTGGGTCCTGCGCGGCAGAACACTATGAACTCCGTCAGGTCCGGGAGGACGCAGCGGTAAATAGCAGTTTCTGGGTGCCGTGGGAACACCTGGAGGGAGCTGATGCCAGGATTGCGCCGGCAGGAGCAGATCGACGGCAGGTGCACGGCCTAATTTGAGTCCACCGATTTATTGGAGGGGTCCGGTCACCCCTCCTCTTTGATGCTAGGGTCCAACTTCACCTTATTTTAGGAGGTAGATTAATGGAACTCGGGCTCGAAGGCAAAACGGTGATCATCACCGGCGGGGGCGCAAATATAGGTCGAGGCATTGTGTTTGGCTTTGCCAGAGAGAAGGCTAACATCGTCATCGCAGATATCGACGAGGAACAGGCCCGGAAGGTGGCAAAGGAAGCGGAGGGCATGGGTGGAAAACTCGTGGCGATGAAGACGGACGTCACGGATTATGATTCCGTTGACGCAACGGTCAAGCAGACCATACAGCAATTTGGCAAGGTCGACGTTCTGGTCAATAACGCCGGCTATGTCGCGAATAAACTCTTCATCAAGAAACCGCGAGATGAGTATGAGAAAGAGATCAAGATAAACTACCTGGGGGTCATCAATTGTACCAGGGCTGTCCTCGATAACATGATCGAGAGGAAAGCAGGCAAGATCGTCAATATTGCATCTGATTCAGGCCGCGTAGGAGAGCCGAGGGAAGCCGTTTATTCAGGCACAAAGGGGGCCGTAATCGCGTTCGGCAAGGCTGTGGCGAAGGAAACGGGTCGGTTCGGCATTACCGTGAACGCAATCTGCCCCGGCGCCACCATCCCTGAAAAGCCCGGCACAGCGGGTAAAGGAAGCATGTGGGCCGGCGATATCACGGTGGAGATGATCCCTCCGGAGACAAAGGAGAGAATAGTCTCCCAGTACCCCCTCGGCCGAATGGGGAAGCCTGAGGACGTGGCCAATGCTGCGGTCTTCTTAGCTTCCGACGCAGCCAATTTCATCACGGGCCAGACGCTCAGTGTCAGCGGCGGCTTCAGTATGGTCTAACAGCCGCATTCTGTAAAGCCAAATCCTTAACGAGGAGAGCCGCAGAGTGGAAGACATCAGGCCTATCGACATCATGAACTATCCTTTCTGGAACCCTACTGCCTGGTCCGGAAGAGAGTTCCAGATCCTCGCAGCAACTATGATGCGGTCCCATACCCAACCGGGGTCCGAACACCAGGCAAACGTTCTCCTTGACACGATGAAGAAGGCAGCAGACCCGCTGCCGGTTCCTATCCCGACCACGCAGGAATTCGTGGCGCAGATGGACCTGTTCGGCTATGACAAGATATTTATTCCGGCGATAAGGATGTGGTCCCACTGGGACAAGAAACTGATCTGGGACTATACAATAGATGAGGTCCACGAACACATCAAAGACTATCCAGACAGGCTTATTCCAGTCGTCGGTTACAATCCCTATCGTATTGAGCAAAGCCTGGAGGAGATCGAACGAGGTGTCAAGGAGTACGGCGCCAAGTACTGCTATTTCCATTCACTCACGTTCGGCGTGCCCCTTAATGATAAGAGATTATACCCTTGCTACGCGAAGTGCAGCGAGCTCGGAATACCGGTCGGCATGCAGACCGGTCACGCGGCTGAGCTGTTCCCGAGCTGGCCCGGTAATCCTATAAACCTTGATGAAGTGGCCCTCGATTTTCCCGGTCTTACGATTATCGGTTCTCACACCGGATGGCCCTGGGTCAACGAACTGGTATGTATGGCCTGGAAGCACCCCAATGTGTACTGCGACTGCTCAGCCTGGATGCCCAAACTCCTTCCCAAGCTCCATCCGGAGCTTCTCATATTCATGCAGTTCTGGGCCGGACAGGAGAAGACCCTTTTCGGCACCAACAACATGGGGCTGAAGGCTTTCAAGGAACAGTTCCTGCAACTGCCGCTGAGCGACGAAGCCAAACGAATGATCATGCGCGAAAACGCGATCAAGGTCTTCAAGCTTTAGGGTCATTATAATCGGAAGGAATGATGGGAACGGCACCTGCCCGCATATTGCGCCGATGCCGTCCCCACTTTATTATCAGGGGTAGACGGGAGGAGATCCTTGAACTCGCAGGCCGCTGAAGCGGATAGAAGACCCGCCGGGGACCGTTCCTCGTCTGCCGCCCGAACAAGGAATGAACTGAGAAGGCTTGGCGTTCGTGCGGATAAGAGACTGGGGCAGCACTTCCTAATTGATCCGACGGTGCTCGAGCGGATCATCGAGGCAGCCGATCTGAAGCCTTCCGATACGATTGTGGAAGTAGGCCCCGGTATCGGAATTCTGACGGAAGAACTGGTCCGCAGAGCCGGGAGAGTAGTAGCGGTTGAAATTGATTCGAAGCTCGCCGACGTGCTGCGACGGAACCTTCATGCGTTCTCTAATTTGATGGTGGTAAATGCGAATATTCTCGACGTAGCCCCGGAGCAGCTAATCGCCGGCGATAAAAGAGGAGAAACCCGATACAAGGTTGTCGCCAACCTGCCCTACTATATAGCAACCCCGATCCTGCGCCATTTTCTGGAATCCTCATTGAAGCCGGAAAGCATGGTCTTAATGGTACAGAAAGAGGTCGGCCAGAGCATGTCGGCCGGACCCGGCGCAATGTCCCTTCTTTCAATCGCCATCCAGCTCTACGGTAAGCCCACAGTCATCGATTACGCGCCGCGCCGGAGCTTCTATCCTGAACCCAAAGTCGATTCGGCGATCGTTCGCATAGATGTCTACGCGAAACCGTCTGTGGATGTACCGGATATCGAGGGCTTCTTCGAGTTGGTGAAAGCCGGGTTCAGCGCACCGCGTAAGCAGATACGAAACGCGCTGGCAATAGGCCTCAGCCGCCCTCCCACACACATTGTCAGACTGCTACAGGACGCCCGCATCGATCCTCACAGGCGTCCCGAGACTCTCTCGCTCCAGGAATGGGCGCGCCTGTACATCGTCTATGCCGGGATTTTACAGCAATGAGCTTTGCACTGGAGGCACACGCGAAGATCAACCTTACGCTTGAGGTACTCGGCGAGCGTGAGGACGGCTACCACGAAGTCAAGAGTCTGATGCAAACCATCAGCCTGGCGGATACTCTCATATTTGAAGCGTCCAGCGGACTGAATTTCGAAAGCAATATACCATCCCTTAATTCAGCGGATAACCTGGTAATACGCGCAGCCGTGCTTCTTAGAGAAGCCGCGGGGTGCCATGTCGGGGCGTCGATTAGACTGACCAAGAGGATACCTGTTTGCGCAGGCCTCGGCTCGGGCTCAACCGATGCTGCGGCCACACTCAAAGCACTCAACAGGCTGTGGGAGCTTGACTTCCCGCTGGACAGGCTAACCGACCTTGCGGCGAAGCTCGGTTCCGACGTGTCTTTCTTCCTGCACGGAGGGACGGCCCTGGCAGAAGGACGGGGCGAGCGGATCACCCCTTTAGACACCGGTTTCACATTCCAGGCGGTCTTGCTGGTCCCTGCGGGTGAAAGTATACCCGGAAAGACCAGCAGGCTTTACGCGCGCCTCAATTCCTCTCACTTCACCTCCGGCGAATTCACTGACAGAATCGTCCGGGAAGCAGACAGGAAGGAACCTCTGGATGCGGACGCCCTGTATAATGTATTCGACCATGTTGCTTTCGATTTCTTCCCCGGCCTGGACAGGTACCGTACCGTTTTCAAACAAGCCGGAGCGAAGAGCATATACGTGGCCGGGGCAGGCCCGACACTGTTTACGGTGTCTCCCGACAGGAGCAGCGCGGAGGCCCTGTTCCAACGCCTGCACGCTGCAGGCCATGAGGCATATTTGGTGAACAGCACCGGCCTGTCCATGCCCGAACAGGATGCGATACGGTGGTAAGAGATATCCTCTCAGGAATCGTGACCGGACTAGCCATGTCAACAGTGTTCCTCGGGATTATCATATATGCCTTCATAAGCACTCGTAACCTGTACGACCGGTTAGCGGCCCGCCTGCCGGCATCTCTCTCCCCCATGGCGTTCATGGTTCTTGTCCTGGTCACAATTCCTGTTGTTTGGGGCATCCTGGGGGCTCTAATTGGCTTCCTGTATGCCGAAATCAGAGAAGCCCTGCCCGGGGAAGGTCTTGGCAGTCCAAACGCCGCCTATACGCTGATAATCCTGGGCGTTGTCGCCACCCTGATGCTGCTGGTACTTATCGTCAGGAGGAGGAACGCAATTATCAGCCTGACAACGTGCCTGCTCTTCGCCGGCATCTTCGGCTGGATACTGCCCCTGCTGGCGGAATGGAGGTAGCCCCTGGCACCCTACGCAGGTTGACCCTCGCCAGGCAGGGCGGTACAATACTCGGCGAGTCCGCCCGCAATCACTCATGAACCAGACATGCGTCGCACTTGACCTCGAGACAACCGGCCTCAACCCCGACACTGACGAAATCATCGAAGTCGGGGCGGTGAAGTTCGATCATGAACATGTCCTCGACACTTTCCAGACCCTGGTGAATCCGGGTCGCCCTATCTCGTACCGGATACAGGTCCTCTGCGGCATCAAGCAGGCGGAACTCGACCTGGCCCCCTCCTTTACCACGATTGCTTCCGGACTCACAGACTTTATAGGAGACTGTCCGGTTGTCGGCCATAACATAGCATTTGATCTGGGCTTTCTTTCCCGGAAGGGACTGAAGCTGACGAATACCCGGTACGATACCTGGGAGCTGGCGACGCTGCTTCTGTTCAAGCAAAGCGATTACAGCCTTTCCTCACTGACAAGAGAGCTCGGCCTCCAGACTCCCGAGCACCGGGCTCTGTCGGATGCCTTGGCCGCTCAAGAACTGTTCCTCGCCCTGCTTGATCGCACGGCCGCACTCGATCTGCCGACAGTCCAAACCCTGGTTCGACTGGCGGAGATCGCTGAATGGGATCTCAGGCACTATCTCGGCGAGATTCTTCGTACCAGGTCGAGAACGGCTTTCTCAGACAACGCTGCCCGGGTATGCCGGACACCACGCCAGGAGCAGCCTTGCCGGGCGACATCTGCCCCGGATGGCACCCGCCAGAGGAGACCCCTTGACCTTGATCGCCTTGCGGCCGTACTCGAACCCGGGGGGCTTCTGGCCAGCACGCTCACCGGTTACGAGCACCGTCCCTGCCAGGTCCAGATGATGCAAAGCATCGCCAGAGCCTTTAACGAAAGCGAGCACCTCGTGGTAGAAGCGGGGACTGGTACCGGTAAATCGGTTGCCTACCTGCTGCCGTCAATCTTCTACTCTCTTCAGAACCAGGTGCCGGTGGTTATATCCACCAACACCATAAACCTGCAGGAACAACTGATCAGCAAGGATGTGCCGGCCCTTCTGCGAGCGCTGGAGACAATAGATGAGCCGCCGATCAAGAACCTGAGGGTTGTGCAGCTAAAAGGGCGCTCCAATTACCTGTGCCTTAAGAAGTTCGAAGCCCTGCTCGGTAGCAGCCGATTGGCAGTCGAGGAAGCCAGGCTTCTAGCCAGGATTGTGGTCTGGCTGCGAACGACCGAGACCGGAGACCGAGCTGAGCTCAATCTGGGGAATATCGACGTCCCTGTATGGAGCAGGCTTTGCGCAGAGTACGACGACCGGTTCGAAAACAAGTGTCCGCATCACATGAAAGAGTCCTGCTTCCTGTACAGGGCCCGGCATGCGGCAGAACATGCTCACCTGATTGTGGTCAATCATGCTCTCTTGCTTTCGGACATGACCATGGAAAACAGCATACTGCCCTCGTACAGTCATCTTGTGGTTGATGAGGCTCACCATTTCGAGAATGAGGCCACCAGCCAGTTCGGTCTTGATATAACGCAGTGGGACCTTTTGGATTTCTTCAACAGATTCAGGCAGGAAAGCGGCGAACAACGGCCGACCGGTCTCTTGCGCTGGCTTCAGGAAGCGATCAGAGGCGCCGGGATCGACTCGGCGAGGCAAAGGGATCTCAGACAGACAGCCGAATCCCTCGGGACCAATTTGGAGAGAGTCAGGCTCCATACGTCCGGCTTTGTCGATCTCATCCGCGATTTTGTATCTCACAACTCGCCGGACCAGGGAGACTATGACCGGCACTTACTGCTGACGATGCAGAAGCGCGCACAGCCGGGATGGTCCAGAATAGATGTCGCCTGGGACGATCTGAATCTCCTCTTCCTCGAGATCGCCAGGGGGCTTGATCAGCTGTATACCGCGTTCGAACCCCTGGCGGATAACGGCATACCCGGCCACGAACATCTGATGCTTGAACTTGCCTATCTTTTCTCCCGAGGCGACGAGTTCCGCAGGGGCATCGACCGGATCATCTCTCATCCGGACGCCGACAATATCTGCTGGCTGTCAACGGATAGTCATACCGGGGCGGTGGAGCTTCACAGCGCCCCTCTGAGCGTGGCCGGGATCCTGGAGAAAACGCTGTTCTCAACAAGGGAATGCGTTATTCTCACCGGCGCTACCCTGACAACAGAAGGCGCTTTTGACTACATCAGGGGCAGGCTGGGACTGCGATGCGGTCAGGAACTCTTGCTCGGGTCCCCGTTCGACTATCCGAAGTCGACCATGATCTATCTTCCGTACGATATGCCCGAGCCCAACAGTCCTGCATACCAGCAAGTCACGGAGAAAGCGCTCGTGGAACTCTGCCGCGCTTCTCAGGGACGTGCGCTGGTCCTTTTCACCTCGCATTCGACGCTGCGGGCAACGCAGGCCGCCATTCAGGGCCCACTTGAACAGGACGGAATCCTGGTACTCGCACAGGGCGTGGACGGTTCACCCAAGCAACTCTTGAACGCCTTCAAGTCAAATTCCAGATCCGTACTTTTGGGAACCGCCAGCTTCTGGGAAGGAGTCGACGTGGTGGGTGACGCCCTGAGCGTGGTAGTGATCATGAGGCTGCCCTTTAACGTCCCTTCCGACCCGGTCTTTGTTGCGCGATCGCAGCTTTTCGACAATCCTTTTACGGAGTACGCGGTTCCCCAGGCTGCAATCCGCTTCAAGCAAGGATTTGGCCGTCTCATCCGAAGCAAGAACGATCGCGGGGTACTGGTGATAATGGACAGGCGGGTACAAAGCAAGAACTATGGTCCGGCCTTTCTTGCCTCGATCCCGCTTTGCTCGGTGGTCCGTGGTTCCCTGCGGGGCCTTCCCTCGTCCGTCGCAAGGTGGCTGGAGCGCCAACAGGACAGGAGTTCCTCCGGACCGGCATGATACAATAATGCAGGGTGGTTACTTGGAAGAGATTCACGAGTACATAGACGATCACTGGATGGAAGCCGTTGAGGACCTGAAAAGGTTCTGCCGCCAGCCCGGGATAAGCGCTCAGGGAACTGGAATTGATGAGTCAGTCGAGTTCCTCGTCGAGTTGATGCGGGAATACGGTATTCAGACAGAGGTCCTGCCCGGTGAAGGATTCCCCTTTATATACGGCGAGTTACCCGGTGAATCACGCGTTACTCTCCTCTTCTACAACCACTATGATGTGCAGCCCCCGGAACCGCTCGAGCTGTGGTCGACCCCGCCGTTCGAACCCACAGTATACGACGGGAACCTGAGGGCACGAGGCGTATCCGATGACAAAGGTGACATTGTGGCGCGCCTTCTCGCAATCAGAGCCTACCTGGAGAAGCGTGGAACGCTGCCCGTTTCTGTCAAGTTCATCATAGAGGGCGAAGAGGAAATAGGCAGTCCTCACGTGGCGGCCTTTGTAGAGAAGCATCACGACTTGCTTCACGCCGATGCCTGCATCTGGGAATGCGGAGGAGTAAACTGGAAGAATCAGCCGGTAATTCATCTCGGCTTGAAGGGAATGCTCTATGTCCAGTTAGAGGCTCGCGGCGCGTCCACGGACCTGCATTCATCGATGGCTACCGTGGTGCCGAACCCCGCCTGGCGGCTGACCTGGGCCTTGAATTCCATTAAGGACCTGGACGAGAATATCCGGATCGAAGGCTTCTACGACGATGTGCGGCCTCCCGCCGACGAAGAACGCCGGCTTATCGATTCGATCTCTCTTGATGAAGAGGAAACGAGGCAGGCGCTGTCCCTGGACAGGTTCGTCAGGGGAGTTACGGGATTCGAATACAAGGCGAGGCATATACTTGAGCCCACCTGCAACATCTGCGGGCTTGACTCGGGTTATACCGGTCCGGGCTCCAAGACAGTCTTACCTAACGTGGCCCGGGCCAAAATCGACTTCCGCCTGGTTCCCGACCAGCGCTACGATGACATCCTGGCAAGGCTGAGACGTCATCTTGATAGCAACGGGTTCGAAGATATACTGATCGATCCACAAACCGAAGGGGAGAATCCCGCCCGTACCCCGCTGGATTCTCCGTTTGTAAGCGTAGTGGCGGAAGCCGCGAGAGAAGTCTACGGGCTGGATCCTGTACTGGTGCCCTCTATGGCCGGAAGCGGTCCGATGTACTCATTCGCGCACACCCTCAGGCTGCCGACCGCTCTAATTGGAGTCGCCTATCCGGGCTCAAGCCCTCATGCACCTGATGAGCACATAAGACTGGCCGATTTCGTTCTAAACGCCAAGCACATTGCCGCGGTCCTTCAGAATATGACTTCTTATCGGCAGGCTTCCGGCAAACCTCAAGGCGTACCCTGAGTGCTCTCATGCCGGCGCTTTTCGTAGCAGGCAAGACATACGAAAGCCAGTGCGCAGGCATTGGGGCGTGTCAGGACAATCGCGCAGGTATCAGTCGCAGTCTCGGCCGGGTCGAAATGCACCTGTCCGCCGCACAGAGAACAGGTAACCGCGTAAATCTCGTCCAGCGGTCGGCCGCATACACAGCATGCTGAAATTCTAGCGTTCATGACGGGACCGGTTAAACCATCCGCGGACCAGCTCGACCTCATCCTCCCTGGTGGACACACGACCGTCCAGCCTGGCCTTTTTCAGTTCCCGCAGAAGCAGGCCAAGATCAGGACCGGCTGGAATTCCCATACGCCTGAGATCATCACCGTCCAGTTGAGGGCGGGCACGCCTGTATTCGAAGAGAAAGGCGCGCAGTCTATTCCTCACTGTGACGGACTCGACGGCAAACATCGCTGCCGTGACTGACTGGATGGTGAAGGGTTCGAGGAGTTCATATGTCTGACCTGGGGCGAAATGACGCTGGTCAAGCACAGGCAAGACCCGCTTAAGCTCGGCAATCTCCCGCAGCGTTCTTGCAGTCTCACGGCCGAAGCGCAACCGCTGCATGAACCTGTCAAGGCTTTCTTCGTCAAGCTTCCAGACCAGGAGAGCGAGGTAGACACGGTTCAAAGATCGCAAGTCTACTACCGCCTCTCTCACCATTCCGAAGCGGCCGGCAAGCCAGGAATTGCCGGGCAAAGCAGGGTCAAGCTGTCTCAAAGCACCGAGCTCTTCGGCCCTCGAAAAAGACTTCTCAGGCCGTTCCTCCCTTAGAATACGCTCGATCTCGTGGCGTATTCGGTCTCCGCTGACTCTGTCCATCATCACCACATCGCGTCGCAGCAGCCGTTCCGCTTCCTCTTCCAGGCGGAATTCAAGACGCTGCTCGTACCTGACGGCCCGCCAGATCCTGGTGGGATCATCTATGAAGCTCTTATCATGTAGAGTTCGTATCAACTTCCCTTCCAGGTCACGCTTGCCACGGTAGGGATCAACCACATCTCCAAACCGTCGGGCATCGATCCGGGCTGCTATCGCATTGATCGTGAAGTCCCGTCTGAACAGGTCATCCTCGATCGAGCCCGGTTTGACCGCCGGCAGGGCTCCCGGGCGGGGATACTTCTCGGACCTGGCCGTAACGATGTCCAGACTGATGGAGTCGCTCTTAACGCTCGCAGTCCCAAAGCGGGAATGCACCACGACCTTACCGTTCACTGATTGGCCCAGTCTTTCGGCCAGACCAACTGCGTCACCCTCCACGACTATGTCGAGGTCCAGGTTCGGCCGCCCCAGGAGCATGTCACGGACGACTCCGCCCACCAGATAGGGGTTCTGCCCGATTTGCGAGGCCAAATTACCTGCCAGCTTTATCAGCTTGAGATACTGGGACGGAAGCTGTGTTTCGATCAGGCGGGCGATATTCAAGAGGTCCTCCGGCTCGCTTATTATATCAGGAGCCTTTGATGTCTGAAAACGTATACTTCTCAGGCACCAACAGCCCGTGGTAGAGTGTAGACATGAGACTGTTGCTGACCGGCCTTGAGCGAAGCCTCATCAGACAGAGCAATCCCGACCTTGCCGGGGGAGCCCTTGTCGCATCCGGGATAACCAGCGCTCTCCGGCTCGATCAGTATCTGATGAAAATCGGCGGTTTCGGCCGGCGGCTGGGAGAGGCCTGTCCGTCCGGAGACCAGGAGGCTGTCGGCAGGTATTTGTTCGAGGCCTTGTGGCTGTCAAAGCCGCAAAGGTACGAGGTCGGCGGCAAGTTCAGGCTCAATGAATGCCTGGAAGCTCAGCTCGATCCCTCCGCGGAAAGGGTCGGCAATTGCCTCGGGCTCACTATCCTCTACAACGTATTTGCGGGTGAACTGGGGCTGACGGTGAAGGCGGCCCATGTTGAAGAAGCATTTGGACTGGGCCCTCATGTATTCTCCCTCCTCTACAGCGGCAAGAAGGTCCTGGATATCGAAAACATATTTCCGGGCGGTTTCGATTACAAAGAGCACTCGACTCGCGGCAGGATGAACTGGGATAACAGGAGCCTGATTGCCGATATATATTGCAGCGCAGGGAATGAAGCCTTCGAAAATGGCGATTTAAAAAAAGCCCTCGGCAACTACAGGAGGGCATTGCTGATGAACCCGGCCTTTCAAAGGGCTAATCTGAACCGCGGCATAACGCTGGCACTGCTGGGGCATGAAGAAGAAGCGGCAGAGATTTTCGACGCCACAGCAAAGGAAAGCGGGTTCCAGGACTAGAGAACAGTCTTCAATTTCAAAGCCAGAGGCCGGGTCATACCCGGTACTGAAGCTATTTCTTCTGCTGAAGCCGCCTTAATGGCCTTGATCGAGCCAAAGTGCCTGAGCAGAGCACGACGACGTTTAGGCCCTATGCCGGGCACATCCAGAGAAGAGGTGAAAGCGCGCTTCTTCCTCATCTTGGTATGGTAGGACAAGGCGAAGCGGTGCGCTTCGTCACGTATTCTCTGAAGAAGGTAGAGCGCCTGGGAATCACGGGCGAGCGCAATGGGCTCTTGACGTCCCTGAACGAAGATTTCTTCGTTCTCCTTGGCAATCGCCGCTACAGGCACTTTCTCCACGGCTGATTCCCGCACAGCCTCAAGTGCGCAGCTGAGGTGCCCTTTGCCGCCGTCAAC
>JACUUS010000062.1 GCA_014859215.1 Dehalococcoidia bacterium | reverse complement strand
GGGTTAGATACTAATAGGCTCCGTATATAGGATTCGGTATCCATTCTACTCTCCCGACAACACCAGGCTCATAATGATACACCACGACTGTAGTCAGCCCTTTCTTTTCGCTACGTAGTAATCTGCTTCCAGCATTAAGCCGTTGTTGAAAAAATGATGCGTGAAGTAGATGTTTCCTTCAAAATCGAGAGACGGCTCGGCCGCGAATTGGGATATGATCAATTCCGGCTCTTGCCACTCGCCGTTCACCTTCTCTGCCCTGAAAATGGCCGGCGAGCCCAGATATGTTCTCGTGAACCATAGTTCGTTGCCGTCCTCTGTCAGGAAAGGCCATCCGTCTGTTTCGGGGCTGTTGACCGCCTCCACGTTTTGTGGAGGGAGCCATTCACCGTTTTCCTTCTTCGAAACCCAGATATCATACTTGCCTTTGCCTCCCGGCCGGGCCGAGTGAAAATAGAGCTCCCGGCCGTCTGCCGAAATATGAAGCTCTCCCACTTCGTATTCGGGATTGAAGCCTGCTTCCTTCCAGTCCGTCCATTCTCCATTCACGAAACTCGCCGTAAACCAGGGCATTCCGCTGTATCCTGTTCTCGCCGAGGCAAACCACATTCTGTCTTCCTGAACAAAAAGGCATCCATCCAGCGCCAGTTCACCGGGGTACTGCAGCCATATTCTTTGCGGCTCCTGCCATACTCGATCTACTTTGTGGGAAACGTAGAGGCCGGTCACCCCGTCGAATAGTTGCTCCTGCACAGGTATATTCGGGTCCGGAGTGAACCACAAATAGAATGTATCCCCGTCAGGCATGATGAAACCTGAATCTTCCGCTCCGGCAGTGTTCATCGGATAGGGCATCGGGACAGGCTGTTCATATTCGGTCGAATGCAGGATGGGAGGGTGAACATCCGTTTCCGGAGTGATCTTAACCGCTGTGGACGGTATGGCCTGCTCGCGGGTCCTCCACTGCCCTGTTATTGAGATGCTTTTCCACACAGTGTAAGCAAGCTTGGGCGTCCTGTCTCTCCTGATAAGACCGATGTAGTCATTATCATCCAGGTCATGCAGCCAGGGCCAACCCAGCAGGCGTAGCTCAAGGTCTCCTTCTTGAGTCAGGCGCCCGCACAGGTCGCCGAGGAAGCGGGCCTGCCCTTGCTCTCCTCCAAAAGCTTCCAGAGACGGCCAGGCCGCCTCACTGAAGCCCACGGGTTTGCCGGGCATGTACTTCTTCAGCCTCGAATAGTAGTCATCCGGGATATCGGACGGACGGTTGATCCCCTGGACTGCGTGGGGATAACTCGTCAACACCAGGATGTCCAGCTTGTCGGGGTTGAACATCTGCAGAATGTTCATGTCGGCTTCCCGGTTTTCCGATACTACTTCTCGAGCGAAAGTGCAGAATACCTGCGTTTTGGGAGAGAGTTCTTTCACTTCACCGTATATCTCCTCATAAAGGCTGACGTAGTGCTGGAAACCATTGGCGTCGCCGTCCGCCGCCCCGTACTTCTCGTACCAGCGGTTCACCTCGTTACCCAGAGATAAATAGAGCGGCCGGGAAGCTCTGACTGTGTCCAAGGCCGCTTGCTTGTAGGATTGTCTCCACTCCGGATTGTTGAGCGCCGGCTCAGAAATACCGGGTGGAGAAGCCAGTGTCATATCGGGACCCATAAACGATAGGTGGATAAGCGGGAACATGCCGTTGCCGCGGACGTACTGCTGGATGAACACCTGTCCCCAGTTGCCGGACAGTTCCTTCGCCATGTCGTAGAAGGGTGTCGGCCGGCCCCACACAGGTACGAAGTCCGCGTAGGCAGCCGCCCGGCGATAGATATCTTCAAATGTCTGGCCTTCCGCCGTAGCAGGTAATACGCCCATCAAAAACCCCCGTTCGGGCAAAACCGGAGAATCAGACGGGGTTACCCGTTCCCCTTCAGCCACGCATGATACAAGAAGAAGCAGGATGATCCCTGCCAGGACGATAAAGGCTTGCCTGTTCACCAAGGTTCTCATCGCAAACTCACTCCTTCAGCAGGTCCGACCTGAGATAAATTCGACCGTCGCCTTCCGGAATCTGAAACACAGAGGCTCTGTCACCGGATGTCATATCAATGTGCTCGGCATCGAAGGTGACGGTAGTTTCGGCGTAAGGTGAGGCAACGACAAATCCTTTTTCAAACTCCCGGTAGAAACCCTCGCCTTTCCGGTAGTATTCGCCAAGGGGTCTTCCCAGATCTGCATCGTATTCGTCGAACCACCAGGCCTGGCCGTGGTCCCGGGGGCCGAAATCGTAGGTGAAGTAAGTATTGTCGTTCAGCAAACTCAGCGTAAGCCCCAGCCTCATCTTGCTCAGATTCTTCTCGCCTGTGTTTTCGGTATCGACGGCATAGATGACGATATATGGGCTGTCAGCGGCCTTGAGGCCGGTTTCGAAATCGGCCCCCCAGCTTCCCATGAAGTTCTCCATCAAATAGCCGTCCATGTATTCCCCAAATGCATCTATTTCGGAAATATCCCTGCCGGAGTTGAAAATAACCAGTTTGCCCTCGGTGTTGTATTCGGTTATCCGAGCCATTATTGCGCGTGTGGCTTCTATCCAGTCCGCATCGCTTATCGCCCGGCAAAGCGAGGTTTCGATGACCATATCGATGACTATGCCGTCATGTTGCGGCATATCGAGAAGGGTCTTGTAGAAGGTTGTTATCAACTCGACCCACTTCTGATTGGTCGGGTCCATGGCGTAGATCTCCTCGTGTCCCCAGCTCTCAGATTCCCAACCGAAGGGACATCTCTCGCCGCCGGGTTTTCTCAAGAACATGTCATCCGTGATCTCGAACGTCTTACCGCTTCCGTAACCGGCGACGGTGAGCAGTGTTTGAACCCATGCCTCGTTCTGCCAGACCCAGTTTGTAGTGAATCCGGCCAGGAGCTTGACATCAGGGTTGGCGTTCCTGATGTGTTCCGCCTCATCGGGCATGAACAGGGCACTCATCACCAGGTCATATGGCTTGCCGCTTTCGATTATCTGGTCCTTCTTCGCCAGCCAGCTTGCTATCCTGGGGGAATCACGGGATACAGTCGTATTCCCACCAGCCGGAGGTGTTGTGAAGGGATCCTTGTCTTCGCCTCCGCAGCCGGCGAAAGTTGCCATCAATATGAGAATCACTGATAGCGATAGCAAAACGAGACGCATGCCGTATCGACCTCCATATTTTTCCCCGGGACAGAAGCTTCTAGTCCTACCCGCACGGCTGTTTGTGCCTTCATATCAATATTTTGCTGGACAATCCGGCTACAGGAACGCGGCAAGAAGGGAATTCTGCCTGAGCCAGATTGATACTCCCTCTCTTAGCCATAGTCTCCTCTACGGTGTAACCAGAAGGCGTTTATCGAAGGCGTAGTTAACGAAGGTCAGCCTCATATCCAGGTCAATTATCCTCATGACGTCAGCCATGTTCTCCGCCAGCAGCCGGTACTGGTGCTCATTCTGCCGAAGATGGTCCTCAACCTTCTTGCGATCAGTGATGAAAGACAAGCAGGCTTCGCTCTTATTGTCTTCTCGTCAGCGGCTACGCACGGCCTCCGTTCCTCCAGACCTAAAATGACATCAACAAGGTACCATCAGGTACACGCATGTAAGCTTGAACATTATCATACCCCCCGTGCAAATGTGAATAGTCATATCATCGAATTCGGGATAGTCAGATAGTACTCGCGGTCAGTATTCCTTGGCCCGTTAATGGAGTCGTACTGTCATGGCGAGTCCAGGCGCGGGTATGGTATCATGAAAAGACCTCTACGAAAATGCCTGAGGGGGGATCAAATCATGCGTTTGAAGAAACCATACATAGCCACCCTGAATCAGGTTAGGATATCTCGGGAAGGGGAGTGCGGAGTCATTGAGTATGTTGAGCCTGATGTCTGGAGAACGCATCTGCAAATCGGACCTGAGGTGGCAATTATGGCAGACCAGGAAATTCTGGACCGCCATAATCACAATCTAAGGATACAAGAGAAACTCTTGCTAGAATACGAGAACGTCGCTATTGAAATACCTGAAGGGCACCCTCAAATCAAGTACTCAAAAGCTAGCGGACAATGGACACCACGCGGAGATGTCTTGCGCTGCGTGATAGATGACAGGGGCCCGGATAGGGAGGCGATTATTCATATCGATGACCACGAGCTTTCGCTCGTTGATTTTGGTCGGCTTCTAACCACCTATGCCGGCTGGGGAATGAGGATCACATTTGTACCGGAGGAACTGGTTCATGAGGAACCCAGGATCGTGATCCGAGAGCCGGACGATGACTGATCGCGTGCTGTACTATCGTGACAGGACTTGAGGACAATGCTCGGTTCTGTTCAATCTCGCTCCATCCCGCAAGAAGCGATCAGGGGAAGTTTCAAGCATAACAAAGAACGTTTCGCCCCCCTCCCTCGGGATTTGAGGAATAGAGCAGCAACAACTGAACGAATGAGGGGCTTCGTATGTCATCTGAGTCAGGCTTATCATTGACCTGGTTCTTGCTGAGGGGTGCAGATATCTAAGCCGCTACGTACCATGGTGGTAACTATGAACGATGGCCCAATACAGCTTCTTAGAGAGTTAGGTTGGAATTCCTTTTTTGAGGAACACTTCGAGTTAATGAAGCTACCTGGTTCGGTGCCGGCCAGAGTCATTTCCGAGTCTAAGGGTTCATATCAAGTACATAGCCAATACGGCGAATTAACCGCCAAGATGGCAGGCAAAATGAGATACCGCGCCGGGGTAGGGAACATGTATCCAGCTGTTGGCGATTGGGTGGTCATCAGACCGCTGGTTAAGGAGCAGAAGGGGACAATACATGCCGTGCTACCGAGGAAAAGCAGGTTTTCCAGAAAAGTAGCGGGGGAACGTACTGAAGAACAGGTTGTCTCCGCCAATGTAGATACTGTCTTCATTGTCAGTAGTCTTGATGGTGGTAGAAATCTCAACCTTCGCAGGATTGAGCGTTACCTAACGCTTGCCTGGAGCAGCGGAGCCACTCCGGTTATTGTTCTTAATAAAGTGGACTTGTGCCCGGACTTCGTTGTTCGTATCCGGGATGTCGAGGCTGTTGCTCCGGGCATATCCATTCACCCTGTCAGCGCCAAAGAACGAATCGGATTGGATGAATTAAGGAACTACTTAGCAAGAGGGCATACAGTGGCTTTCCTTGGCTCCTCTGGAGTCGGTAAGTCCGCGCTTATTAATGCATTACTTGGCGTCGAAAAGCAGAAAATCGGTGAAGTGCGAGATAATGACCGTATGGGCAGGCATACTACAAGCAAACGTGAGCTTATTCTTCTTCCTGCTGGTGGTATGGTAATTGATACGCCCGGAATGAGGGAAATCCAAATGTGGGCTGGTGACGAAGATCTCCAAGGCACCTTTTCCGACATTGAGACGTTAGCCAGAAGATGCCGCTTCAACGACTGCAGCCACAACGCTGAATCAGGCTGTGCAGTAAAAGCGTCTATCGATCGTGGTGAATTGGATCCTGCAAGATTGGAGAATTACCGAAAGCTACAAAATGAGCTGACCTATTTGGCCTCAAGGGAAGAGCACAGCACGCGCCTCCATGAAAAGACGAAGTGGAAAAAGATATCTCACTGGTCAAAGGAAATACAGAACCGGCCTTGATCGGTGTCACAGAAACTCATCTCGCTGGTTCTGAACGAGCCAGGCCACGACAAGCAGGGCAACAGGCGGGCAGTTCTTTTTGAGACCGCCCGCGAATGCTGGATGGATTAATGGAATTTGAACACACAACAAACGTTGTTGTCGCAGGATCGGGGGCCGCAGGCTTGACGGCGGCGATAGCTGCTCGTGATGCGGGGTGCGAAGTGATTGTCCTGGAGAGTATGGACAAGGTCGGGGGGTCCACTGCCAGGTCGGGAGGCGGTTTTTGGATCCCGAACAATCCGTATATGAAGGCAGGCGGAGATTCCTGTGAGGCCGCGTTGACTTATCTCGATGAAATAATACCGGAGAAAGGGCCTGCGAGTTCCAAAGAACGTCGCGAGGCCTATATCAAGCTCGCTCCCGAGCTTGTGACATGGCTCGAGGGTCTGGGATTCAAAGCTATCTATGCGCGCGGTTACCCGGACTATTATCCGGAGTGTTCCGGGGGTTGTGCCGACGGTCGTTGCGTGGAAGGCGATCTGTTTGACCTGCGCTCTCTTGGCAAGCAGTGGAAAGACAAGGTGTACGCAATTCCGGTGCCAATGCATACCTATGAAGCCAGCAAGCTCACCCTTGTGATGCGTACCTGGAGCGCATTCTTCACTGTGGTGGTGGACATTATCGGCAGGCGCACAATTCTGTGGAGGCTGTTTGGCAAGCAACGCGTATCCATGGGCGGATCGTTGATCGGCCAGTTGCTTAAGCTCTTGCTCGATCGATCCGTCCCTGTCTGGCTCAAGACCCCGATAGTGAGTCTGATAACGGATGGTGATGCTGTTGTCGGTGCCATGGCCGAAAAGGGAGGCAAGAACATACGTATCCGGGCCACGCATGGTGTCGTACTCGCTGCGGGCGGCTTTGAACACAACGATGCGATGCGCCAGCGATACCAGCAACATCCAATCTCCACCGAATGGACACTGGGCGCTCCCGGCAATACAGGGGGTGGTATCCAGGCCGGTATTGCCGTCGGAGCTGCAGTCGATATGATGGATGAAGCCTGGTGGATGCCGGCGCTCTTGCCCAGGAGCGGTCCCGTGCCGGTACTCTTCGAGCGTTCCTTGCCCTACAGCATGATAGTTGACATCTCAGGCCGGCGATTCATGAACGAGTCACAGTCCTACGTTGCCTGTGGCCAGCAACAGTACGAACGCAACAAGGTTGTGCCGGCGGTTCCAGCATATCTCATTCTTGATTCACGGCATCGCAAATACTACTTGCTTGCGATGACGATGATGCCGCGTATTACTCCGAAGTCGGCGTATAAGGAAGGCTTCATCACCAGGGCCAACTCGCTCCCGGAGCTCGCCCGCAAGATGGGCATCGACGAGGCTGGTCTGGTGGCCACCGCTAAGCGGTTCTCCCAGTTCGCAAAGAACGGGAGGGATGAAGATTTCGGTCGGGGGGAAAGCGCCTACGATCGCTTCTACTCCGACCCGCGCGTCAAACCGAATCCCAACCTCGGCCCAATCGAAATCCCGCCTTTCTATGCCTTGAAGATCTGGCCGGGCGATCTGGGCACCATGGGCGGACTTCTTACTGACGAGCATGCGCGTGTGCTTCGCAAGGATGGCTCGGCCATTCGGGGTCTCTACGCGGCAGGTAACAACACAGCCTCGGTCATGGGGCGTACCTACCCTGGTCCAGGATCGACAATCGGGCCGGCTATGGTCTTCGGTATGATTGCCGGTCGCCATGCGGCCGCTATGGCAAAGGTACAGCCAGGCTAGACGGCAGCCATGGTCTGATTTCTTTCAAGAATGCCGTTGTAACCCCCCTCAAAACTATACCATTCATTATCCAGCAAAAGCAGGAGAGCGGTCTTACCCCAAATTCGGTCACTTCTGCTCTCGTTGGTTCTGAACTGCGAGGAAGCCTGGTGTCATACAATGCTTGATATTGGAATACCGGCTCAAGGAAGATCCCGTTACCTGCGGGCCGGGACATTAGCAATCCCTTCCGCAGGTGTTATAATTTCACTGACTAATGAGCCCGTTTCATCAAGTGTTGTCCGAAGCTGGCCCCGGCTTTGCTCCAGTTTCTAAAAACAGTTTATGAATCAGGCTCTGATAAAGTTAATCTTCATAGGCGGACAGGAATTTTGAAAATACTTTTTGTATATCCACAGTATCCTGATACATTCTGGAGTTTCAGGCATGCCTTGAAGTTCGTATCCAAAAAGGCCAATTTCCCGCCTCTGGGACTATTGACTGTCGCCGCCATGCTTCCCGCCCAGTGGGAGAAAAGGCTGGTAGACATGAATGTAAGCACTCTCAGCGCCGAAGATATCAAATGGGCTGATTACGTCTTTATCGGCGCTATGGCGGTGCAGGTGAATTCGACGAGGGAAATCATTGCCCGGTGTAAGAGTCTCGATGCCAGGATAGTTGCCGGCGGCCCGCTTTTCACTACTGCACACGAAGAGTTTGATGGGGTGGAGCACTTTGTACTGGATGAAGCCGAAATCACACTCCCGCCTTTCCTGGCCGACCTGGCGGAAGGGTGTCCTAAGCAGGTCTATTCATCTGACCAGCGGCCGGACATAACGAATACTCCTGTGCCTCTGTGGTCGCTTCTAAACATGAAGCACTACTCGGCAATGAGCATCCAATATTCGAGAGGTTGCCCCTTCGACTGTGATTTCTGCGACATTGTCATACTGAACGGACGTAAACCAAGGACTAAGGCCGGACAGCAGGTGGTGGAGGAACTGGACTCATTGTACCGTCACGGCTGGCGGGGCAGCGTGTTTGTGGTTGACGATAATTTTATCGGCAATAAGAAGGAATTGAAGGACAAGGTCTTGCCGGCGATTATCGAATGGTCGAGGGAGAAGCGGTACCCCTTCACGTTCTTCACCCAGGCATCGATAAATCTCGCCGACGATGAACAGCTAATGGACCTGATGACTGAGGCTGGTTTTAACCGGGTCTTCATTGGCATCGAGACTCCCAATGTTGACAGTCTGGTCGAGTGTAACAAGCCGCAGAATATGAATCGCGACCTGGCTGCCTCAGTCAAGAGGATTCAGAACCGCGGCTTTGAGGTACAGGGGGGCTTTGTGCTGGGATTCGATAGCGATCCGGTTTCGATATTTGCGAGCCAGATAGACTTCATCCAGAAGACGGGTGTCGTTACTGCGATGGTCAGCCTGCTGAACGCCCCCCGGGGGACGAAGCTTTATCAGCGTCTGAAGCGGGAAAACCGCCTGCTGAAGGATATGTCAGGGGACAATACGGACTTCTCCATTAATTTCATTCCGCACATGCCATATGAAACACTCATCAACGGCTACAGGCATGTACTGGATACCATTTATGCGCCCCCGAATTACTGCGAGCGGGTCATTACCTTCCTTAAGGAATACAGGCCCCGGAAAACAACGGGGGTATCCCGGTTGCGGCTCTCTCATCTCCTTTCATTAGCTAAGGCCCTGTGGTTTCTGGGCATCATGGACAAAGAAAGACGGCATTTCTGGAGACTTCTCGGCCTGACCCTTCTGAAATGCCCGCAGCGCCTGCCCGTATCAATAAGTCTATCTGTGTCGGGATTCCACTTTAGGAAGGTGGCCGAGGACTACAACAAGGCTCTAACTGCTCCGCGTGAGACATGACAGGCGGAACATAATATCAACGAGAGGTCTGTCTGAAGAATGGAAGAAAGAGTCGTCTATTTTGAAACGGCAGGCAAGGAGAACACAGATGAAGTCTTGAAACTGGTCAAGGAAAGGGCGCAGGCAAGAGTGATTGCCAAGATCATCCTGGCATCTACGCGGGGGGATACTGCTCGAGCCGCTGCGGCTGCCTTCGGTGAGTCAGGGCTGCGCCTGGTGGTCGTTCCTCACCAGTTTGGCTTTGGAGAACGGCAAAGGTTCCCCCAAGAACTGGTGAGCGAGCTTCAAAGGAATGGTCACCGAGTCCATTTCGGGACAATGCTGTTTCATACCGAGGATCTGTATGGGGTGAGAACACCCCGGGTCATGGCGACGCTTCTCCGGGTCTTCTGTCAGGGAATCAAGGTCTGCGTTGAGATTGTCTTAATGGCCTGTGACGGCGGGCTGATCGAGCAGGGTGAGAAGGTCATTGTCGTGGCCGGCACCGGAGGCGGAGCGGATACGGCCGTGGTGGCTACAGCCGCGCCCAGTAACAAGTTGGCCAATCTACATATTCACGAGATAATCTGTAAGCCGCTTTGACAAACGCAATGATCCTGCACAACGCTTATGTTGCGTGGTCGGCTCCAGCAGATTATGCCGGCCTTGGTGCATTCCCGCGTTCTCCTGGGTTAGCTTCGTCTTGCTGATGGCGGATGCTGGACCGGGCGACTCACCCCACATCCGAGGGTACTTCCCCCGCCAAACCAAGGGGAATCCCCTACCCTAATTGGGGTGATTAACGCATTCCTGATGCAATTCCGCGGGGTATACTTGGCCCACTAAGTCCTTTTCATAAGGAAAGAGAGGGAGGAAGAAGATGGAAAGCATGACAAAGATCCTGATTGTAGATGATGAACGGCAGTTCTCAGAACATCTCCGTGCCGTGCTGGAAGCACGACTGTTCCAGGTCACGGTAGCCTCGAGCAGGACAGAAGCACAACAGAGGGTCTGGGCTGAGAAACCAGACGCGGTCCTCATAGGCACCATAATGCCCCGGGGCGATGCCTTCCTGCTTCATCAATGGCTGAGGCAGACCCCTCCCTTTGACAATGTACCCATGATCGTGGTCGATGCGCCCGAGGAGGACAGGCTGATCAGAGGCTGGAGAAAGGCCGAAGGTCTCCAGCTCCAGGCGGAGGAGTACCTGGTCAAGCCCCTGGCGCCGGAGTCTATGCTTCCCCTGTTCGAGAAGATGGTCGACAAGACCACGCGCAGAATCAGGGTGCTGGTAGCGGACGACCACGCGATCATCAGGGAGGGAATCCGCGCACTGCTCGGCGTGCAGAAAGATATACAGGTCGTGGGCGAGGCGGTGGACGGGCAGGATGCCCTGGAGAAGACCCGGCAGCTATCCCCTGATATCGTGCTTATGGACATAGTGATGCCCGGCATGAACGGGCTGGAAGCTACGAGGCACATAGCCAGGGACTGCGAAAAGACCAAGGTGCTCATGCTGAGCCAGTACGACGATGAAGAGAATGTCCTGGCCAGCACACAGGTCGGAGCATACGGCTTCATCCCCAAGAAGAGCGCGAGCACTCAACTACTGACAGCGATCCGGTCTTTGAGCTAGACAACCGGGGCGGGGCAGACAAAGAACTGCAACGGGGGTGAAATTTGGAAGCGATAACCATCACTCTGAACGGCAGGGAGGTAAGCGGTCACCCCGGAATGACTGTACTTGAGCTGGCACAGGAGTCCGGAGTTGAAATACCGACCCTGTGCCATGATCCATGCCTGGTCCCGGTGGGTGCATGTCGTATTTGCCTGGTGGAGGATGAGCGCACGGGCAGACTTGCCGCTTCCTGTGTGACTCCTATTGAAGCCGGGATGAATATAAGGACGGATTCACCAAAGGTAATAGAAAGGCGCAAGAGCATAGTAAGCCTTATGCTTGCCAGTCATCCGGACTCGTGCCTGGTCTGCGATAAGGGTAACCGCTGCGAGCTCCGCAAGATATCCTCTGACATGGGAATCGGGCTCACTGATTTCTACAGGATTCCCCAAGTAGCGACCATCGAAGAAGTCAACCCCTTTATCGAACGAGACATGAGCAAGTGC
>JACUUS010000266.1 GCA_014859215.1 Dehalococcoidia bacterium | reverse complement strand
CGCCATCGCGAGACCCAGTCACATCGAGATTGTTATACTGCGTCAATAGAAGCCCCCGGCGGGCGCTCTGACGATATTGTGCGGGTCTGTGACCTGGCGGTGACCTGCCCGGAACGGATTCGCCTTACAGAATCAGCATGGCGTCGCCGAAGCTGTAGAAGCGGTAGCCATTCTCAACAGCGGCGCGGTAGGCGTCGAGGATGCGTTCCCTGCCGGCGAAGGCGGACACCAGCATGAGGAGCGTCGAACGGGGCAGGTGGAAATTGGTCACCATCACGTCGGCAACATGGAAGCGATGGCCGGGCACGATAAACAGGTCGACCCACCCGGCAAAGGGCATTACCACACCGCCGTTGAGCTTTGCCGAATGCTCCACCATCCTTACCGAGCTGGTCCCCACGCAGACCACCCGCCTGCCTTCGCGTTTGGCCCGCATGATCGCGTCTGCGGTCTCCTCCGTTATCTCGCCGGCTTCGCTGTGGATTACGTGATCGAGCGGGTCCTCTGCCTGCACGGGCCTGAACGAGTCCAGCGCAAGGTGAAGGGTTATGAACGCAAAATGCACACCCTTTTTGCGAATGCGGTCCATCAGTTCAGGAGTGAAATGCAGTCCCGCCGTCGGCGCCGCCACGCTGCCCTTGATGTGCGAGAACACCGTCTGGTACCTGCCCGCATCGGCCAGAGGCTCGCGGATATAGGGAGGAAGGGGGACCATACCGGCGCTGTCGATCGCGTCCTCGTCGGGCAGCTCGACAGCAAATGAGCCGTTCGCGCGCTTCTCAATGACCTCCACTCTCAGGTCCGGACTCTCCCCGATCTCTATAATCGAGCCCGGCTTCAGCCTGCGTCCCGGCCTCGCCAGCGCTTCCCAGACCCCCGGTTCCAGTCGCCGCAGCAGCAGGACCTCAACCCTTGCGCCGGTTCCAGCCTTGCTTCCCAGGAGACGCGCCGGGATCACCCTGCTGTCGTTGCACACAATCAAGTCCCCATCTCGAAGGTAGCCGCAAAGATCATGGAAACGGCGGTGCTCCAGCAGGCTGCCATTTCTTGAGAGGACCATCAGCCGGGAATGGTCCCGCGGCTCGGCCGGTGTCTGCGCGATAAATCCGGGAGGCAGTACGTAGTCGAAGTCGGCCGTCTTCATCAACTACGATTATACTATCGGCTGAATCCGGTTCACAACGGAGGCACGCGGACGCGGTTGAACGCTGTCAAACATTGCATTCCGGATGTCGAAACTGGAACTCTATTTGTCGAGCAATAAATAAGCGGCGGCACTTGGAGTTAGGAAGATCATGGTGCGTAGGAATAGCCCTGTGCCGTTTCAAGTCGGTTCTCAACCCCTAACGATCGCTCCAGAGCTCCCGAATCAGCTCTTCCTTGTCTACCTTCAAATGCTCCGCTACATCCTTGAGAATGCTGTTGAGAGTTCCCACCTTGAGGGTGCCGTGCCTGGGGATGGTGACACCATGCTCTCCCTCAGCCGTATTGAGCCTCATATGGCTCCCCGTCTGCCGGCCCACCTGGTAGCCCAAGCGTCCGAGCAGCCTCGCCAGGTCCTCGCCGCTTAAGTTTCTGGGCAGCTTCAAACCGCAATGACCTCCTCCCTCACCACGTGGAGGCGAATGAGCCGGGGCATTTCGGCTTCATCAAAGTGGCAGCGGACAGCGTCTACGGCCATTTTCTTCATCTCGTTCAATGTTTCGGCTTGTGTATAAATGGAGCAGCCCGGGACCCGGGCCTCATACCCTCCTTCGGGCGATTCTTCCACCAGGAATAGAATCTCTTTAGGCATCTGCGTCCTCCTCTAGGCCCTTACCGCGGTAACATCAGCTTCATCGGTTCCCCCTGGCTTGCGAGACCGACTGCACATATAGTTTAACATGCAATCCCAGCTTCCGTTGAAAACCGCCGTGCGGACTTCTGGGACATTAT
>JACUUS010000265.1 GCA_014859215.1 Dehalococcoidia bacterium | reverse complement strand
GATTCCCATTTCAGCGCGTTAGCTGCAGTCATAGTCTCAAGACGTGCTACCTCCGTTCAACTTCATTAGCGCTTACTCTACGCAAACCTAGCGTAAATAAACGCAAGACCAAGTGTAGGACGAGGCCCTGTACCGTGAACAGGGCCCTAGGGCCCATAATGCGGGTAAAATGGGCGACCACGGCGATGCTGAGAAGGTCTAACACTGAACGCGATTCATCGTTGTACAACCGCGCTGCATCTTTAAGTTGACTCTTTAGCAGGGCCTGACTAGTATTACGTCTGTATCGCCTAGAGAAGAGTGCCCGGAGGAAGATGAGGCTGCCTAACAGGCAAGGGGCCGTTCCCTGAGGCAAGCATAAGGGGATACCTTTTGTCCACACCGCATCCGTACGGGCGGCATAAGGCGGCATTCTTCAAGCGTTTTGGATTCAATGCCGAATCCTGGGAGCTCATGGCCTCAGCTGTGGAGGCGCATGCAGAGCACCGCAACGTGGTGCGAGTGGATGACACCGCGTTTGGGACCCGTTACATTGTAGAGGGTAAATTGAGAACGCCGGACAATCGTGCTCCAATTGTGCGAGTCGTCTGGTTCGTAGACAAAGTGGATACCCGCCCGCGATTGGTGACGGTCTATCCTTTGCCAGGTGGCCTTTCATGATTAGAGAGCTTGACACAGTCGTACTGACCGTTGACTTGCCTGAGCACCGGCTGAAGAAGGGCGACGTAGGAACAGTTGTGCTACTGCACGACGGCGCTGGGTATGAAGTCGAGTTTATGACTCTTGCCGGTGAGAGAGTTACAGTGGTAACGCTGTCAAGAAGCCAGGTGCGTCCAGTGGGAAGCTGCGAGATAGCTCAGGCCCGCCCATTATAGCAGGGGGCAAGGTAACCCCAATTTTGCGCGCTCATCGCAAAAGCGAACTCCTTCTTCCAATACTGGGAGAAGGTTGGGGTGGGTTGAATGGGCCGCCCCCACCGCCTGCACGGCCGGCCTGAAACAGGTTGGGTCGGCGTGCGGTTAAGAGGCATGCTTGAAAGACGGTTACACCTCGGGCAGGGTAATCTCTATATCCTCACCGAAGTCATAGAATACGATTGTACTATTCATGAGGGTTTCGCCATGTTCGGCGGTGGCAGGGATGCCGGTCTTAACGTCCATCCTGCGAATGTAGTCCTCCTCATCGATCCAGATCTGTACTATGCTTAGCCATTTCGGAAGGGATTCCGGCATTGCCAACTCGCGAGAAACAGCCTTCCTATCGATTTCCATCTGGTATCGCGTACACTGGGCGCCGCCGACATATTCTTGGCCCAATTCCTGGATATTCTTAATAAACGCCAGCAAATTGAACACTCCCGGTATGGGTGTTTCGAATTTTGGCACCCCTGCAATCATCCGATAATATCCCTCTTCCAATTCTTCCGCGCATGGCCTCCAGGGCCCACCCTCTCGTTCCCGGAAATAGCATCGCTCGCCGTCCTTGACAGCTTCCTGCCAGGTGGAATCTCCGGTGGTCTTTGAATAGATACGGTCAATTGCGGCCACTTCGGTCTTGAATGAAGTAGAAAACGTCTTTACACTGCCCGTGATGGACTCGGAACTGCCTTCCGCCCGGTATGACTGCGCCTCGCTCGTCTTCATTACGGCCCGCTCTATGGCAGACTTGAGTTCGGCACCCTGGCTGCTGCAAGCCGGGACGGCGAAAACGAGAACGATAATAAGTACGAGCATGAAACAGCGGCTCATTTCCTCACCCTTTCCTGATTTGTTCGACTCGCAAAGCCAGAACCCCGGATAAGTTGTTGTTGATTATAAACTGTAATTCGACCTCGGTCATTAACTCCCGTCCTATCCCGATCCGTGGATAGTTCCACCACACCCCGGTATTTCACGAGCGAAAGCGAAGCCTACCTTGTGGTATAAATGTGAATGAAGTAGCGTGTTTGTTCGCAGGGCTGAGCCC
>JACUUS010000264.1 GCA_014859215.1 Dehalococcoidia bacterium | reverse complement strand
ATCAGACGTAAATAAATATGTATCTTCGTGATTGTGCTGCTACCGGAAGACGTTTATCTATAAACTGGGAACCAGCTGCTTAAAATAATTGCCAGCTAACAACAGGCTGGTGCGCCTTGATGGTGCTGTCAACTTACCGGTGCAAGTCCGGTCGTGGTAATCGCCAGAGAGCCACGTAGCAGGCTCCCGCTGCTTTCGGGCGACCGTGGGTGGCGAAGCGGAGTATCCCTCCGAGAAGGAGGTGCAAACCGGCAGTCCGTACCATCAAGGGAATCCTGCAGCGTCGTCATGTTAACCCGAAAGGGACAAGGGAGAGCCGAGCTTCTCAGCAAAAGCGAAGGCCACGGAAGAGGCGAAGATTCTGGAGATGCAGCCTCGAAGAACTCCCCGGCGTATGGGGAACGGAATGTCGGGAAAGCTGGCAGCGCAACAAGGGAGGTCTCGCGCGGTCGAAGGCCCACATCCTTCGAGACTCCCGGTATAAGCACGTGAATGCGAAGTCCGGGGGGACGCCGCGTGAGAAGTCGGAGGGGGCCATAGTACCGTCGATGGCGCTGACAACAGAACCGCGTCGGAGGGAAGGGCCTCTGCTTCAACCAAGTCCAGCGGGGAGGTAAGTGACGGTGCATGCCCGGAAGGGCCAACCCCACCAGCACGACGCATCACGACAACTCCAGCGCAGACTCTACCTGGCGGCCAAAAGGAACAGGAACCGCAGGTTCCATGCCCTGTATGACCGCCTCGTCCGGCCCGACGTTCTGTGGCGGGCCTGGTGTGAAGTACGAGCCAACGGAGGAAGCGCAGGCGTCGACGGGATCGGCATCGAGGATGTCGAACGCGAAGGCGCAGATGGCTTCCTCGACGGGCTTGCCAAGGACCTGAAGGAGAAGGTGTACCGCCCGAAGCCTGTTCTGCGGGTGTACATTCCGAAACCGGACGGTCGAAAGCGCCCGCTGGGGATTCCCACGGTTCGTGACCGTGTGGTTCAGCAGGCGGCAAGGCTCGTCATGGAGCCGGTGTTCGAGGCCAGTTTCCGGGACTGCTCCTACGGATTCCGCCCGAGGCGGAATGCGGGTCAGGCGGTGGGTGCGGTGAAAGCCGCGCTGGTTACGGGATGGTGGGTCGTGGATGCGGACATCAAGAGCTTCTTCGATACCATCGATCATGACCAACTGCTGCGCCTTGTGCAACGCCGCATCAGCGACCGGCGGGTGCTCAAATTGATCCGCCAGTGGCTCTCCGCGGGAGTGGTGGAAGAAGGAAAATGGCAGCCCACCCCGAAAGGGACGCCACAGGGCGGCGTGATCAGCCCGTTGCTCGCCAACATCTATCTGCACGTTCTGGATAGCCTATGGCAGCACCGGCACGCGGAGGTGGGTCGGCTCTATCGTTACGCCGATGACTTCGTGGTCGTCTGCCGCCGGAAGGAAGAGGCGGAAGAGGCGCGACGGATCATCGGGGGGATCCTTACGAGGCTGAAGCTTTCCCTTCATCCGGACAAGACGCTCATCGTCTCGATGAAGGAGGAGGGTTTTGACTTCCTGGGATTTCACTTCCGCAAGAAGCCGTCGAAGCGCACCGGACGCCTGGCCCCGTACGCATGGCCGGGAGCGAAGGCCATGCGGACCGCTCGGGCCAGGGTCTGGGAACAGACCGAGCGGAGAAGGCTCCGGATGGGTCTTTCGGAGTTGATAGGTGGCCTGAACCGGGTGATCCGGGGATGGCGCAACTATTTCCGCGTGGGGAACTCCACGAAAAAGCTTGCGGACCTGGACCGGTACGTGAGACTTCGGCTGTGGAAGTTCCTTAAAGGTCGGCAAGGGGCGCGGGGAAAGCTTACGCCGATGGCGTTTGCGGCGTGGCTGCGGCGAAGCGGGGTGACGTACTTCTATCCACCGGGGCGAGGGCGGAATACAGCCTTGCATGCCGCATGGTGAAGGTTGTCGGAAAGCCGTATGAGGGAAAAC
>JACUUS010000263.1 GCA_014859215.1 Dehalococcoidia bacterium | reverse complement strand
ACCGAGATGCTCAATAATCGCGTACTCCCTGGGAGGTATTATAGCCCGCAAGTGTATAGCCGACGGTGCCGCGGCGAAGGTGGACAGGTTGCTGACTGTCGCTACCCCGCACATGGGTACGATGCGCTTTGAGCCATTGAGTCTGAGCTGGCCGGAAAGAATGGTCCCCAGGGCCGGTTTGGAGCTCAGGCCTGATAGCAGGCTGCTTTGGGACCTGAACACAAACGCCGAAAGCTCCACCGTGCCCGAATTTGCCTCGATCGGAGGGTATGCCTGGGGAAAGACGGATGGTCTGATTGAAATGAGTTCCGCCAGCCTGGTGAAGTGCAACCCCGACGGTTCCATCGCGCGGAAATACTGCTTCGCCGGTGTAAAAAGGTCACACCGTAACATTAACCGCGTTTCAAACAAGGATGACGAGGTTTTCCGCCTTGTTCGTGGATTCCTTCGCGGGGGAATAGCCGGCATGAATGCCCCGGGGGAGCCTGGTAAACGCAGAGCCTGGTCGAATCTCACGTTTAGCCTGAAACGAAAACCGGGGAACAGGTTTATCTACCCGCACATATATGTTGAGAATACGAGGCGCCATTACTGGGGATACAAAGTCTGTTCCCAGGGAGCCCGGTTGCGCGATGGCTCCTACATATTCTCCGTGCAGATTCACCCGGATGATGAGGATGATGTGCGGATATACTACGCGCGAGGCAAATACGCTACAGTTCGGGTTCGCAGCGGGCAATCGACAATAGTCACACAGCCTATGGGCGCCGATATCCCCGGATTCAGGTTTAGATCCCTGGTTCCTGTCTGGATCAGGTTGTCGAATAATGAAGAGGGAACATAAGTCCGCCAAAGGCAGTCTTGACTTATGGCTGCCCCGAGCGGTGGCTGGCCGGGTATGATTGCCCGAAGGGGAGCGCGAGGAGGAAAGAATGCGTGTGCTTGTAACGGGTGGAGCAGGGCGTCTGGGAATAAGCGTTTGCAGGAAGTTGCTCGATAGCGGTTTCGAGGTGCGGGTCTTTGATCTGGATACTTCGCGGAACCGGGAGTGTATCTCAGAGCTCAGGGGGAAGGCCGAAGTGTGCTGGGGAGATGTCACCAGGCCTGGATCGGTGAGGCAAGCTCTGGACGGTGTCGATGGGGTGGTCCACATGGCCGCGGTTTTACCGCCGCGCAGCGAGGTGAAACCGGACCTGGCCCGGGAAGTGAACGTAGCCGGCACCAGGACTATCGTGGATATAATACGTGAAAAAGGGGAGAGAATTCCCTTTGTCTTTACTTCTTCTGTAGCTGTGTTCGGGCCTCGTCCAGATGCCAGCGAACCGCTCTCGCCGGACAAAGACGAACCGCGACCATTCGACGTCTATGGCAAGACCAAGCTGGAAGCAGAAGAACTCATCAAGGATTCAGGGATCGACTACCTGATCCTGCGCCTGACAGCCGTGATGTACTTCGCCTTCGAGCTGAGCGACTTGAAGCGAATGTATACGATCTCGCTGGACAACCGGGTTGAGTTCTGCCATCCCGACGACCTCTCCGTGGCGATTGTGAATGCGGTAAGGGGTTTTGACCTGGTCAAGGGCAGGACACTCATAATAAGCGGCGGACCTGAGCAGCGGATGTACTATCGGGATATGCTGGGCTCCATTCTCGGAGTTATGGGGCTTCCAGTCCCGCCTCCAACGAAGTTCACCCGCGAGCCTTCTTACCTGGACTGGTACGATACCAGCAAGTCTCAGCAGCTTCTGAGGTTCCAGAGAAAGACCTTCAGGGATTACCTCGCAGACTACACGGGCGGGCTGGCAAGACGCTACACCGCTGCCTTCTTGCCCTTCATGCGATACTTTGTGTCACCTGTACTGGGCAGAGCCGTGGTCAGGTTCATGTAGCGTCTCCAATCCGGCACTTCGCAGCTGCTCTCACGAAATCACGTCCGGCCCATCGTCTCCTGGATGGACGGTTCTTGTTGACACTTATGCCCCTCGTTTGCTAGTCTAA
>JACUUS010000061.1 GCA_014859215.1 Dehalococcoidia bacterium | reverse complement strand
AGTGCCTCCCGGCTTCGGATTCTACCACAAACGGCTTCAGTTAGTAAAGTGCCGGGCAACGCGAAAGCCAGCTTGTGCTATAATCTTAAAGCTATGGAGCGAAGCAGAACCAGGATCGGGCCCGTAGAGTTCATATGGGGTTCACGCACGTACATAATGGGGGTTTTGAATGTTGCCCCGGATTCTTTTTCGGGTGACGGCACGCCGGATGTTGAGCAGGCTATAGCTCGAGGTAAGGAACTGGCCCAGCAGGGGGCGGATATCATCGATGTGGGTGGGGAGTCCACCCGGCCCGATTACGTGCCAGTCTCCCTGGAGGAAGAGACCAGGCGAGTTGTTCCTGTTATCGAAGCGCTTGCAGCCGGGGTCAAGGTCCCGGTCAGCATAGATACTTACAAGTCAGGAGTAGCCTGTCGTGCAGTGGAAGCAGGGGCGCGGATGATAAACGATGTCTGGGGACTCAAGCAAGACCCGGACCTGGCGCGGGTGGCCGCTGAATACGATGTGCCCCTGGTCATCACTCAGAATCAACGAGGCGCCTCATTTACCGACTTCTTTCCCGAGCTGGTCGAGGACATGCGAAGGAGCGTGGACCTCGCTCTCAGGGCCGGTGTCAGGCCAGAGAACATAATCATGGATCCCGGCGTGGGCTTCGGCAAGACTGTGGATCAGAACCTGGAGATAATCAGGCGATTGGGCGAACTCAGGGAAATGGGTTTCCCTGTCCTGCTGGGGACGTCCCGCAAGTCCTTTATTGGGCTTGTTTTGCACCTGCCGGTCAATGACAGGCTCGAGGGAACGGCGGCTTCGGTGGCCATAGGCATCGCGCACGGTGCTGATCTGGTCAGGGTCCACGACGTCAGCCGTATGGTACGGATCGCGAGGATGAGCGATGCCATCGTACGGGGACGGTGACTCTGGAGCCGGCGGAAAACCCGGCATGACACGGGTCTACCTGGGTCTCGGTTCCAATCTCGGGGACAGGATGGGTAATCTTCGGACTGGAAGAGAGCTTCTCGCCCGTCACATGATTATCGAGAAGGCTTCTCCCGTATATGAGACTGAGCCCGTCGGGTATGTGGACCAGCCTCTGTTTCTAAATGCTGTCATATCGGGCACGACTTGTCTCGAGCCGTTCGAGCTACTGCGCGCGGTGAAAGAGATCGAGAATGCGATGGGGCGGAAACCGTCTTTTCGCGACGCCCCGCGCGAAATTGATCTAGACATTCTATTCTATGGCGACCTTGTCCAGAACTTGCCGGAACTTACCATCCCGCATCCGCGGATAGCGGACCGAGCGTTTGTACTTTTTCCGCTGGCTGACATTAATCCTCGTCTGGTCCACCCGTTGCTTAAGGTAACGGTGGAGGAGTTGGCTTCGGGTGTGCACAGGGAGGGAGTACGGCTGTACCGGGGACCTGACCCGGAAGAAGTATGGGGGCAGCATGTATGAAATATCGGTCAAAAAACACTTCGACGCCGCTCATTACCTGAGAGGCTACCAGGGCAAGTGTGAAAGCGTGCATGGTCACAGGTTCGAAGTGGTTGTGAGTATACAGTCGGAAGGTCTGAACGAGATCGGGATAGCATTTGACTTCACGGACCTGAAAGCGCGTCTGGGTGAGATATTGAAGAGGTTTGACCATGTGTGTCTGAATGACATTCCGCCCTTTGACGAAATCAACCCCTCTTCGGAGAATATTGCGAGGACTGTTCATGAGGAACTGGTGGGGAAGGTGACAGGGGTACGGATTACCTGCGTGGAAGTGTGGGAATCACCGGAATCAAGAGCGGCGTACGTGCCCTAGCGAGTCAATTGACTGCTTGAACGCTAACCTGCGGCGCGGTCGGTCAATATGCTGATCGGGTGCCCTTCAAGGAAGACTCCGGTGGATACGGGCGAACTCGGGCAACCATTGTATCAGGGGCCTGGTCGAGAAGGCGGCCCTTCACTTGTCGGTACTGGAGGCCGGCGTATCATCTATCTGGGGCGTGACTGCGTCCTCAACCTGTGTAGAGGCCATTAAGCGGCCTATAGAGAAGGCTATTCCGAGCGCTGCCGAGAAGAAGATGATTACCGGGACTGCGATCGCCCAGAATCTCCAGGGTTCGCCGGCTGCCATGCCCCAGAGGAAAAGCCCGGCGAGAATAAAAGTGCCGGCGCAGATTGACATACCACCAATGCGGAACTTGTTCATTACCTGATTTGTACCTCCTATTGGGTTTCAGGTGAGGACTCTGTCACTCGCGGAGCTCCGGTGGGAGAAGGTTGGGGATTGTATCTTTGATCGGGTATGTCTGGGAGCAGGCTGCGCAATTCAGGGACCCGGTGACGATCTCGGTCTCGTCTTCTTCAAGCACTTCAAGGGTTAGGTCCCCTTTGCAGAGCGGACATGCCAGGATGTCCATCAGTTCTCTTTTCATGAAGATGCCTCCCGGATAGTACACAGAATTGTAGTTTATGGTGTGTGTCTTGTCAATCCAGGGTGAGGGGAGAGCAGGTTTGTCCTTAGCCGGCGGCAGCGAGCTCGGCGGCGTAGTTGGGGGCGAAGCCCCACTGGCCGACGGGCCATACAATCAACCATGCCTTGCCGATGACGTGGTCGCGAGGAATGGTCCCGCCCGCGCGGGAATCGTAGCTGACCCCGCGGTTGTCACCCATTACAAAGAACTCATTTTCAGGCACAGTCCAGGTGCCGCTGGGTCCTCCCGCGGGGTTGGTCAAATAGGGTTCCTCGAGGAGTTCGCCATTTACATAGACAGACCCATCGGGTCTCACCTCGACTGTGTCTCCCGGCAGGCCGATGACACGCTTTATGCGGTCGTACCACGGCTGGTCCGGCGCTTTGAAGACTATCACGTCACCTCTGACCGGATCGCTGTTGAACCAGTAGGCGGCCTTGTTTACAAGCACGTATTCCCCATTAAGCAGGTTGTTCTCCATGCTGGTGCCCTCGATACGGAAGTTCTGGACCACGAAGTGCAGAGCAAAGAATACAACCAGCGCCATGAGAACTATCTGGATGATTTCACGGAAAGCAGTTCTCATACTCTTCTCGCAAGCTGGTATGTTCCGGAACGCGAAACTGCTAGAATGAGGGGCAGCGCGCAGGCTCAATTCAAGTATAATTAACGCATGCACGCTTAGTCAAGTTGAAAGCAGGCTACTTTACCTCCCGCGGTGTTTGATGAATGAGCAGGAACTGATCTCGCGAAGCCGCAACGGCGATATCGAGTCTTTTAATGTGCTCGTGGAGCGGTACCAGGGCCTGGTATTCAATGTGTCGTTTCGCATGCTGGGTAATGCCGGGGATGCTGAAGATGCTTCTCAGGAGACGTTCCTGGCTGCTTACAGGGCTATTCCCGGCTTCAGAGGGGGCAGCTTCAAGGGCTGGATACTGCGAATAGCAGCCAATGAGTGCCATGACCGGCTAAGGGCCCTGAAGAGGGCTCGCAACACCTCGCTTGATAATCTACTAGAGCAGGCCGGCGATTTCTTCCAGGACAAGGACAGCGAATCGCCGGATGAATACGTTCAACGCAAGGAACTGGGCGCATTCCTTCTCAGGGACCTCGGATGTCTGCCGGAAGACCAGCGACTGGCGGTTGTCCTTTGCGATGTCCAGGGCCTGACCTACGAGGAGATATCGGAGGTGACGCGAAGCTCGCTCGGCACTGTAAAATCTCGTCTGAGCAGAGGCCGCGCACGGCTCAGAGGTTATCTTCTCCAGAACAAGGAACATTTACCTCTTCAATTTCGTCTACAGCAATAGAGAGGCTGGTTTTCGAAATGTTTCGGGATAAGAAAGAGGCGCAGTGCCGAAGGGCGAAGGGGATGCTCGGCGACTTCATTGACGGCCGGCTAGGCCTCGATGAGAAGGGGGAGATCGAGCGCCACCTGGAAACGTGCGAGTCGTGTAGGGCCGAGTTCAACTCGCTGAACATGACCGTGCGCCTTCTCCATGACATGCCGGCTGTCCCGGTCCCGCGATCGTTCGCTGTCAGAGAAACACAGATGGGGAAGGTACGGGCTCCAGCCAGGCGTGAGTGGGGATGGTTGAAGCCGGTAACAGCGGCTGCGTGCATCGTACTCTTGTTCTTTATAGCCGGCGATTTCTCCGGAATATTGCCGGGTCCAGGTGACGGAGAAGCAGGAGTCCTGAGTTCGTCGGGCAAGACGCTGACCGGCGAGTATACGGTCGATGGGCGCATGGAGAATGAGCCGCCGGTTGGTGGGGATGTGGAATCCCCTGGAGCATCTTCTCCGGGGCCTGTAACCGGCGCTCGCGAAATGACGGACGCCGGTGGATGGCCGCTGCGCGAGATTCAGATAGGACTCGGCGCGCTGGTTTTCGCACTGGTGTGCACCATGTTTATGGTCCGGCGGCGCCAGATCAGGGTTTAATACGCGCCTATGCGGCGCATAGGGGGCAACCGGCAGCGATCGCTGCCGGTCTTTTGTTGCGTGGGCTGGAGCCAGATGGTAGAATACGATATTAAATGCTTAACAGCTACGGGAAGAGTAATTAATGGTGCTCAGCGATCGCAGCATAAAAGAGGAGATCGGTCGCGGGAGAATCCTCATAGAGCCCCTGAAGACGGGTTGTATTCAACCAGCCAGCGTCGACGTCCATCTTGACAATAGACTGCTTGTCTTCAAGACCTGGCGGCACCCCTACTACATCGATGTTAGAAAGCGCCTCGACGACTTGAACGAGATAGTCCAGATCAGGGAAAGTAGCCCCTTCCTTCTGAGTCCCGGAGAGTTCGTCCTTGGCAGCACGGTGGAATGCATCACTTTGCCTGATGATATAGTCGGCCGTCTTGAGGGCAAGAGTTCTCTGGGCCGGATCGGACTGCTGATTCACTCGACGGCTGGCTATGTGGACCCAGGCTGGCACGGCCATCTTACCCTCGAGTTGTCCAACGTAGCCAAGCTTCCGGTGACCCTTTATTACGGCATGAAGATCGGGCAGATTTCATTCCTGCGTCTCACAACAGCGGCGGATAATTTGTACGGAGACGAATGCCTGGGGAGCAAGAGATACGGCCAGGCCGAGCCGACTCCGAGCCGCTTCTATCGGGATTTCGAGAGCAACGGCTCAAAGCAGGGATAACGGCATGTTCACGGGCATCGTCGAGGAAGTCGGGGTCGTCAGGTTTGTCGGGCCGGGCTTCCTTACAGTATCGGCTGGCGAGGTTGTCAAGGGGACTGTGGCGGGAGACAGCGTCGCTGTAAACGGAGTTTGCCTGACGGCTACTACTGTAGACGCAAAGTCCTTTTCAGTCAGTGTAATGGCCGAGACCATGCGCCGGACCAATCTCGGTATGCTGGTCCCCGGCAAGAAAGTGAACCTCGAGCGGGCAGTCGCCGCGGGCGGGCGATTCGGCGGACATTTCGTCCAGGGGCATATAGACGGGACCGGGAGAATCACCTCTCTGGGCCGCGAGCCAGACGCTGTGATTATGAGGGTCGCGGCTGCATCCGGTATAATGCGGTACATAGTGGAGAAAGGCTTTGTAGCGGTAGACGGTGTCAGTCTGACTGTTACGGATTATGACGAGAGGGCCTTTGCCGTATCACTTGTCGAGTTTACGCGGCGCCATACGACTCTTGACGATGCCGGGATAGGGGATACGGTCAATATCGAAGTAGACATAATGGCGAAGTATGTGGAGAAGTTCAGTACGGACAGGAAATCCGGGATAAGCAGGGAGTTTCTTGGCGAGCACGGGTTCCTGTCCGCATGAAGATGGAGAATTGATGTGGCACTGGCAAGCATAGAAGAAGCAATCCAGGAGATAAGGGCCGGCAAGTTCCTGATCATAGTGGACGATGTCGCTCGTGAAAACGAGGGGGACCTCGTCATGGCTTCAGAAAAAGTGACCCCTGAGGCAATAAACTTCATGGCCAGGCACGGCCGGGGTCTAATCTGCATAGCTATGACGGGTGAGAGACTGGATGAGCTGAGGATCCCCATGATGGTGCAGGAGAACACATCCAGGTTTGCCAGTCCATTCACGGTGTCAGTAGAAGCGAAGCACAATGTGACTACGGGCATCTCAGCCCGGGACAGGGCACTGACTGTTAAGGCGCTTATCGATCCAGCCAGCAGGCCGGAAGACCTCTCAAAGCCGGGACATATGTTCCCGCTCAGGGCCCGCGAGGGCGGTGTACTCGTGCGCGCCGGACATACTGAGGCAGCCGTAGATCTGGCAAAGGCAGCCGGGCTTTATCCCTCAGGGGTTCTCTGCGAGATAATGAAGGACGACGGCACGATGGCGCGCCTGCCGGACCTTGAAATCATGGCGGCGGACCACGGCATAAAGATCGTAAGCGTGGCCCAGTTAATCGCCTACCGGCGCATGCACGAGAGATTGATACAGCGTGTCGCTGAAGCACAGTTGCCGACCAGATTCGGCGATTTCCTTGCAATCGCTTACAAGAGCGCGATCGATCCGGACGAGCATGTCGCCCTGGTCAAGGGAGATCTCAACGGTGAAAGACCGGTCCTTGTCCGCGTGCACAGTGAGTGTCTGACCGGGGATGTATTCCACAGCATGCGCTGCGACTGCGGGGAGCAAATAGATGTCGCCATGAAGGCGATTGCCGGCGAAGGGCGAGGGGTTTTTCTCTATATGCGGCAGGAGGGCAGGGGGATCGGACTCCACAATAAGATTCGCGCTTACGCCCTGCAGGACCAGGGACTTGATACCGTGGAAGCTAATGAGGCGCTTGGGTTCGAGAGCGATATCCGCGATTACGGGATAGGGGCCCAGATACTGGCCGACCTGGGCGTCAAGAAGATCAAGCTGCTAACCAATAACCCGAGAAAAGTGATCGGACTTGAGGGGTACGGCCTCCAGGTGGTAGAGACCTTGCCGATTATCTGCAAACCGAATCCTCAGAACCTGAGGTACCTCGAGACGAAGTTCAAGAAAATGGGGCATCTCCTGAAACTGGATGAGAACTAGAGGAGGCTCACAGTGGTCAAATACTATACAGGCAAATTGCTGGGAGAAGGGCTCAAGTTTGGCATAGTGGTCTCTCGGTTCAATGACTTTATCACGAACAGGCTCCTCGAGGGTGCGCTGGACGCATTCTCCAGGCACGGCGTCAGGGATGAAGACATCGAGGTTGCCTGGACGCCGGGGTCTTTCGAGATACCCGTCATAGCCAGGACTATGGTCGGTACGGGCAGGCATGATGCTGTGATCTGCCTGGGAGCTGTGATTCGGGGAGGAACCCCGCACTTCGACTATATCGCCTCGGAGGTTACCAAGGGCATAGCCAGAGTAGGACTGGAAACCGGTTACCCGGTCATCCTGGGCGTGGTAACCGCGGATACTCTCGAGCAGGCTATTGAAAGAGCCGGCACCAAAGCAGGAAACTATGGGGCGCAGGCTGCACTTCATGCGATAGAGATGGCGAACCTGCGTCACGTCCTGGGGGCCTAGCGATCCATGAAGTGAGTGGCAAACCGCCCGGGCTAGGTTAACTTGTAGACTGTGTCCCCCGGCCGGACTCTGTCCGGCACCTTGATACCGACGGAATCCCCGGCATTCGCTTTTTCCACGTTCACATTATTGACCTGCATGGAAGACACCGTTATCTCCAGATCAGTCGTGTGTCCCTTGATCCGGATTGTATCGCCTACCGCGAGACCTTCTTTCAGGTCAATTCCGGCCACCACGGGACGGGAGAAGAATGTGCTTACCTTTCCTATCTCCGTTTCCGGCATTTTCTCACCTCCCTTCTCTTTATACGAGGGAATGCCGTAAGTATAGCTTTTCCCGCGGGGCAAATCAACGCCAGGGTGAAGTGAACGGGAGCCGTTGACCGGCCCCGTTAACGGACAGACAGGGCTCAAGGGCCGCCTGCTCCGGACTGAGAAAAGCCGGAGATCGGACTGTGCCTGGCCTCGAACCGGCTGCATGATTCACGGATTCCGCACCCGGTCCGTTGCGAGCAAGGGAGCGGAGGGACTTGTTTCTCCCCGCTCCCTTGAACGCGGGAGCTTATCACACTCTGGCCGGCTGTTTCTTGCCCAGTTTCTCAAGCCACTCCATCTGCGCCCTGGCTACAACAGCGGATTCTATCAGGGGCTGGACTGTGGTATCCGAGTAGGGTCTCATCGGGTTCTCGAACATGAGGCGCACTATCTCGTCACTCGAACTCATCTCCCAGATCGCAATACTGCCATGCAGGTCCGGCGTGAAATAGACCTGCTCGCATTCTCCGGTCCGCTTGTGCTGTTCGAGGAAGTCGAAAGACTGCTTCGAAAGCTCGATGTACCTGTCGATGGGTAATGCGGTATAGGTCTCCTTGTTAAACGTCGATACCAGGAATTTCATGTTTATCCCTCCTTCTTTGCTTGAGCCCGCCGGGCGATTACAGGTGAACGGCCTCCTCGCGGCCCGTTGACGAGCAGACCGCTAGCTCTTGCCATAGGCACCACCTCCTCCACCAGTCTTCCATGGATACCGGATAGAGCATCCGTTGGTTGCTCGGAATGCGTTCTGATGATGGGTCGGAACTACATGAATGCCTGCCAGCTACAGTAAATGAGAAACGAATGCTGTCAGGTGTGGCTGCACATAGATACCGGGGTTTGCCTTGAGCATACCCGGTCAGGGGGAGCTATGCGGCTGATGTCGCTGTAACTATCTTGCACGATTTGCTCATGCATGTCAATAAGCCGGTCCCTGTAAGGCGCCGGGAAATCCATGCCCGCGCTCACCATTTTGACGCCTCCTTGAATTGCATTTGAAGCAGGAATATACTCTACAGAGTCATGAAATTTTGCGTCATAATAATAGACGGCGCATCAGGGTGGCCCCTCAGGGAACGCCGGGGCAAGACCTCGCTTGAGCTTGCCGAAACGCCTAACCTGGACCGGCTCGCCGCCGAAGGCATGTTGGGGCTTGCAAGGACAGTCCCGCATGGTATGGAACCCTCGAGCGCCTGCGCCTGCATGTCGATTATGGGATATGATCCTGCCATCTACTACAGGGGGAGGAGCGCGATTGAGGCTGCCGCAATGGGAGTGCCCATTGACAAGGATGAGGTTGTGTTCAGATGTAACCTGGTAACCGTCAAGGACGGCATGATGTTCGATTACAGCGCGGGCCATGTCCTGGACAGCGAAGCGCATGAACTTGTCCGCGCTTTGCAGAGTGAGCTTGGCAGCGACACGGTGAGGTTTTATCCTGGTGTGAGCTACAGGCATCTCTGTAAGGTGAAAGGGCGCCCCGGATTGCTGGCGGCGGACTGCACACCTCCTCATGACATACCGGGCAAACCGGTGGCAGACTTCCTGCCCCGTGGTCCGGGAAGCGATTTTCTCCTGGACCTGATGGAGAGGTCCAAAGATGTCCTTCGCTCGCATCCGGTAAACAGGTCGCGAATATCGTCCGGCAAGGCGCCGGCGACAATGATATGGCTTTTCTGGGGAAGCGGTACCGTTCCGCAACTGCCGCGCTTCAACGAGGCTTACGGGATCTCGGCGGCGATGACGTCCGGGGTCGACCTTCTACGGGGACTGGCGAAGATGACGGGAATTGAAGTCCTCGATATTCAGGGTGTGACGGGTGGTTCCGACAACGACTACGCGCGCCAGGCAGGCGGCGCGCTGGACGCCCTCGGGCGCTTGGAACTCGTTCTGGTGCACGTGGAAGCGCCAGATGAAGCCGGGCACGGAGGATGTATCGAGGAAAAGATAAGGGCAATCGAACAGGTGGACAGCGACATCGTGGGCCGCTTCCTTGACGCCGGATTGAGCCTGCGCATGCTGGTCATGCCGGACCACGCCACGCCTATTGACGCTCGGACACATGTCGAAGATCCGGTTCCGTTTGTTTTGTGGGGCCCGGGTTTCGCCGGGGAAAAGGAAGGGAAATTCAGCGAATCCGATGCCGGGCGTACGGGAGTGTACATAGACCGTGGGTATGAGCTTATGAGAATGCTGGTCCAGAAGTAGGGAGCTTATGAAATGGCAATCATAGTGCAGAAATATGGCGGGAGCTCAGTGGCGGATGCCGACAAGATCAAGAACGTGGCGCGGCGGGCTATCAGGGCGGAGTCCGCCGGCAATCAGGTAGTTGTCGTTGTATCCGCCATGGGTAAGACGACCGATGAACTCATTAAACTGGCAAGAGGAATCGAGGAGAACCCGGACGAGCGCGAGATGGACGTCTTATTGTCCACCGGAGAAATAGTATCCAGCACCCTGCTCGCTATGGCGCTTAGATCGATGGGAGCAAAAGCGATAAGTCTCAACGGCGCCCAGGCGGGTATCAAGACCGATTCTGTCTTCAGCCGCGCACGTATTCTCAATATCAATCCCAGGCGCATAACAGGTGAACTCGATAAGGGGAAAATCGTAATTGTCGCGGGTTTTCAGGGAATCACCGACGAAATGGATGTCACTACCCTTGGGCGGGGTGGCTCGGATACGACCGCAGTGGCACTGGCGGTAAGCCTGGGGGCCGAGCGGTGCGAAATCTACACCGATGTGGACGGCGTGTACACGTCTGACCCCAGGATGGTCCCAGAGTCCAGGCGGCTTGAAAGCATTGGATATGAAGAGATGCTCGAGCTTGCCACCTACGGCGCCAGGGTAATGCATAACAGGGCCGTAGAGCTTGGGGGAGTCTACAATATGCCCATACTGGTTGCCAGCAGTTTCAATGACAATCCGGGGACTTTGATCTGTGGAGGGAATCCTGTGGAAGTTGCGAACAAGGTGCGAGGAATAGCTCATGATGTGAATGTTGCGAAGGTGACGGTGGTCGGTGTGCCGGACAAACCCGGAATCGCATGCGCCATTTTCGAACCGCTTGCTAAGGCCGGGATCAGCGTGGACACCATCGTGCAGAATGCCAGCATAGACAGAGTCACGGACCTCACTTTTACGGTGGCGAAAAGCGATATGCACAAAGCAATGAAGGTTATCGAGCCGGTGGCAAGGTCCGTAGGAGCGCGAGAATGCTCAACAGATACGAAGCTGGCAAAGGTGAGTGTTGTGGGCGCTGGTATACAAAGCGCGCCCGGCTACGCCGCCAGAATGTTCCGGGCGCTCTATGATGAGGGCATCAATATCGAGCTGATAACGACCTCAGAGATCAGGATTACGTGCATAATCGATGAAGCCAGGGTAGGCGACGCCATGCGAACACTGCATAAGGCATTTGAGCTGGAGCAGGGTGTTTAAAACAGCCCGTTCGCGGCAAGATGAACTAAACCGAGATTACTTCCTTAACCTCGGGTACATATGTCTTGATGACTTTCTCCACGCCTGATTTCAGAGTCATGGCTGCCATCGGGCAGCCGCTGCATGCGCCGGTGAGTTTGACCTTGACGGTGCCGTTGGTGACGTCGATAAGCTGAACGTCTCCGCCGTCGGCCTGTAGTTGCGGTCGTATCTGGTCAAGTGCCGCCTGCACCTTTTCTTTCATGAAGCCTCCCTTGAGGTTATATACTGTACTTTAACGATAGCATCCGCGGAATGTGGTTGTCAACTGAGCCTGCGGTAGCAGAGCCGGGAGCAATTAGTTCCAAAAGACTATAATAGATTGTGAAAGCGGGGCAATGTACTTCCAAAATTGTTGACAAAGATATGGAAATAACATAGACTATTGATGGTTAGCAAAAGCACCTTAACAATTGGATAGTGGAAGGAAGTTAAGTAAGGTAAATCAAATTGCGAGTTTGATCCTGGCTCAGGATTAACGCTGGCGGCGTGCCTTATGCATGCAAGTCGAACGGTTCCGATTCGTCGGGATAGTGGCAAACGGGTGAGTAACGCGTAGGTAACCTGCCCTTGAGTGGGGGATACCCTCGAGAAATCGGGGATAATACCGCATAATGCGCTGGAGGTTACTCCAGTGTCAAAGCCGCAAGGCGCTCTTGGAGGGGCTTGCGTCCTATCAGGTAGTTGGTGGGGTAAGAGCCTACCAAGCCGATGACGGGTAGCTGGTCTTAGAGGATGTCCAGCCACACTGGGACTGAGATACGGCCCAGACTCCTACGGGAGGCAGCAGCAAGGAATATTGTGCAATGG
>JACUUS010000262.1 GCA_014859215.1 Dehalococcoidia bacterium | reverse complement strand
TCTTGGCGATGCTCACCACAAGACGGAGATTCGCCTCCACCAGATGCCGCCGCGCTCTTTCGCCAGCTTTCCTGGTGCAGTCCCAGTGTGCCCTCAGTGCAGCTTCAAGTAGTTCGAGCTTCTGCCGGAATTGGGGCTTCGAAGCCATATCTGCAAGGTCGGATAGGCAGCAATCGCCGTCCACCACTTCAAGCAGCTGCTGAGGAATGATGGCGAGCAGGAGTGAAAGCTCTTTCAGAGTCTTTTCAGTTTCATAAGACTCGCTTGAAGTCCTCAGCGCCACCCCTTCGAGAAAGCTCTTGGCTATCTCGCCGTCGATAGAGCTACGCAATTTCGGGGCAGATATCTGCTGGGTAATACCTGGGCACCCGGGCAGACCCAGCTCCTCCTGAAGTGCGATGATGAACGGCGCAGCCTGGCCCAGCATGGTGAGAACGGAAATGGCGAGGTCAACCGGCGTAGGGTAATCTTGGTGCAGATCATGCCAATCACCCTCAATCCTCTTAACAAACCTCCCTTCCTCCAAATTCCTCGCGAGCTGCTTTTCCTCACGGGCTTTGAGGAGGGGGACGCGCCCCATCTCCCTGAGGTACATGCGCACAGGGTCATCTATCATCTCCTCCAGATTAAGGCTGGCTTGCTGAAGCCCCTCAGCCTCAGTCTCCTCTTCCCAAATCTCTGTCTCGGTCGGCTCCACCATTACCGGGGCCAGATCATTCCCTGGCTTGCTCGCGCCTTCAGATATGGTATCGAAGATGCTATCGTGTAATTCACCGGTGAACCTTGATCCCGAACGAGAGATGTCGGGGTCCTGCTTCAGGGCCTTATCCTCCTCGTTGGCTTCAAACTCGAACAGGTCCTCAGGTAAAAGGACTCCGTCCTCATCCAGGTATTCTTCTATGTCTTTGAGTTCCTTGTACATCAAGCCTCTATTCACCCAACCCTGACTCAGCTCTTCTTCGCATTGCCCTGGTGAGTTTTGAATTCTCCTCTCTTATCTCTTGCTCAAGCAGAATCCGCTGCGGATGCTTTCTTCGAAGCTCGGTCTGCCACTTCACACCCATGTTCAACCACAGAGCGCTTAGGCATAGAAACGGGGCTTCCAGCACCGGGGTCATACACATGGACGTGGAGACTGACTCAACGCTTGACATGCCGGGGTTTTTGCGGTGGCTACTTGAAGCTCATTTCTCTACTGACCTGTAGGAAAGTAACATTTTTTCGTCCCTAAGTCAATAACTATTTGGTCACGTCTTTGGGTATGCTGTGTACCATGTGAAGCCCTCTGTCCTACAATAGACATATAGAGTCTCTTCACGCGATGCTCGGCTTTGATAATACGTAATAATTTCTTAATTTCTTCTTTACACATTTGTAATGGGTCTTCTGCATAATCTCCAGCGAAGGACGCCCGGGAATAATCGTGCAGGCACAGATGGTTCCCGGGAGCGGGCAAAATACAGGAGGTTATCTTCGATGTACGATTTCCATTTCTCTGATCCAGCCTTCACGACATTCTCCATTCTGCGCCAGGGCTGGATCGCTATGAACAAGGCTATCGAGGCCAAACTGGCGAAGCTCGGCCTCACTCCGGAACAACTGGCTGTGCTATGGGCATGCAGGGACTATCCCGGCACGCTTATTCCGGCAGAGATAGCCCGTTTGCTCTCCAGGGAGAACCAGACCATAGCCGGCTTGCTCAATCGCATGGAGAGGGACGGCCTCATAACGAGAAGCCCGAAGCGCAAAGGCCAGCCCTTCACCGCAGTCAAGATCACGCCCAAGGGTGAAAAACTGGTCGAGCCCGGTATTGAAATCCTGCAGGAGCTGGTTACTGAGTTTGGTTCCGGCATATCGCAAGGGGACCATGAACAAGCACAAAACCTGATTCGCATAATGCGAAACAAGGCGACGGAGAAACTGTACATGGAGCCTGCCATACCCATCGGCGTGCGCATAGGCGAACCGGTAGCCGTAAACTGGTAGATTTCGGCATCGGATAATTGTCTGGGA
>JACUUS010000060.1 GCA_014859215.1 Dehalococcoidia bacterium | reverse complement strand
TGACAAGTTCTTCACCGGTGCGGGCCTGGCTTCGTATTACCTTTACAGGGAAGTCGCGAAGGGCAGCATTTCGCGGGAGGACATTCCAGGGGAACTTTTTGACAAGTTCTTCACCGGTGCGGGCCTGGCTTCGTATTACCTTTACAGGGAAGTCCCGAAGGGCGCCGATCCTCTCGGTCCGGAAAACAGGCTTATCCTGATGACCGGCGCACTCACCGGCACCGTTGCTCCCAGCACCGGCAGGTTTAACTGGGTCTTCAAATCTCCTCTGACGGGTCTGTGGGCGCAGTCGAACTCAGCCGGGTTCTGGGGGGTTGACTTCAAAAAGACGGGCTACGACGGGATTATCTTTGAGGGAATCTCGCCGGAACCGGTTTACGTTCTCATCAAGGACGACAAGGCGGAGCTCCGGAGCGCGAAACATCTATGGGGCAAGAACGTTACGGAGACTACCGCCCTGCTCAAGACGGAGCTCGGCCAGGAGTTCAACATTGACTGTATCGGTGTTGCGGGGGAGAAGAAGGTCAAATTCGCCAGCATTATGAACGACCTCCACAGGGCGGCCGGGCGCTGCGGGGGTGGGGCCGTTATGGGCTCCAAGAATTTGAAAGCCATCGCCGTTAGCGGCAAAAAGCCGGTCAAGATAGCGAACCCCGCGGCCTTCAACGCGGTCGCGCAGAAACAGTTCGAGCTTCTCGACCAATCGATGCTGAAAGCCACTATGGAGACATTTGGCACGAATGTCGTTATTGATATGGTCAATGCCAGGGGCGGATTCCCGACCAGGAACTGGCAATCCGCTGAATTCCCAAGTCTCGAAGATATAAACGCCCAGGCCCTTAGCGAGAAAGTGCTTGTCGAGACGCTCGGGTGCTTTGCCTGCCCGCTCAAATGCGGGAGAGGCACGGAGATCAGGCAGGGCAAGTACAAGGGGGAAAAGGGTGAGGGACCGGAATACGAGAGTGTCGGGACCCTGGGCGGATCATGCCAGGTCAACGACATGGAAGCGATCACCAAGGCCCATTACCTCTGCGACGACTACGGCCTGGATACGATTTCAGCGGGGAGCACCATCGGGTTTGCCATAGAGTGCTTCGAGAAAGGTGTGCTGACCAGAGCGGATACGGGCGGCATCGAGATGAAGTACGGCGACCCCGACCTGGTGATAGACATGATTCACAAGATTGCCAACCGGGAGGGCATCGGCAATCTCCTGGCTGAAGGGACACGGGCTATATCGAGGAAGCTCGGACACGGCACGGAGAGATACGCGATGCAGGTAAAGGGCCTCGAGCTTCCCGCTTATGATTCAAGGGCCGTGCAGATTACAGGTCTTGCCTACGCCGTGGCCAACCGCGGCGGCGACCATATTACGGCGTATATCCAGGGACCTACTTTCCTGGATATTCCTTTCCTGATCATCCCGGACAGCCATATCAACGATCCTCATGTCGCCGACCCGAATGAGGTGCATATCCTGGTTGAGCTCGAAAATGCGCTGACCGCGCTCGACATACTCGGCGCCTGCAAGTTCATGGGTATGTGCGTGGACTCGTCCGAATGGGTCGAGCTCGTCAAGCACTGCCTTGGCCGGAAGTTCACCTATGAGGACATGATGAAGATCGGGGAAAGGGCTGTTAACCTGGCCAGGCTGTTCAATGTCAGAGAAGGGATCACAAGGGCGGATGATACCCTGCCTGCCCGCCTTCTTGAGGAGCCGCTTCCGGACGGCCCGGCCGCGGGCAAGGTAAACGAGAACCTGCCGGCGATGCTTGACAAGTATTACGAGCTGAGAGGCTGGGAAATCGCTACCGGCAAACCCACACCCGCGAAGCTGAAAGAGCTCGGCCTGGAAGAGTTTATTCCCGATATATGGGGCAAATAAGAGAGGCAGGCCTGTCATGACCGACAAGATATTGGGGAGCGATAAGCCCTGGCTGAAAGTCTATAAGCTGGGCCCGTACCCGCTGAAGAAGACGCTCGAACCCTACCCCAGGCACCCCGTTTTCAAGTTCCTGGATGATTCGGCGGCGACATACCCTTCACAGATAGCAGTCGAGTACCTGGGAAACAGGATCAAGTATGAGGAGATCAAGAGGCTGGTTGACTCTTTCTCCAACGCGCTCGCGGCCCTGGGCGTAAAGAAGGGCGATCGGGTGGCGTCGATTCTCCCCAACTGCCCCCAGTTCATCATAGCCGATTTCGCCATCTTGAAGGCGGGCGGGGTCCTGGTCCCGTGCAGCACGCTGCACAGGGTGCTCGATCTGCAATACGAGATCGGGGAATCGGGAGCGGAGACAGTCATCTGTACCCGTGAAGGGCTTGATCTGGTCAAGAAGATCCAGGACAAGACGAAGGTCAGGAATATCATAGTGACCTCCCCACTGGATTACTCCTCCACTCCGCCGGAGCCGGAGTCGATGGCGGGAGCGCACGACTTCAAGGACCTCATAGCCAGGCACGAGCCTGTTCCTCCGCAGGTCGAGATCAATCCCGAGGAAGACCTGGCGTATCTAGCCTTTACCGGGGGCGCCACCGGGGTGCCCAAAGGCGTGATGATCACGCACTACAACCGCGCATGCAATGTCAGGCAGATCATATGGGTTCTTGAGCCTCTCTGGCCGGGTATCAAGGGCAAAGCCGGGACAGAAGTTGTCATCCCCCTGTTCCATGCCTACGGCCACGTGGGGGTGCACGCCAGTATCGCGCTCGGACTGCGCATTTTCCTGATTTCGGACCCCAGGGACATCGACCAGATAATCAGCATCATGAAAGAGCACCGCCCGATGCTGGTTTACGTAGTTCCCACGCACTTGATGCGGATTGCCGAGCGGAAGGTGGGTAGATTACCCATAATGTTCATGTCCGGTGCCGCGCCGTTACCAGCCGAGGTCTTTGACGCCATTAAACGGGATGTGATGATGCCGGTAACCGAGGGTTACGGGCTCACTGAATGCGGTCCTGCTTCCCACATCAACCTGTCCACTTTCTCCAAGATCACGGGTTTCACGACCAAGGAAACCCTGGGAATCGGAATGCCTCTCCCGGACACTGAGGCCAGGATACTCCATCTCGAGACCGGGGAGGAGCTCGGAGCGGGCGAGAGCGGCGAAATCGTCCTTCGGGGTCCGCAGACGATGAAAGGCTACTGGCCGAAGCCCGGGCAGGGGCTGGACCCCGACGGCTGGCTGCATACGGGCGACATCGGCAGGATGAACGAGCAGGGGTACTTCTTTCTCGAAGACCGCATCAAGGATATGGCCAATATTTCAGGCTACAAGGTCTATACCACAGAGGTCGACGAGGTCCTGTTCAAATACCCCGGTGTCGGTATGGCCGCGGCCGTAGGCATCCCCGACCCCGAGCGGCCGGGCAGCGAGCGGATCAAGGCATTCATCAAGCCCAAGGAGGAGTTCAAGGGCAAACTGTCGGCTGAGGAAATTATCGCTTATTGCAGGGATAAGCTGCCGCCGATAGCCGTCCCGAAGTATATCGAGTTCCGGGATGAGCTGCCCTTGACCGTAACCGAAAAGATATTCAAGAGGGCTTTGAGGGAGGAAGAAATCAACAAAATGAAGGAACAGGGCCTGCTCAAGTAACCGCTGATAAAGGCGGAAAGGAGTCCAAGATGGTGGCGTACGCAACCCCGGAATGGGTGGCCGCGATGGGTGAGAACTACAGGAGCAATCCTGACAATGCCGGCAAGATATTCAAGGGAATAACCATGTTTCTTGTCTTTCGAATCCAGGCTGATCCGAAGTTCGGCCTGGGAAAGGACATCGATTTCGGTACGCACCTGGTAGACGGGGTCCTCCAGGAGGACAGCACGTTAATGAACGCGGCTGATTCCGAGAGGAAGGCTGACTTCATATTGAGCGCAAGTCCTCATATCTGGAAGAGGGTGATTACCAAGAAGGAAGGATTTGTCGCCGCTTTCATGGGCGGAAAGATAAAGCTTGACAAGGGGGAGGCCCCGAAAATCATCGCTCTTGCCTCCCGGAGTCCGGCGGTAGTTGAGGCGTTCAACAGGGTGCCCACCGAATGGCCGGACGAGATGACCCCGGAGCAGCTTGAGGCTTACAAAGTCCAGGTAAAAGAGTTCCGGGAAAGGCTTGGTCTTTAGTCCTCCGGCGGGTTGAGAACCGCCGTTCACGTTCGAGATACAGTATTTTCGCAGGGGGTTGACATGGAGAAGATCTGGCTCAAGAACTATGATCCCGGTGTGCCTCACTCGATGAACTATCCTCCCGTTCCTCTCCAGGGGCTGCTCGAGGAAACGGCGAAACGCTTTGGAGGGAGTACGGCTATCATATTCCCGGGCGTTCTCGGAGACGACAAGAGGCTGACCTACAAAGAGCTTGAGCCGCTTATTAACCGGATGGCCAATGCTCTTGTAGGCCTTGGCGTAAAGAGAGGGGACAGGGTAACCCTGCTCCTTCCCAATTGTCCGCAATTCGTCATCGCCTACTATGCCATTCTCAAAGCCGGCGGCGTCGTCGTTGCTACTAACCCCCTTTATTCCCCCAGGGAAATGGAGCACCAGTTCAAGGACTGTCAGGCTGAAACTGCCATAGTCCTCAGCCTCTTCTACAACATGGTGGCAGGCCTCAGGGAGAAGTGCGGTATCAAGAACATAGTAGTTACGAACATCAAGGAGTTCCTCCCGCCGGTAAGCAAGTTCCTCTTCACCCGGCTGCGGGAGAAGAAGGAAGGGCACCGGGTCGATATCTCCGGGGAAAAGAATACCTACTCCTTCCAGGCACTCCTCCATAAAAGCAGCCCCGAACCTCCGCGTGTGCAGGTGGGGCCTGATGATATCGCGATGCTACAGTATACCGGGGGAACCACGGGCACCAGCAAAGGCGCAGTGGCTTTACACCGTAACGTGGTCGCGAATGTCTACCAGATGAGAAGCTGGGCCTACCCGGTGAGGTTAAATGAGGGTGAAGAGACACTGATGGGCGTAATGCCGTTCTTTCACGTCTACGGCATGGTGACGGTCCTGCACATGGCGGTCCTGACAGGCTCAACCATGCTTCTGCTGCCTCGCTGGGATACCAAACAGGTCCTCAAGTGCATCGCTAAATACAGGCCCGCTTTCTTCCCCGGCGTACCCACGATGTACGTAGCGTTGAATAACCATCCCGACGTGCGGAAGTACGATCTGCGTTCAATAGCAGCATGCACCAGCGGGGCTGCCCCGCTGCCGATCGAGGTCCAGGAGCAGTTCGAAAAGCTCACCGGCGGCAAGCTTGCTGAAGGTTTCGGTTTAAGCGAAGCTCCTGTTGTGGTCACTTCGAATCCGATTATGGGGCCGAGGAAGGTGGGAAGTATCGGGGTGCCTTTCCCCGATGTGGAAGCAAAAATTGTGGACGTGGAAACGGGTGAAAAGGAAATGCCGGTGGGCGAGATCGGCGAATTGATCGTCAGGGCTCCGCAGGTAATGAAGGAGTACTGGAACAAACCTGAGGAAACGAAGAAGGTGCTCCGCAACGGCTGGCTGTATACCGGGGACCTCGCTACCATGGACAGGGACGGGTGGTTCAGCATCGTCGACCGCAAGAAGGAGATGATAATAGCGGGAGGCTACAACATCTACCCCCGGGAGATCGAAGAAGTCCTTTATGAACACCCGAAGATACTGGAGGTTGCCTGTTTCGGGGTCCCTGACCCTTATCGAGGGCAGAACGTGAAGGTCAGCATTGTGCTCAAACCCGGGGAGACCTGCACTGCGGCTGAGATCACCGAATACTGTCAACCGCTGCTCGCCAAATTCAAGATTCCGAAGCTGATCGAGTTCAGGGACAGTCTGCCCAAGTCCCTGATCGGCAAGGTGCTGAAACGGGTACTCATAGAGGAGGAGGCGGCAAAGACGCAGCAGGCATCCAGGCAGTAGGCGGTCCGTGGACAGTCCTGAGCAAGGTTCGGAAGAATGTGGCCGGGACGGGCTTCTACTTGACTGTAATGTTGACGGGGTGAGGGGCCTGTGCTACAATTCAAAGTCGGTGAGCCCGAATACGGTGGAATTCCAGTCAGTCGTGATTTGCGAATGCAATGTTGGTCTCAAGCTGCGCTCGCTTCTGTGAACCTGCAGGAGGGGGACAGCTTTTTTTTCTGGTCCAACAAGCAAAGCCTACAAGGAGTGCACAATGTCCAAAATAGCAGCCAAGCTCTTCCGTGAACCGGAGCCTGTAAAGGACGCCATCAATCAACTCAAGAGCAAGGGTTACAAGGCGGAGGAAATATTTATCGTCGCGAGCAAGAACAGGGCCAAGAAACTAGACTCGGGTATCAAGGCTGTAACTGATCTCAGCCAGATGGCTCAGATAGGCATCCCCGCTGAAACCGCCGAGTACTACTCTTATGCCATCGAATCGGGTGGGATCGTAGTCGCCGTGCAGGCAGACGAGAGCCGCCTTGCGGAGGCTCAGCGGTTGCTGAGGGAAATCAGCATCTGTCACTCGGACCAGGGTAAGCCGCGCGCGGCAAGTCCCGGCTTCCAGTTCGCGTCGCGCATGAGCTCGACCAACCCGATAGATGCCCCGATGTCCGGCGATTTTCGAAGATATTAAGGGAGGCACTACAACATGTCAAGATTTATTGCAGCTTCGGCAATCCGTGGCGCTCAAGGCATTGTTAAAGAGGCGGATAACCTGCTGCAGGATGCTTTGAAGAAGCTGGGGCCCGAGACCCCCATTGTGTTCAAAGACACGGCAGGCGGGGGAACGGGCTATCACTTGCCAACCATCTATGGTCTCCTGGGGAAGAAGGTCGAGAAACTGGGCGACCTGCCCCCGATAATCGAATACGCGAAGGGCCTGGTGCCGCCTGTTCCCCGGGAAGACCTGTGGATGCCGTACCTCGGCGAGACTCTGGATGCCGGGGCCGCCACCCTCTATGCATTCGAGGCCATCGAGGGGGTCCGCTTCGCGATGGGCCAGCAGCCGGAGAAGCGCGACGGCTTTGAGTACAACGGGCCGATCAACGACGCCCAGATGAGAGGCTGGGGTATCCAGATGGTGGACGGCAGAATGCCGGGCTTCGCAGCGCTTGTGGGCGCCGCCAAAAGCAACGAAGTCGCAGTGAAGATCGTGCGTGAACTCCAATCGAAAGGGCAGTTGATTTTCCTGTGCAGCACTTCGAACGGGCGCTCTATCACGGACCAGCTGCGAGAAGAAGGGGTCGAGATGGGCTATGATACTTTCATAGTCCCCTTTGGCTCCGATACAATCTCCGCTATCTACGCTCTCGGTTTCGCGACACGCGCAGCCCTGAGCTTCGGTAATATCGAGGCGGGGGATTTCCGCAAGATACTGCTCTACAACAAATTCCGCTGCTTTGCTTTTGTTCTAGCTCTGGGGCCGGTTGATGATCTGAAGTATGCCGCTGCGGCAGGCGCAATCAACTACGGCTTCCCGGTATTCGCGGATACGGTGATTCCCAATATTCTCCCCACGGGCATTACCAGGTACGAGCACGTGGTGAGCATGCCCTTTGATGATATTGCCGGCGATAGTGATCTCGAAAAAGCTGAGCGACTTGTCCAGCGCTGTATAGAGTTACGCGGCATCAAGATTAAGATCGCCAAAGTTCCGATTCCGGTGGCCTACGGGCCAGCCTTCGAGGGCGAGGTCGTCCGGAAAGCCGACCTCGCGGTCGAGTTCGGCGGCAAGGGCGGAATGTGCTTCGAATGGCTGCGTATGAAGGATATGGATGATGTCGAGGACGGCAAGATCGAAGTCGTCGGCCCGGACATGGACAGTTTCGCTGAAGGGTCCAAGGTGCCGCTGGCCATAGTCGTCGATGTGGCCGGCCGCAAGATGCAGAAGGACTTCGAGCCTGTACTTGAGCGCCAGATTCACCATATGCTGAACGGCGCTGAAGGCTTCTCCCACCAGGGCCAGCGCGACATTACATGGATCCGGATACACAAGAATGCTGTCGCCAAGGGCTTGAGGCTGAAGAATATCGGCGACGTCCTGCATACCTGCCTGTTGAATGATTTCGGCGCAATTGTGGACAAGGTGCAGGTTACCGTATACAGCGACCCCGAGAAGGTCAAGGGCCTGATCGAGGAAGCCAGAGCAGTATACAAGGAGCGTAACGCTCGCATGGCAGGGTTGACCGACGAAGCTGTGGACCTGTTCTACAGCTGCACGCTCTGCCAGTCATTCGCCCCGAACCACGTCTGCGTGATCAATCCGGAACGCGTAGGCCTCTGCGGCGCCTACAGCTGGCTGGACTGCCGGGCTTCATACGAGATCAACCCCAATGGCCCGAATCAGCCCGTGGCCAAGGGCGCCTGCCTTGATGAGACAATGGGCGAGTGGGAAGGCGTCAACAAGTTTGTCTACGACCACTCAAACAAGAACATAGACCGGTTCACGATCTACTCCCTGATGAACGCGCCGATGACCACCTGCGGGTGCTGCGAATGCGTCATGGCCGTTATTCCGGAAGCCAACGGGGTCATGATTGTCTCCCGCGACGACTACGGCATGACCCCTTCGGGAATGACCTTCACTACTCTGATGGCGACTGTCGGCGGTGGGCTTCAGACACCGGGCATGATGGGACACGGCAAGACCTATCTCGCCAGCAAGAAATTCATTCCGGTCGAAGGCGGCATGAAGCGCGTGGTCTGGCTCTCGAAGAACCTCAAGGAGGAGCTCGAGGAAGAGTTGAAGGAAGCCAGCGAGCGCGCGGGCGTGCCCGATCTGGTGGATAAGATAGCCGACGGCTCAACGGTAACCACAGTGGACGAACTGCTGCCCTTCCTGGAAGAGAAGGGACATCCGGCCCTGACTATGGACCCGATTCTGTAGCCCCTTTGGTTTGGGCCGCAGGTAAACGAAGTAAGTGAGATACAGGGGCCGGTAAATACGGCTCCTGTCTCATGTTAGATCCAGGGAAAGGAGGTTTCTCTAAATATGCCAGACATAGAAATTCCTGTTGAGAAGTGGACCGGAAAGATCAGAGAAGTGAAGCTGGGAGGAGGAGGGCGCAAGGAAGTAGTGGTGGGCGGCACCAACACCCTACCGTTCCTGACCTTCGAGGGATCGATCCCTTATCCTCCCAGAATAGCTATTGAAGTCCAGGACAGGGAACCTTCGGGCTGGTCCGCTCCGCTTGCCGGCGCATGGGGCGACGCGGTGAAAGATTCGGGGACCTGGGCGAAGAAAGCGGTCGAGTTCGGTGCGGAGATCATCGTGCTCAGGCTTGCGAGCGCCCATCCCGAATCAGGGAATACCGGCCCCGCGGAAGCGAAAAAGACTGTTGACAAGGTGCTGGCCGCCGTCGATTTGCCCCTTATCGTGCTCGGACCGGGTGTGGCGGAAAAGGACAATGAAGTCCTCACAGCTGTGTCCGAAACCGCCCGCGGGCAACGGGTCGCGCTGGGAAACTGCGAGGAGAAGAACTATCGTACCATCGCAGCGATATGCATATCAGACGGTCACGTAGCCATAGCCAAGACCCCGCTGGATATCAACCTGTGCAAGCAGTTGAATATCATGCTGTCGGATATAGGGGTACCTATGGACGCCATAATAATGGACCCGGATACGGGTGCTCTTGGATACGGGCTGGAGTACGCATACTCGATCCGTGAGCGTGTTAGGCTGGCGGCCCTGGGAGGCGACGGCATGGTTGGTCTCCCTATCCTGAGCCATGCCGGCACCGAGGCCTGGAGACAGAAAGAGGCCAAGGCAGGGGACGGAGTGCCGGCAGGATGGGGCGACGTCGCGGAACGCGGGCTGGTATGGGAGGAGCTCACCGCAATCTCCCTGCTCAACTCCGGCAGCGATATCGTGTCGATGTACCATCCCAAAGCCATTGAACAGATCAAGTCGACCATCGCCAAGCTTACAGGCAAATAGGAGAAAGGAGAGCTGCACGATGGCATTAACAGGAATCCAGATCTACAAGTATCTACCAAAGACGAACTGCAAAGAGTGCGGCCATCCAACCTGCCTGGCCTTCGCCATGAAGCTGGCTGCCAACCAGGCGGAGCTTGCGTCATGCCCCTATGTCGGGGATGAGGCAAAGCAGGCCCTCGCCGCCGCCTCGAAGCCTCCCATCAGGTTAGTGACCGTCAGCGCCGGCGACAAGAAGATCGAGGTGGGCAACGAGACAGTCCTCTTCCGGCATGAGAAGACTTTCGTCCACCCGTGCGGACTCGCCGTGAGAATTAAGGACAACGCCCCCGCCGACCAGGTTGACAAGACTGTCCAGGAAGTAAGCGATTATTCCGTTGACCGTGTCGGGATGACCTTCGGCATGGACGGCATCGCTGTGGAAAACGCCTCCGGCGACGCCGGGACCTTTGCCAAGTGTGTTGAGAAGGTGGCCTCGAAGAGCAATCTGCCGCTAATCCTCATGTCGGAGAAGGCCGATGCGATCAACGCCGCCCTGGAGAAAGTGGCGGGTGCAAAGCCGGCCATCTATGCCGCAACCAGAGACAACATAGACGAGATGGTCGCTATCGCCAAGAAGTCCGGCTGCCCCCTGGCCGTACGGAGTTCCAACGGCCTTGGGGAACTGGCCGAACTCACCGAGAAGGCCGCCAAGGCCGGTGTGGAAGACCTGATTCTCGATCCGGGCGTGCGCGGATTCGGCGAAACGCTTACGACCTTGACTCAGATTCGCAGGCTTGCCCTGAGAAAACGGTTCGAGCCTCTCGGCTATCCAGTGATAACCTTCCCTGGTGAAGGCGCCTCATCACCGGATGAAGAGGCTGTTCTGGCCGGGCAGCACGTGGCCAAGTACGGAAACATCATCGTCCTTGACCACTTCTCGCCTGCGGCGGCCTACGGCCTGATTACCCTGCGGCTGAACATATACACTGATCCGCAGAAGCCGATACAGATGAAGCCGGGCCTTTACCAGATCGGCGAGCCGAAGGCCACAAGCCCTCTCTGCGTGACTACCAACTTCTCACTGACATACTTCTCCATCGCGGGCGAGCTCGAAGCGGCCGGCTGGCCGTCGTGGCTGCTGGTCTGCGATACAGAAGGGCTGTCGGTTCTTACCGCATGGTCGGCCGGTAAATTCGATGCCGAAAAGATCGCGAAGACCGTCAAAGGACAGAACGCGGCTGAAAAGGTTAGCCATCGAAACGTAGTTATCCCCGGCGGCGTCGCTGTCCTGAGAGGTGAACTCGAGGAAGAGCTGCCTGACTGGAAGATCATGGTGGGACCGCGCGAGGCCATGGCTGTCGGCGGTTACCTGAAGGAGAACTGGAAAGCCTAGTTGTGAAGCCGATGAAGGGGTGGACAGGGTATGCCCTTATCTACCCCTTCCGTGAAATTTGGTCTTGTTCGGCGGGGCAGCCCTCCTCCACCACGCAGGCGCCATAAGGGACTGGCGGATTGCCCCGCGGGCATTCCTCAGAAGTAAGCAAGGAGGAATAGATGATCTCGATTGGCGAGTCAATTCACATCATCTCTCAGAACGTGAGAGCCGCGGTAGAGAGCCGCGATAAGGCCTTTATCCAGGACCTGGCAATGCAGCAGGTCAAGAAAGGCGCCGATTATCTGGACCTGAATATCGGCCCCCAGAAGAAGGCTGGAGCCGAAGTAATGCCCTGGATGGTGCAGACGGTCCAGGAAGTCACTGATACCCTCCTGTCACTGGACACCACCAATGCCGTCGCGATGGAGGCCGGGCTCAAAGTCTGCAAGAAAACCCCGCTTATCAACAGTACCGATTCCACGCCGGAACGTTTGAGCGCCTTGATGCCGCTCGCCGCCAAATACAATGCCAACATCATCTCTCTCACCCTGGCAAAGGGAGGACTGCCCACCAGCGCTGACGCCAGGGTTGAACTCGCCGCCGAGCGCATCTTCCCGGCAGCGGCGGAGAACGGCGTTCCGAACGAGAGAATATTCCTCGATCCGCTGGTGCTGACCGTGAACGGCAATCAGGACCAGGCCCAGGAGACGATTAACGCGGTAAGGTTCTTCAAGCAGATGACCGATCCGGCGCCGATGACCACGTGCGGGCTTTCGAACGTATCGAACTCCTGCCCGGCCGAGATTCGCCCTCTCCTGAACCGGGTGTTTCTGGTAATGATGATGGGCGCGGGACTCGATTCCGCCATCCTGGATACGCTTGATCATGAGATCATGGACACCGTCCGGATGATCAAAAACAGGGACGAGTCAACAGCGAAGGGTAGGCTACTCGTTGCCCTCTACTATGCCTACGCCGCGATGGAGCAGTTCGACACGACCTCGGTGAACGCAAATGATC
>JACUUS010000059.1 GCA_014859215.1 Dehalococcoidia bacterium | reverse complement strand
CCGGCTCCTCGAATGAGGTCCAGGTTGGACTCGATGTCCCGCATGGCAGGGTACTCTGCGGCGAAGTATTCGCGGACCTCTTCCGGCGGATTGTCCCTTAACCAGGCAATCTCTGATACCACCAGACATCCCGGCTTCTTCAGCAGCCGCTTCCAGGAGTGAAGGGCATTCTGGAAGCCCATAATGTAAGCCGCTCCCTCAGACCAGACCAGGTCGAAGGAGGCATCCTCGAAGTCCAGCGCCGCCATGTCCGCGTTCACTGTCTTTATTTGGTCCTGCAATCCCTCTTGCGCCGCTTTCTTCTCGAGTTGATCGAGGAAGGGCTGCCAGTTGTCAACAGCCGTGATAACTCCGTCGGTGGCTGAGGCAAGGTCCAGGGTCTGCATGCCGGGGCCGCAACCTATATCGATAATTCGCGGTTTATCCGGCAGCTTTCCCGCCATTGAAAGCGCTTTCCGGGTGCATTGGCCGTCGCCCGGCCCTTCGCGCGGAAGGTCGCGGTGAATCTCGAAGAATATCTGCATCGCTCGTTCTTCATTCATAGTTCAGGCTGCATCCTTTCCTCGTTTCATGAAAAGGCGGCACCGGGCGGGGTGCCGCCGGGAGGCACAGGCCTCATCATAGCACGGATAGCCTTACGGGCTACAAGCCCAGCTCCTTGATCCTCTCGCCTATCTCCCTGACCGTCCACCTGCGCCCGATGTCTATTGAAGGTCCTATCTGCCAGGGCTGGAAAAGCTCCAGCTTCCCGCCCCGAATCGATATGATCCGTCCGGTGACGCCCTGGGCCTGGTCGCTGGCCAGGTAGACTACCACAGGGGAGATGTTCTCAGGCGCGAACTCGTCAAAAGCGCCTACGGCAGCCGGTACGCCGACAGTCATCTCCGTCATTCGCGTTCTCGCCATGGGCGCGATTGCGTTGCAGGTAACATTGATCCTGGCAAGCTCCATGGCCCAGATCATGGTCAGGGAAGCTATGCCGGCCTTCGCCGCCCCGTAGTTGCCCTGTCCGACATTGCCCAGCAGGCCCGAATGGGAAGACGTGTTGATGATGCGGCCCCTCTCCAGCATCCCGGCCTTGCTTTGCTCCCTGAAATAGGACGCCGCCCACCTGCCGCAGTTGAACGTGCCTTTCAGGTGCACGGCTAGCACCGCGTCCCAGTCTTCCTCGGGCATATTGAACACGATGCGGTCGCGAACGAATCCAGCATTGTTGACCAGTATGTCGAGCTTGCCAAAGGTCGATATCGCGCTGTCAACCAGCCTTTTTGCTCCCTGGAAATCGGTGACATCCTCGTAGTTGGCCGCAGCCTGCCCTCCCGCCTCTTTTATCTGAGCGACAACTGCGTCTGCCGGTTCCATGGACCTGCCTGAACCGTCGAGTTCGGCCCCGGCGTCATTGACCATTACCCTGGCCCCCTCGGAGGCCAGCAGCAAAGCATGGCATCTTCCCAGTCCCCTGCCGCCGCCCGTCACGATCGCTACCTTGCCGTCCACTGCTCCCATTTGTGAGCACTCCTTTCTGTGTTTCCGCCGGGACTACTCGGCCTTGTACTTGCCGATTTGAAGGTCGGGAACAAGGTCCATTCCGACATGCCCGTCCCGCTCCAGTTCGGCGTACTCCTCATCCGAAAGCTTGAGGAGGGTCTTGAAGACGTATTCGTTATGCTCGCCCATACACGGCGCAGGAAGCCGGAACGAGTTCGGCGTTCTTGACATCCTGTACTGGTAACCCGGATAGCTGTGAGTCCCGCATTCAGCATGAGTCACTGTCTGGAAGAACTCCCTGTCTCTCATCTGCGGGTCCCTGTAGGCATCGTCGGGATGCTCGACCGGACCTGCCGCTACCCCGGCGTTCTGCAGCATGTACATCAGGGCAAAGTGGTCGTGCCGGCTGGTCCATTCGTGGATACGTTGATCGAGCTCGTCATGGTTGCGGTAACGGCTGAGCGGATCGGCGAATTTTTCATCTCTCGTCCAATCGGGATCACCCATAACGCGGCAGAATGCCGCCCATTCTTCGTCCGTACGTATGGTAATCGCGATCCATCGGTCTTCACCCAGACAGCGGTAGCAGCCCTGGACCGCGCCGTGCCTGTCCCGGTTGCCGAATCTCTCGGTTATGCGCTCGTTCATGGTGAAGTCCATCACAGCGTCGCCCAGCTGCGGCATGGTCGCTTCCACCTGCGCCAGGTCTATGAACATTCCCTTTCCCGTCTTTTTTCGCTGATGGAGCGCCATGACAAGCACGAAAGCGGCTGTGGTTCCGGAAGCCTCGTCCCCGTGATAGATCGCGGAATTGGCGGTCACATCCCTGTCTATGTAACCTCTTACATAGGTATGCCCCATGAAGTCTTCCTGGTGAGCGCCCAGCGAACGGTAGTACTTCATCGGCCCGGTCTGGCCGAAGCCTGACATGGAGGCCATGATGATGTTGGGATTCCACGCGCTGATGACTTCGTAGTTGAGATTAAGGTTCTCCATCACGCTTGGCTGGTTGCTCTCCAGGAAAATATCGCTTATCTGCACAAGCCGCTTGAGCATTTCCCTCCCCAGGGGCTTCATCGGGTCCAGCGTGCACGAGCGCTTGTTGCGACTGTGAACATTGAACATCACGCTCCTGTTCCAGGGCCTGCCGTTGACCTCGTCGTAGCCTTCCTTGTAATATGCGGCATAACCGCCTTTGACGACATCAACGGCGAACCTGGGATGCCTGGGCCCCGGCCCTCTCGTGCCTACGGCGAGGTAATGGAGGGACTCGACCTTGATGACCTCTGCTCCCCAGTCCGACAGGTGCATCTCGGCTGTGGGACCCGCCCACATCTGGGTCATGCCCAGTACCCTGATCCCTTCAAGCGGTAGCTTCGGCATTATATCACGCCTCCTTCCCGCAGCTTCGTAAGGTCGGCTTTCGTATACCCTAGCCTGGAGTAGACCTCGGAGTTGTGCTGCCCCAGTGTCGGGGCAGGACTCTTCAAGCTCCAGGGCAACCCGGAAGAAAGGGCGGGTCTGCCGGGATAAGTCAGCTTCCCGACTACCGGGTGCTCGACTTCGGCCCAGAACTCTCTTTCCCGGAACTGGGGTTCCCTGAGCAGGTCTTCCGTGGTGTTTATCGGTGCGCTGAATACGCGGTGTTTCTGGCATAGCTCGACGATCTCACTCCGCGTCCGCTCCATGATCCATGGATACCATATGGTTCCGAGAAACTCCTCCCTGCGATCGGGTACGAACTGGTTGACGCCTCCGTACTGCTCCATCAGAGACATCTCAAGGACTTTCTCGAGCCTGTCAAGGAACATGTAACCGCCCGCTACGTCGACATAGCCGTCCTTGCAGGGGAATATGCCGTAAGGGTACTGGAGAAGCCCGGCAATATCCATCCTGGGGGTAAGCTCCTTGTTGTACTCGAATGCCAGCATTTCGGACATCCTGCGATCGACGCCGCCCATCTGCGTCTCCATCAGGGAGACATCGACCTGCTGACCCGTACCCTGTGCGAGCGCGCCGAAAACGGCTATCATTGAAGCAGCGGCCGCGACCGTCCCTCCCTGGAACTGCGCCACATGCATGCCTTTCTTGACGGGCTCGCATTCGCCGACGCCTGTGCTGCACATGGCGCCGCCCATAGCCTGTACAATCAGCTCGGAGGCCTTGAAGTCACGGTAGGGGCCTGTCTGGCCGAAATTGGTGATCGATGTCATGACCAGGCGGGGATTAATCCCGGCAAGCGTATCGTAATCGAGACCGAGGCCCGGCATCACCCGCGGGCTGAAGTTCTCCACAAGCAAGTGTACGTCCTTCACAAGTTCCTTGAAGGCGGCCTTGCCCGTTTCGCTCTTCAGATTGAGGGTAATTCCCTTCTTGTTTGTGTTGAGGTAAAGAAAAAGCCCGCTCTTCTCCGGATGGGGGTCATCCTGGAAGAAAGGGCCCATCCCGCGGGCCGGATCTCCGCAGCCCGGTCTCTCTACCTTGATCACATCTGCGCCGTAGTCGGCGAACAGCTTCGTACAATATGGGCCGGATATGTACCAGGTAAGGTCAAGAATTCGGATATCAGATAGCGGCTGTTCCGGCATCGATCCCCTCCTCGGAAGTAAGTGGGAGCCTCACAGGGTGGGTGCATCCCACCATTTGACTGCGATGTACTCGGGTGGTGGGTTCTGCTATGCTCCACCTATCCTGCTTATGACCAAATTCGCGGTGCGAGTGCGCGTTTGGTTTCCTGAGTTCCGTGACTCAGTTCAGGCCGGATTCCGGGAACCCCAACCGTGTTCGTGGACTTATCTATCACCTCCCCGTTTGGTCGTCGGGGGCCAGAAGCTGCTTCTCTTCAAGGTAGACCGCGACTTCAGAAAGCCCCAGTTCGTCGAGTTTGGACCCTGTCTGTAATCCGGTCGCTGTGTCCCACCCGCGGAGCGCGTAGAACTCGTCCTTCATCTTCTCGAACTCCTGCCTGTCAACGGTCATGCCCTTTCTCGATACTATTTCACCGTCCTTGCCCGGTCCTATGCACTCCGGGTTCATGTCGTCGCCTTTCAGTGGCAGGGTAAACATTGCTTCAGGAAGCCGGTCGTGGTCGCGGCCGATATGACCTTCCCTGACCAGTATGGCCCGCTGGAGGTTGAAAATACGTTCACCTATCCTGTAGAGTCCCTGCTCGTCCACCTCTTTGCCGGTGACAGCCGAAAGCATCCTGTTCTCGACGGTAGGGTCTCCCACGTGATCACCCATGGCCGTGTGCAGGATCGGCCAGGCAAAATCGCAGAGGATAAGGCTTTCCTTTGCGTATTCACGGTCTTGAATCTTTGCCGCGGCCAGGGCCTTGCCCTCATAGGTTGAGAAATCCACAGCAAGCTCGCCGCCCCAGAAACGGCGGCCTATTTCGCGAAGAACGTCGGTGGAAAGGTACGCCCCTTCGAATTTGCTCACCCAGTTTACGAACTGGAAGAGAGTCACGCCCATCTCATGAAGCTGGTTGATGGCCTGCCGGGGCTCCACAGCGTAAAGGATCGCGTGTGCCGGGAACATGCGCGGGCAGTAGGTGAGGTGATGCCCTGCTCTTGACATGAAATCCGTGATGAGTTCCTCAGATCCTCCCCCTGTCAGGGCCGCGGCTCTTTCTATACCCTGTGCCAGGGCGTCTCCGAAGCCTTCCCGCAGGGCTGTTTTCTTTACGAGTGCCTCGATGTAGTCCCAGCTTCCGATCTTTGACAGGGGTATGCCGGTATTCTCATCGGTCAGGATTCCGGCATGCCTGCAGCGTGAAAGCCACATCATCATTGCCATGACCGAGAGAGCGTCTATCCCGAAGTCGTCACATATCCTGTTGGCATAGAAGGGCACTTCGTTCTGTTCGCCATAATATTTCTGCGCGCGCCCGATATAGAAAAGGGAAGAGCCGCAGTAGGACTTTCCCCTGGACTTGCCGTCTCTGGATTCTACGATTATTCTGCCGCCGTGCCCGGTGCAGCCGAAACATAAGTCCAGCCTCGCGGTCTGTCCGGGCACCACCTCGAAATGCATCTCCACTATGCTCTTTGAAGCGGAGGCCTCCTGCTTGACCGGCGCGTCGCCGCCAGCCTGCCCGATGGTGGTCGGTCTCGGTATGTCCCTGCTGGCAAGCTTGCGGATATACGCCTTCAGTTCCTTGAGCTTCTCCGGATGTGCAGCGGTCACCCTGCCGCTTCCGCGAACGGCGATTGCCTTCAGGTTTTTGGAGCCCATCACGGCGCCGAAACCGCTGGAACCGCTCGCGTCGTTGTCAGCCAGAATGATGGCGTAGCTGACCAGGTTCTCACCTGCCGGGCCGCAGGTCACTACTGCGAACGCGCTGCCCAGCTCTTTTTTCAGTATTTCACGCGTTTGGACAGCGCCCTTGCCCCACAGGTGCGAAGCGTCCCTTATCTCCACCCTGCTATCATCGACCAGGATGTAGACCGGCTTTCCCGCCTGCCCTTGCACGATGAGCCCGTCAAAGCCCGCGAACTTGAGCTGGACTCCCCACCGACCGCCCAGGTTTGCGTAAGAGAAGTGCTCCGGCGTCATAGCCGGCGCCTTGCCGCTCACCTGCCACCTTGAGCCTGCCAGCCCGCTGAATCCGGCCAGCGGGCCGGTAACAAAGATCAGCCGATTTTCGGGGTCGAGGGCCCCCGTCTGCGGCGGGACTTCGTCCCAGTATATCCTGGCCGCTATCCCACGCCCCCCGAGGAACCTGTCAGAGTATTCCGAGGTCGGCAAGTCACCAACCTTGCCTGAGGTGAGATCTATTCGCAGTATTCTACCGGCGTACCCGTTGCTGCCGGTCATTTTGCGCCCCCGACGAGGCTTCTTTTCGGCTTGGGTTTGAAGATGACTGCGGGCTTGAGTTCGGCCGAGTATTTGAAGGCATACCCCTGGGTCGAGTTCCCGTATTGACTCCTCAGTTCGTCCAGCGGCCCCGCGTCCAGCGCCCTCGTCGGGCATCCGGCAACGCAAATAGGCTTCTTCCCTTCTTGCAGCCGGTCAAGGCAGAGATCGCACTTCTGCATTTTCGCGTTCTGCTCCGCCCCGAACTGGGGGGCTTTGTAGACGCACGCCTGGAGGCACAGATCGCACCGGTCTTTGCCGAGACATTTCTCCCGGTCCACCACCACGATCCCGTCATCGGCCCGCTTGGTGATCGCTCCGGCTGGACAGGCGGGGACGCAGGCCGGGCTCTCGCAGTGGAAACATGAATAGGCCATGAAGGAGACAAATACGTCCGGGTAGGTACCCTCCTCTGTTGTCTCAATTCTGCGCCAGCTTGCCGGGCCTGCCGGGACGTCATGCCAGTCCTTGCAGGCGACCACGCATGTGTAGCACCCGGTGCACCGGGTTTGATCGTAGTAAATCCCCATCTGCATTCTTCCGTTCTCCTATGCCTTTTCTATTTGCACCAGGCAGGTATTCGCCGGGAATGCGCCGCCGGGTGAACGCCTGTCGCGGGTCAGTACGTTTGGGCAGCCTCCCCGGTCCGTGCCGTTCGCGTCCGGGTCATACCATGCGCCTTCCGGTATGTCGACCACGCCCGGCATGATCCTTTCGGTAACCTTCGCAGGCAATATCATCCGGCCGCGGTCGTTGAAGACCCTCACCATGTCGCCGTCTTTGATGCCCCTGGATCGGGCATCACGGCTGTTCATTTTCACCGCCTGTGGTTCCAACTCTCTCAGCCAGGGGATATTATCGAACTGGCTGTGGGCCCGCCGCCTGTGATGGCTGGTGACAAGCTGCAAAGGGTACTTCCCGGCCAGAGGGTCGTTGAGGCTTTCCCAGGTCTCGATATACTTCGGTATGGCAGGGAGCAGGGGATTATTCATATCCGCCAGCAGCCGGCTGTATATCTCGATCTTGCCCGAAGGCGTTGGGAAAGGGTTATTGGCCGGGTCTTCTATCTGGGCTTTGAAAGGAACGCCCGGCTCCGGGTAGTATTTCTGCACGCCCTTTTCCTTGAACTTCTCCCAGTCTCCCACCGCCGGCGCGACAATGTCGCGCAGCAACTCTTCCTCAGGCTTGTCAAGAAAACCGCTCAGCCCGAGCTTATCCGCGAGTCCCTGGGAGATGTCCAGGTGCGACCGCGACTCGCCCAGCGGCGATATGACCTTTGGCTGGTAAGCGATATGCGGCCCGGCGCCCTCCACGGCATCAGCTCGCTCGAGGAAGGTGCAGGTGGGCAGGATGATATCCGCGAACTTCGCGGTTGGGGTCAGAAATTGTTCCTGTACGGCGAAGAATTCGAGCTTCCTGAGGGCCGCTACAGCCTTGTTCACGTTCGGGTACTGGTTCAGGTAGTTGGAGTTGGCCATGTAGAGCATTTTGTAGTCGCTGTAGTACCCGCCCGCCTTTCCCTTGAGGATAGCATCCATGACCTCGTTATTATGGATACGCACGGCCAGGCCCGGCCCTTTTGAAATAACGCTGGGCAGCGCATCGGGCCGTCTGGGTGAACCGGCATCTACCGCGTTCCCTCCCGTCCTCATCGCCGGCCCCATCGGCGGCCTTTCTCCACGCTGCGTAATCTCCGAACCAGCGCTTCCCCCGTGAATGCCGATATTGCCGGTCATTGCCGCGAGGGTGAAAGCTGCGCGGTGATACTGTTCACCATAAGCGGTGCGGCCCGGAGCCTTGCTTGGAAGGAGGGCGGCGGGTCTGGTCGTGGCGTACTCTCTTGCGAGACCGGCGATGGTTCGCGCCGGTACGCCGCTTATTCTTTCCGCCCAGGCAGGTGTCCTGGCTGTACCGTCTTCCTTGCCAAGAACATAGTCCTCGAAGTGCTCGAACCCGACTGTATATTTGTCCAGGAACTCCTTGTTGTGAAGGCCTTCTGTTATCATTACGTAGGCCATGGCTATCATTACGGCGGTGTCCGTGCCGGGCCGGATCGGGACCCACTGGTCCGCCACGAGTACGGCGGTATCGCTGAATTTCGGGTCCACCACGATGAAGCGGGTGCCGCTCTCTTTCGCCCTGATGAGGGAATAGCTTGTACCGCAGCCGTCTATAACCACGACTGGATTGAGTCCCCAGAGAATCGCGAGCTTCGAATTGATCAGGTCGCGGTGGTCGTTGGCCGAAGGCACCCCATAAGTCGCCTGCGAAGCGAACATCCATCCTTCGTTTGAGGCTATTCCCCAGATAGTTGAACAGCCTCCGGCCATGCAGAAGACGCGCAGGGCCGTCTTCATATTGTGAATCTGGCCCATATCGGCCCCGGTAGCTATGTAGAGCACAGAGGCGGGCCCGTGCGTTTCGCTGATGCGCCGGTACTCTCCGGCCACCGTCTCCAACGCCTCGTCCCACGAAATGCGACGGAACTTGCCTTCTCCACGCTCCCCGTCCCTTTTCAGCGGATAGAGGACCCTGTCCGGTGCATAGACCCTCTGTCGATAGGCGCGGCACCTGAGGCAGTTCCGGAGTTGGGGCTCCTCGGTGTCGTCAGTCTCGATGCGGACTATAGCGCCGTCACGCACATGCACCTTGAGCAGACAGGCCCCGCCGCAGTTCATATCGGCGCCCACGTAGAACGCCTTGCCGGCATCTGTCATATTAACCCCCGGGGAGAGATTCGTTCTCGAAACTTTGCTGGAATACTAGCGTCCTGGAACCTTGATGTCAATTTGTCGGGACCCGGAACTGTGTTTGAATGCTCAGCCCGTGTCAATTCCCGCGCCGCCGGTGGTAATCGCGGGAGGTTTGAGATGGATCAGCCATCTACAGGATTCCGACCCGGTGGCCAGCGGGCTTTCCAGCAGCTCTACCTGGACGGGGTGTTTAACCACCGCCTCGAACATTGCCTTCTCGAAGTTCGTACCGCACTTGCACCAGAGGGGCGTGGGCTCGAGCTGCTTGAACTGCATCATCGGGCAGCCGCACTGGCCCCTTGATGTGTGACTCCCCGCTCCTTGAATGTACTCGTAGTGTACAACGTCCCCGATCCGTTCGAGCTTTCTCTCGCCCTTGAAAGCGTTGTTGAAGCTGGTTATGAAGGTGTCGATGTCACAGTCCGTGCTTAAGCCGGCATATGGCAGGAACAAAGAGTTGCAGAGCCTGCCGGTTGCCCGCAAGCACTTGTCCCTCGATTTCTCATCGAAATCCGGCTCGAATATGCATTTGAAAGCCTCGGTCCTCAGCATATTCAAGAAGAATTCCCTTTGCGCTCTCTCCTCGGCGGACATCTCCTGCGTCATCCGACTCGCCTCCTCCAAATACTTGCCGGTGTCTGGACAGGACGTGCGGGCACAACTACCCGGTGCCGCGGTTCTCTTCCGCTGCAGTCGAAATGGTGGGAGGTTTAAGATAGACCAGTCTCTTACAGCTGCTGGAACCGGTGCGAATGCAGCTGTCCAGCAGGTCTACCTGGACAGGGTGCTTGACTACCGCCTCGATCATGGTCTTATACCAGTAGTTTCCACAGGCACACCATTCCGGTGCGGGCGGGTGATGCCCGTCGCGTATCATGGGGCACCCGCAGCTGCCCTGGCCGGCAAAGAAATCGACGTGGACCACGTCTCCTTTCCTCTCGAACGAACGTGCTCCCGGGAAACGTGTGTTCATATTATCCAGGAAGGTATCGATGTCGACGTTCGTGTCCAGGCCTGCCCACGGCAGGAACAGGTCGCATCAGAGTTTGCCTGTTGCGTGCAGGCATGCGTCCCTGGCCTTCCTGTCGAAATCAGGCTGGAGCACGCGCTTCAAGACTTCCGCTCTGAGCAGTCCCACGAAGAACTCACGCTGTGACCGTTCCTCGTCCGACATCCCGTCAGGCAACTCCTGGGACACTGTCGCCTCCTTTCATGCTCGCTTCAAGGCTCCTGACCTGAAGGCTGGGCGGCTGTAAGCAAACTTACCCATGCAAAATACGGCGGGAACCTGAATATCGATCCCGTATCAGGGAAAACCAGGAGTCAAATGCCCGCCGGACGTGTCCTATCCATGAGCCTCCAGGCAAGCGCCGTATCCGCCGGTTGCCGGCAGAGTACAGCTACGCCAGCCGGAATGATCGAAGGTATAATACTCTTGAGCCGGTAGGAGCCCGCTGTGACGGCCCGGGCGGGCTTTTTGTACTGACTTTCTTACATGAATTCCGGGACTTTGTCAATACGGGCGCCGTCTTTCGGGGCAGTCTTTGCGGAAGTGTTTCGGGGTTCCTAAAGCGACTCCGCTGAATTGGAACCCACCCTGGTGGATACCGCAGGTCGGGAAACCTGCTCTACAGTGTGTTGGGATTCCTGACCCGTCCGGGCAGGTTGGGTACCTGCTTAGCTTAGGGATGAGGCTTTTATCCGCCGCTGATAGCGAGCATGATGAGGAGCTCATCGCCGTCTTTCAGGGGCGTGTTGAGGTCGTCGACGTGTACCCGTTGACCGTTGACGAATAACCAGAGCTGTGGACGCATGTTGCCGTGCCTGTCGAAAAGCCAGCGCTTCAACCTGGGGAAGCGCGCTCGGAGGTCATGCAGGCAGTCCACCGGGCTCCGGGCCGGCACTTCGATAAGCTCCTGCCTGCCCGTAGCTGCGGCCAAAATGGGCGAGAGCTTGACCTTAACCGCCATGGTGAAGGGGACAACCTCAGTCCCAGTCCTCCTCGCTTTGCTCCCGGAAGGGCTTTTCGTCCGATAGCTCGGGACCTTCCGGGTAGAGGGGCGCCTGATCAAGGAATTCCTCCCTGACCATTTCCGCGTACTCCGTCTCGCCTATGTCGGTGAGCGTTCCTTCTCCCTGCTCAGAAAGCCAGCGCCGAAGGTCCTGTTCCGAGCCGGTAAACGGCATGAAGGCGACCGCTCCTGATTCTTCACTCACCCGTTCATACCATTGGGTCCAGGCCCAGACAAAGACCCGCCCCTCGTCGGGATCGCGCGGACTGGTCGTCAGGACCTGGGGCCGGGTACCGCGAAATAGCCTCCGCCTCATAACACCACCTCCCTGTCAACCGGCCATGCGCTTGAACGTAGAAGCAGCCTGTGTGATCATCCTACCCGCTACGCCGGTGGGAGTCAAGTTGACGGCTCCGGGGTCCGCCAATCAACAGCAATACAGCGGTTATCGACCAAACAGGCTGAGCAACAACAGCTTCTTATTCGATTTCGCAGACAGGATTAGAGTCTGGACTTATCCTCCTCCTACAGCAACGAGTATGTATAGTTCGTCGTCGTTCTTCAACGGCTGATTCATTTCACCTGCAAAAATCCTCACACCGTTTACAAAGAACTGGAACTGGGGACGGATGTCACCCCACTTGTCGTAAAGCCACCGCTTGATGCCTGGAAATCTCAGTTCAAGGTCGCGCAGACATTCCACCGGCGTAGTCCCGGAGGATTCCACGTATTCACGACCCCCGGTAAACTCCTGCAACTGAAAGGAAAGCCTTACTCTGACTGCCAATCTTCCCTCCGGAAACAGGGTGTATGCCGCCCGAGATCCTGAACGCCTACTCTTTCTGCCGGACATCCTCGATGCGCTTTGCCTTGAATTCGGTCCTGGCCAGTGTCCCTGCTTTGACTATCTCAATTTCCGGCGTCACTACCAGCTCCTCGCGCAGCGCCTGCCTGAGCTTTTCTTTGAGCTGCTTATTGTCCCCGCCCTGTTCGATATTTTCGACGAGGACGGTGCACACGTCCGCCCCGGACCGCTCGTGGGTGCTCAGCCTGATCACATACTCCGCGGAAAGTTCAGGGAAGCTCCTCACAACCTTCTCCACCTGGGCAGGGTAGAAGTTCTCTCCCTTATATATGATCATGTCGTCCGCTCTGCCCAGGATACCGCCCGGCGACCGGGCGTGAGTCCGGCCACAGGCGCACTTGTCCTTGACGAGCCGCGCGTAGTCATTGGTCCAGTAGCGCAGGAGAGGGGTCGCCTCCTTCGTCAGGTGCGT
>JACUUS010000058.1 GCA_014859215.1 Dehalococcoidia bacterium | reverse complement strand
CTGTGCAGGACTGGGCCAGTCCGCTATCACTATGTCCAGGTTCTCGAGTCTTGCCTTGAACTCTTCCGGCAATTCGTCCAGGGCGCGTTCGACCAGGTCATAGAAGCGCTCGCGGTAAAGGACGGCGCGTTCCCTTGCCTCGCGCCTGCCTGCTACCTGGCGATTCTCGAAAACCGCCTCTTTGTCGAAAATATCCCGTTCTTCGTCCATAATTACTCGCCGCGCCTGGCAAGGTCCTGGAGCTGTACAATGCTCGCCCGTGCGTGACCGTTCTCGAGTGTGAGGATCGCCACTGTGCCTAGTCTCTGCTGGTAGTAGGGGAAAGTGGCGCTGCCCGGATTGACCAGAAGCGAGCCCAGGACCGAGTGCGTGACCTCCCTGTGGGTATGACCGAAAATTACCACGTCCGGCGCCTTGTCGAGGCCGTGCTTCTGCGGCTGCTCAATAAGGCTCCGGGCCCAGAATTGGGAAGAGTGTGTAAGGTAGAGGTCAAGACCGTGCACGGTAATGCGATGGACTTCCTGCACGCGCTTGTCCCGTATCCCGTAATCATCGTCTCCCCTGGCTGCGAGTACAGGCGCGATCTCGCGAAGTTCATCGAGCACCGAGTCCGCATAGATATCTCCGGCGTGCAAAACCAGCTCGACGCCGCTGAAGGCCTCACGGACTTCGTCGGGAAGGCATTTTGCGATTTCGGGAATATGCGTGTCTGAAATAAGGCCTATTCGCATTCCATCACCGGGCAAGGCACCGCGGAGGGATTCACTTGCCCACTTATACTTTAATGCGAGTAACCAGAGCGTGCAACCCCGCTAGGCTATCTTCTTGCCGAATCCCGGCACGCCGCAATCGTATATCTCTTCAACTCTAACCTTTATGACCGCGTGCGGCGCCGGAGCGCCCATCTTCTTCATCTGCTCCTGGCTCTTCTCAAAAATGGGGCCGCTGGTGAGTATCTCGGCCTTGCCGGAAAAGCGGATGGACTGCATCTGTGCACGATCACAGGCGATGATGGCCACCCTGGGATTCTTCTTGATGTTGTCGTAAGTCGTCTTCCCAGCCGATTCGGCAAAGATAATATGCTCCTCGTCAATAACGCGGGTGCTTCCCTTGGGAGCGACAGACGGGATACCGTCAGGAGTCGCTGTTGCTATGAAAGCCTGCTGTGTCTTGATCAGATTCTTCATCTCGTCAGTGATTTTCGCCATTCTTCCTCCTTTGTCCTATGCTGCAAAAGATGAGTTCAGTACCTGCGAAATCGCATGAATGTTTGAGGCAGGCGTGGTCCGGGGGACCTGCTCTGATGGTTAATGCGTTGGAGTCGCGGGTTATGAAGCCGTTCGTAAGGAGCCCCCTGTGTCGATGTCAATGGTTACTCTTATACGTGCGCTGGCTCCCCTGAGAATGTCCACTGCATTCTAGCGGGAACCCGAGATTATTGTCAACGGGAAGAAGTGGGACGGCATCTCACCGCAGGAGGCTGTCCGTAATTGACCCTGCCATATCAAGGGGATATAATCAAATCGGTGACCCGCTAAGACAAGCCAGCCATCAAGGAAGGCATTACATCTTGCGCGAATCATGCGGAATCCTTGGGATCTATGCCCAGGGGGACGAAGTTGCACGTCTGGCCTTTTTCGGCCTTTACGCCCTTCAGCACCGCGGTCAGGAAAGCTCCGGAATAGCGGCAACAGATGGGAACAGGATAAGGGTCCATGCCGCCATGGGGCTTGTCGCCCAGATCTTCAACGAGACTACCCTTAACCAGCTTTCCGGCCACATAGCTATCGGTCACAACCGTTATTCCACTACCGGTGGAAGCCGCGTCGCTAACGCGCAGCCGATCAAGGTGCAGAGCTCTTCCGGGGAACTGGCGCTTGCTCATAATGGCAACATCATCAATGCGCAGTATCTGCGCGAAGAGCTGGAAGGCAAGGGGTTCGAGTTTGATACAAGCACTGATTCCGAAGTTATAGCGCGGCTCATTAATGTCGCACCGGGCACTGACCTTGTGGAGAAAACACGGCACTCCATGGGCAGGTTGCAGGGTGCGTACAGCCTGGTGATGCTGACTCGGGACAAGCTGATGGGCGTTCGCGATCCTCTGGGCGTGCGTCCTCTCTGCCTCGGGAAGTTCAACGGCGGGTGGGTTCTTGCGTCCGAAAGCTGCGCGTTGGACCACCTGGGGGTGGAGTTCGTTCGCGAGGTCGAGCCCGGAGAGATAGTGCATATAGATCGGGACGGGCTCAAGAGTTACCGAGCAGGAATGCCGACGCGGAGGGGGCTTTGCGTATTTGAGTTCATATACTTTGCCCGGCCGGACAGCCTGATATCCGGCCGGCGACTGTACCCGGCCAGGTTGGCGATGGGCCAGCAACTGGCCCTCGAGCACGGGGTTGGAGCGGACCTTGTGCTGGGCGTACCTGATTCCGCCACCGCGGCCGGTATAGGTTATGCTCTTGCGTCGGGCATTCCCTTTTCCGAGGCTCTCTTGAAGAACCGCTACGTAGGGCGCACATTCATCGAGCCAGAACAACGGCTGAGGGAGCTTGGAGTCCGGCTCAAGTTCAATCCGGTGCCTGAAGTCTTCTCCGGGAAGCGTGTAGTCGTGATTGACGACAGTATTGTGAGAGGCACCACAACCCCCCAGGTGATCAACCTGTTGCGCAAGGCGGGGGCCAGCGAGGTCCATATGCGCATCTGCGCGCCGCCGATACGGTATCCATGCTTCTTCGGAGTCGACATGGCCACGCGGCAGGAGCTCATCGCGGCGCAAAAATCGGTCCCGGAAATAACCAGCTTCATCGGCGCGGATTCTCTCGGATATATGAGCATAGAGGGTTTGATAAAAGCTGTCGGTTTGCCGAAGGAGAACTTCTGCCTTGCCTGCTTTACGGGTGAGTACCCGGTGCCGGTACAGCTGGAAATGGATAAGCTCGCCCTTGAACTGCACGGTGATGCCGACTGGATCGCGCATGAACGCAAAGGCAGGGGTATCTTCGATGGGAAGTGAAGAACGGGGCACGCAAGCCGGGTCCCGTTATGCGGAGGCCGGGGTTGATATCGATGCCGCGACCAGAGCCAGGAACCTGATCAAGGCAAAGGCCCGCACCACCTTTCGACCTGAAGTCCTGACCGAGATTGGAGCCTTTGCCGGCCTCTTCAAGGTTCCCAGTTGCACAGACCCTGTGCTCGTGTCGAGCGTAGACGGGGTCGGAACGAAACTCAAGATCGCCATAGCCATGGACCGGCACGATACTGTCGGTGTTGACCTGGTCAATCACTGCGTGAACGACATATTCACCTGTGGGGCTGATCCGCTATTCTTCCTGGACTATATCGCGGCAGGCAAGCTTGTCCCTGAGAAGGTGGAGAGCGTGGTGGCTGGTCTGGCTGCGGCCTGCCGGGACGTGGGCTGCGCTCTCATCGGCGGCGAGACGGCCGAGATGCCGGGGATGTATTCGGAGAACGATTACGACCTGGCGGGATTCATTGTCGGCATAGTCGAGAGAAAGAGAATACTGGATACGGACTCCATCGAGGAAGGCGATCCTGTTCTGGGTTTGCCTTCCAGCGGACTCCATACGAATGGCTACTCGCTCGTCAGGAGAATCTTCGACCTGGAGCGAAAGGGGCGGCGCGCCCTGGAGAAATCTTATCCTGAGCTCGGGCGCACTCTGGGAGAAGAACTACTCGAACCACACCGCTGCTATTATACGCGCCTGAGACCCATAATCCATGAGCAGCCAGGCGCGATAAAGGGTTTGGCGCATATTACGGGCGGCGGTATTCTTGAGAATGTCGGCCGGATTCTGCCCGATGGTTTGGGCGCGTCTTTCCGCTCGGGGTCGTGGCCGGTCCCGCCGGTATTTGAGTTGATAAGAGATCGCGGCAAGGTCAGTCCTGGTGAAATGTACCGCGTTTTCAATATGGGTATCGGAATGGTCCTGGTCTGCTCTCCTGCGCAGCTTGAGAGCATGAAGGCTGCTCTTCCCGAGGCAATTCTTGTCGGAGAAGTCACAAGGATCAGGGGCGGCAAACCAGTTGTTATCTCCTGATATCCCCTTTCTGAATCCAGGGCAAGTCAAATTTGGGGGTTAACCATGCGTGCAATCCTGAGCGTTTCCAACAAGGCGGGGCTCGTCGATTTTGCCCGAGGGCTGAATGAGCTTGGCTTCGAACTGTACAGCACCGGCGGCACGAAAAGAAGCCTCCAGGAAGCCGGCGTGACTGTACGAGGTGTCAGTGACATTACCGGGTTCCCGGAAATACTGGACGGGCGGGTCAAGACGCTTCACCCGGCCGTGCACGGGGGCATTCTGGCCAGGCGCAGTCTCCCCGAACACGTAGCCGAGCTTGAGAAGAACAAGATCGGTACGATTGAACTGGTGGCGGTAAACCTCTACCCGTTCAGGGAGACCGTGGCGAAATCGGGGATAAGGCTTGAGGAAGCGCTTGAGAATATAGATATCGGCGGTCCGACCATGATCCGGGCAGCGGCCAAGAATTTCCCCGATGTAGTCGTCGTGGTGGACCCGTCGGACTATGGGAAGGTGCTTGAGAGCCTGCGAGGTCCGGGACCGGGACTCGAAGAACGCAGGAAACTGGCTCAGAAGGCGTTCCAGCATGTCGCGGCCTACGATACTGCGATCGCGCAGTACCTGAGGAGGGAAGAGACCGGGTTTCCTGCTGAAATGACGATAGCCTTGAAGAAGAAGTACGACCTCAGGTACGGAGAGAACCCGCATCAGCAAGCTGCCTTCTACGTCGAGGAGGTTGCCGGATCGGCGCCCGGCGGGGTCAGTTCAGCCGAGCAGCTTCGCGGCAAGGAACTCTCATTTAACAACATTCTGGATGCTGATGCCGCATGGAAGGCTGCCGCTGACTTCGACGCGCCGACCATCGCTATCATAAAGCATACCAATCCCTGCGGGCTTGCGTCGAATGATAACCTGGTCGAGGCATACAAGAGTGCTCTGGCCGGGGACCCCGTAGCCGCTTTCGGCGGTATTGTTGCATTAAACAGGCGGGTGGACGCTGCCACGGCGCGCGAGATTGCGGGGACCTTCTACGAGATAATCATAGCTCCGGCTTACGAGGAGGAAGCTCTCGAGGTCCTTGGCGCGAGGCGGGATTTGCGTATTCTGGCTGTCAAGGACGCCGCCGGACAATCTCGTGCGCTAACCATGGAGCTGGATTTCAGACGGGTAGGGGGTGGACTGCTTGCGCAGACGCAGGACTCCATGCCCGAAAGCTCTCTGAATCTGCGTGCGGTGACAAAACGCGAGCCTGCGCCGTCGGAATTGAAAGACCTGATGTTCGCCTGGAAAGCGGTGAAACATATTAAGTCAAACGCCATTGTTCTGGCAAAGGACGCCATGCTTCTCGGAATGGGCGCCGGACAGCCGAGCAGGGTGGTAAGCGTCGAAATCGCTCTGAAAAAGGCTGGGGAACGCTGCGGAGGGAGCGTGCTTGGTTCGGATGCGTTTTTCCCCTTCCCGGACGGTGTGGAACTCGCAGCGAAGGGCGGTGTCACTGCCATCATACAGCCGGGAGGCTCCGTCAGGGATGATGAAGCGATAGAGACGGCAAACAGGTATAATATGGCTATGGTCTTCACAGGCGTACGCCATTTCAGGCATTAGAAGGCACAAGAGCCGGGAAATCAATGGGGGAGGTGAAGGATGTTGAGGACGGTTGATATTGTTATCCCGGTCTACAATGAGGAAAAGGCTCTACCCGGTAGTATTGACACACTCTACAGCTTCCTTGATAGAAGCTTGCCCTACAGGTGGAGAATTGTCATTGCCGACAACGGCTCCACAGATGCCACCCTTGCAGTAGCCGGAAGTCTGGCCGACCGACACGCGAACGTAGAGGTGGTCAAATTAGAGCTGAAAGGACGTGGTCGAGCCCTTAGAAAAGCCTGGCTGGAGAGTGAAGCTGACGCCGTTTCATACATGGATGTGGACCTCTCCACCGGCCTCCAGGCCTTCCCGGAACTGATAGGGTCCCTGGACGAGGGCTACGATGTGGCGATCGGCTCTCGCCTGTTGCCGCAGTCGAAGACCTCCCGCTGCCTGAAACGGGAGATAACTTCGCGCGGGTACAATTTTCTTATCAGGGCCATGTTCATGCCGGGATTTACCGACGCCCAGTGCGGATTCAAGGCGGCAACACGGAAGGTAGTACAGGACCTGGTCCCTCTGGTGAAGGACCAGGCCTGGTTCTTTGACACGGAGCTCCTGCTGCTGGCTAAACGCAGGCATTACCGGATCAAGGAAGTACCTGTTGAGTGGATGGAGGATGCTGATACCAGGGTACGGATAGCCAGCACAGCGTGGGAGGATATAAAGGGACTGGTAAGAGTGAAGTTTCGTCCGCCCTTTTGAATCCTTCTCCCGCGGGTGTGGACTGCTGTCTATTGATATCACTCTTGTATTCCGCTATAAAGGGAATCGGCCCGGCCGGCGGTCCGGAGTTTCTATTCGCAGAAGGAGGAAGGAGTGGAGGTAAGCGTCGTCTCTGGAGATGTAACCAGGTTCAAAGCGGATGCGGTCATTGTCAACTTATTTGAAGGCGTCGAGCGTCCGGCTGGAGCAACGGGAGCTATCGATGAGGCCCTAGGCGGCTTAATAACTGATTTAATTGAAAAGGGTGAAATAAAAGGCAAGGTGAACGAAGTCACCCTGGTGCATACCATGGGCAAGATGGAGGCAGACAGGGTGCTCGTCGCCGGCCTGGGGAAACAGGAGAAGCTCACGGCCGATGTGGTCAGGGGGGTCATGGGGAATGCCTGCCGCTTTCTGCGAAAGACAGGCATAAAACGCGTGGCGACCATTATTCATGGCGCAGGGGCGGGCGGACTGGAGCCGGAAATCTCCGCCAGCGCGATTACCGAGGGCAGTATGCTCGGCCTTTACAGGTTCCGCAAGCATATCACGAAGGAGCAGGAAGACGGCGGAATCGACGAGCTGATTCTGCTTGAACGTGATGAGAGCAGACTCCCTGCACTCGCGCGCGCTGTGGGCAAAGCCCGGGTGCTGGCGGAGGCTGCCAATTTTGCACGTGACCTGGTCAATGAGCCCGCCAATTTCATGACCCCGAATGACCTGGCAAACACCGCCAGGGGGATTGCCGAGAACCTCGGCCTGGATCTCAGGGTACTTGAACGCGATGATATGCAGAGTCTTGGCATGGGAGGCCTGCTGGGTGTGTCCCAGGGAAGCAAGCAGCCGCCGAAATTCATCATACTGAGCTACCTTGGCGGAGATTCGTCCTCGGGCACAATAGGCCTGGTAGGTAAAGGCCTGACATTTGACTCGGGCGGCATCTCGATAAAGCCTTCCGAAGGCATGGATGAAATGAAGGGAGACATGGCTGGAGGCGCGGCGGTAATCGCAGCGGTCAAGGCTATTGCCGAGCTAAAGGCCAGGGTCAATGTGACCGCTATGGTGCCGGCAACGGAAAATTTGCCCGGAGGTCGCGCTCTTAAGCCCGGCGACGTACTCAAAGCCTTGAACGGGAAGACAATGGAGGTGGCCAATACGGACGCAGAAGGGCGTCTGATTCTCGCCGATGCCCTCAGCTATGCAAGAAAAATGGGACTCAGCCCGCTCATAGATGTGGCGACTCTCACCGGAGCATGTCGTGTCGCACTGGGAGATTTTTGCACCGGCTCGTTCGGCAATGACCAGGAGCTCATGGCAAAGGTAATCCAAGCCGGAGAGGAAGCGGGAGAGAAAATCTGGCAGTTGCCTATGTTCGACGAATACAAGGAGCTGAACAAGAGCGATATTGCCGATGTAAAAAATACGGGTGGACGCTATGCCGGGGCAATCACGGCAGCCCAGTTCCTGGCTGAATTCAGCGAGGATAGCCCCTGGGTGCACCTGGACATAGCCGGGCCGTTCATGAGCAAGAAGGACCAGGGTTATCTGGTCAAGGGCGCGACGGGGGTGCCGGTACGCACCCTGGTCAATTTCGCCCTCGCCCTGGAATGAGCGGACAACAAAGAAATCTACAAAGGAGCTCTCATGAAAGTAAAGTGGTTAGGGCATGCCGCATTCCTGGTCACAGCGGGAGACGGTACACGCGTCGTTCTCGACCCCTACGGGGAATTTGGCGGGCTGAAGCACAAGCCTATTGACGAGCACGCCGACATAGTTGTCATAAGCCACGAACATGGTGACCACTGCGGCGGCAAGATAAGAGGTAATCCTCAGACGATAAAAGGGGCGGGCGAGAGGAAAGTGAAAGGGATCGAGTTCAAGGGCATTGAGACTTACCACGATACATCCGGCGGCAAAGAGCGTGGACCTAACACCGTGTTCAAATTCAACGTGGACGGTCTTAATGTCTGCCACATGGGCGATCTAGGGCATATGCTGTCGGATTCTCAGTTAGAGGCAATCGGCGAGGTTGATGTCCTTATGGTTCCGGTGGGAGGCTTCTACACTATCGACGCTGCTACGGCAAGCAAGCTCGCAGGCAGCTTGAAGCCGCGTATTACTATTCCCATGCATTACAGCAGCGAGAAATGCGAGTTTCCCATAGCTTGTATCGATGATTTCTTGGAGAACAAAACTGGAGTTAGAAAAGCGGGGTCGAGTGAAATAGAGATATTTCCGGGCAAACTGCCTGAGACTTCCGAGATAATCGTGCTGGAGCCCGCGAATTAGGGGCGAGACTAGTCAAATTGACACCCAGTAGACACATGAAGTATAATACCGAAGATAGGTGGAGATATGCCTAAGCGAACCTACCAGCCGAAGCGGATACCGAGAAAACGAAAACATGGTTTTCTCGAGAGAATGTCAACCAGGGCCGGACGCCTGGTGCTGAAACGGCGGCGGCTGAAGGGTCGCCACCGGCTTGCCGTGTAGGTTTCCCCCAGTGACGTGAAGGTGGACAAAGGGGAGAGGCTGAGGAAAAGCTCACAGTTCGCTGAGGTTTATCGCAAAGGCAGAACCTGGGCGGGCGAGTTCCTCGTACTCAAAGCGTTGCCCAACAAGCTGGAACAGAACAGGTATGGTTATGTTACCGGCAAGCGAGTCGGTAACGCTGTCACAAGGAACAGAGTCAAGCGGCTACTCCGCGAAGCGGTCCGGTCATCACCTGTGAAGAGGGGTTGGGATATTGTATTGATTGCCCGCAAATGTACGGCAGAGGCTGATTACTATGAAATCGGGGGAGCAGTCAGGGAACTCCTACGACGGGCGCGAATCCTGGAAGAAGGTAGATCAGGCATAGAGCAGGAAAGATCTTGAAGCGGATTGCACTATTTCTAATCAGGTTTTATCAGCAGGCAATTTCTCCGACCCGTCTCACTGCATGCCGGTTCGTGCCCTCGTGTTCCCAATACGGTTATGAGGCGATTGAAAAGTACGGGCTGCTGAAAGGCGGCTGGCTGACGGCGAAACGTATTGGGCGTTGTCATCCCCTGAATGAAGGTGGACTGGACCCGGTGAAGTGATTCTGACTTCTTGCGGGGCCGCCGCCAGCTGGTCATTAGATGTCAATATTTAGACGATTACGATTCAATAAGGTTGTCATAGTCGGTTTCATTCTTGCTAGTCTGGTTCTAGCAGGTTGCATGGGCCCCAGAGGGTGGCCGGGGGCTGTTTCGGAAGGCGACACGCTGTATGTTGGCTCCATGGACGGCGGCGTGGTCGCCCTTCATGCTGTAAACGGCACCAGGATATGGACGTTCAAGCCGGCCTCCGAAGGAGGCGGCTCCGGGTTTGCGTGCATGGGCGGTCAGCAGATAATGGCCGGCAAGCTGTATGCTTCCCCGGCGGTTTCGAATGGCACGGTCTATATCGGCAGTTTCAACCACAAAGTCTATGCAATCGCTAATGGACAGGAACGCTGGTCGTTTGACGCCGGGAGTTCCATATACTCGGACGTAGCCATTCACAACGGCACCCTCTTCTTTGGCACCTCTGACGGTAAGCTGTACGCGCTGGACGCGGATACCGGACAGCGCAAGGCTGGATTCCAGGAGATTCAGGTGAACGACAAGATCTGGGCCAGCCCTGTCGTCCAGGGAGACGTTTTGTATTTCGGCTCGTTCGAAGGCAAATTGTACGCCGCTGATGCTGGCACAGGCGTTTATATCTGGGATAAACCGTTTGAGGCAAGAGGGAGCTTCGGAGGAAAGCCTCTTATTGTGGATGGGACTATCTTTATCGGTTCCTTCGACAGCAATATCTACGCCGTCAACGCTGACACAGGCGAGCAGGAGTGGGTCTTCGAGGACGCTCAAAACTGGATATGGTCGGACGTAGTGTATAGCGACGGCGTAGTGTACGCCGGTTCGCTCGACCACAATGTCTACGCGGTTGACGCCGGAACCGGGGAAATGGTCTGGTCGGCGCCGTTCGATGCCGGCAGCCCTGTGAAGTCCTCGCCTGTCATTTCTGAAGATGTGCTGGTGGTGGCAGCCGAACAGGGCCAGGTGTACGGCCTGGATCTTTCAAATGGTTCTAAACTCTGGGAGGCCAGTCTCGGCGAGAGCAAAATCCTTGCTCCTCTTTACGCTGTGGATGGCAAGGTTTATGTGAATTCACAAGATAATACTCTCTACACGGTCGATGCTGTTAGCGGGGAGCCCGGCTGGAGCATCACGCTGGGCGGGTAAGCAGGAGAAGTATGTCGGAAGTAAAGCCCCAGTTCTCCCTGCCAAAGTTCAAGTTTAACGTGCGGACCCTTGTTTTTCTGGGTCTGGCAGTCCTGATATTCCTCTTCATCAGCGGGACCATTTCGCCAATAGGGCTCTTTGACCTCGTATTGCTTGAGCCCATGCTGAATTTCCTCATCATACTCACCAAGTATCTGGGAGGGAGCTTCGGCCTGGCAATTATCGCGTTGACCATAATCATCCGACTGGTTACCCTGCCGCTTACCATGCGGCAGCTGAGGTCGACGAGGGCTATGCAGGAGCTGCAGCCCAAGATGAAGGAGCTTCAGAAGAAGTACGCCAAGGACAAGCAGAAGCTCCAGCAAGAAATGTTCAAGCTCTACAAAGAGGAGAAGATCAATCCATTGGGCTGCGCTGTTCCAATGCTGATCCAGTTCCCTGTCTGGATCGGATTGTACCAGGCCATTATACAGGGTCTTGGCGCCTCACCTGAGAACCTGGTAGGCCTCTCAAAGCATCTTTATCCGTGGTCTATCGTACAGGATCAGGTGCCTCTGAGCAGTCACTTCCTAGGTCTTGATCTGGGCAGCGGGAATATCATTATGGCCATTCTTGTTGCCGCCAGCATGTGGTTCCTGCAGAAAATGTCCACTCAACCGAGCATGGATCCTGCACAGCAGCAGACCAGCCGCATGATGGTCTGGATGATGCCGCTGATGTTCGGATTTTTCGCTCTCACATTCCCCAGCGGTCTTTCTCTCTACTGGATACTCTCAAACATCATCAGCATTGTGCTACAATACCGTGTAACCGGGTGGGGGACCCTCAGCGTTCCGGAACCTCTCAAGAAATTGTTCAGGCAGGGCGCTCCTGCTCCCGCGGGCAATCCGGCCGGTGCCGCGCGTGGAGCGCATACGGCGGAGCTGCAGAACCCTTCGGTCTCCGTTGAGGGAGAGGAGGAATCTCACCGAAGGAAGGTCCGTGATGGAAAGCATCGAAATAAGCGCAAAGTCAGAAGAAGAAGCCGTTGACATTGCTCTTGCTGAACTGGGGTTGAGCCGGTCCGAAGTCGACGTCGTTATCGTGAAGAAGGGCAGGACCGGCCTTTTCGGCTTCGGGGCCGAGGAGGTAAGAGTAAGAGTCACTCCACGTGAGATGTCCGCAGTCTCAACCAGCGGCGTCCAGGATGTAGCCCAGGAAGTGCTGCGAACTCTTCTGAATGGTACGGGAATTGACGCCGATATTCACGTGGAAGTCAAGCACGGCGGCGAACAGTCAACAATCTCTCTGGACATAGAAGGCGATGACCTCGGTATTCTTATCGGCAGGCGGGGCGAAACCCTCACCGCTTTACAGTACCTGGTCAACCTTATAGTGAGCAGGCAGGCAAGGTCCTATGTAGGGGTGGTAGTTGATGTGGAAGGGTACCGGAAACGCAGATACGAAGCGCTTCGCCAGTTGGCGCGTCGTCTTGCCGACCAGGTAAGATCGACAGGCAGGCCTGTGACGCTGGAGCCAATGTCCGCCGGGGAACGCAGGATAATTCACCTGGAACTCCGCGATAATCCTTATGTATCCACGCAAAGCGTAGGCCAGGGAGACGGTCGCAAGATAGCCATCTTTTCCAAAGGTGACAGGAGCAGGACCGCATAACCCACTCGTTGCGCCTGATTAAATGTGCTGCCACGGCTCATATCAAAGTCAGGAGGTAATCGATGGATTTCACCAGCATCATCTTCGAGAAGAAGGACGGGATCGCCAAGATAACCCTGAACCGGCCTGATGTGCTCAATGCACTTGATGCCAGGACGCTCGAAGAGATCGGGGAGGCGGTAAACGACGTTGAAAACGATATGTCGGTAAGGGTCGTAATAGTGGCCGCTAATGGGAGGGC
>JACUUS010000057.1 GCA_014859215.1 Dehalococcoidia bacterium | reverse complement strand
CAGAACGGGGCGGCGACTCTTTCCGGATTGGTGGAAATGTACCATGAGCGGAAACGACGCGGCGAGATACCCGACGAGGAGATAACCTTCATTATGGTAACCGGCGACGGGGGCACCGATATCGGTCTGGGGCCGGTGGTGGGAGCCGCTATAAGGGGTCATCCCATGATCATCCTGGAATACGATAACCAGGGGTACATGAATACCGGCGGCCAGCTCAGCTACGCCACGCCCATGGGCGAGAACACCGCCACCAGTCATGTCGGGCCTTGCCAGCCGGGGAAACGCTTTCATCACAAGGACACCGCCCAGATAATGGCCGCGACCTATGCTCCTTACGTCTTCACCAGCGTGGAGGGACTGGGCACCGACCTTATACGCAAGGCGGCCAAGGCCCAGTGGTACGCGCGTCGCGGCGGGTTCGTGTACGGAAAAGTGTTGACCGTATGCCCCTTGAACTGGCGATATGATGAGCGCCTGGGGACCAGGGTAGTGAAGACCGCGGTTGAGTGCTGTTTGTTCCCGCTTTATGAGGTCGAGAACGGTATCACGAGCATTACCTATGATCCGGAGAAACGGGGAAAGCGTATACCGGTGGCAGACTGGCTGGGAATGATGGGACGCAGCAAACACCTGTTGAAACCGGAGCATGCCGGGACACTTGAAGCTATTGAGAAGGAAGTGGAGCGGCGATGGAGAAGGCTCAAGGCCATGCACGAGCATCCGTTCCTCTAAGCTGCGCTTTCACAGCACCGACGGGGGGACTTGATGTCATATTTGATTACTGAAGACTGCATAGCCTGCGGGGCATGCGAGCCCGAATGTCCTAACGAGGCTATAAGCGAAGGAGAGGTAATATACGTAATCAACCCCGACAGGTGCACGGAATGTGCGGGAGCTTACGAGTCTTCGCGCTGCGCGGCGGTGTGCCCGGTGGACGCATGCCACCCCGATCCCGCGATTCCCGAAAGCAAGGAGCAGCTTCTTGCGAAATGGCGCAGCCTTCATCCCGGCGAGGAACCGGCGCCGGGAACCTATTAAGTTCTGAATGCTGATACTCCGGAACTTTGACTTCCCTTGCTCTTTTCGTCACAAAGTACAGGTGCTGCCTTGCACGCCGAAGGATTTGCCGGAGGCGGACAACACGGCAATCTCGTCCGTGCTGGAGGAGCGCCGCGCGGCACGGGGTTTCGTGTGGCGATAGCGGGGAGATTCGTCCCGACGCGGTCGTGGCTCGCGAAGACGTGCTCGTACAGGCTTCGCTACGCTTGCAGGAACAAGCTGACAAAGCAATGATTTCGGATTTCTCCAAATTCGCTTCCGAGAAGCAGGCAGGACAGTGCGGAAATTTCGCCTTTTAGACCATACAGCCGATACCGGCCTCGTTGCTTGCGGCCAAACGCTCGCGGAGGCCTTCGCCAATGCCGCCTACGGCATGTTCAGTATTATCGCCGACCTGGACCGCGTCGCCGAGAAAGAGTCCCGCCCCGTTGAACTCGAGGAAAACGATCTGGAGGAGCTACTTTTCGGATGGCTTAACAGGCTTGTCTACCTTTTTGACGTTTACGGGCTCCTTTTCAAACGGTTCGACATGCGGGAGTTCGATGGGGAGGGGCGGCTGAAAGCCGAATGCTTTGGCGAAGTTTACGATCCGGAACGTCACGAAGTCAGGATAGGGGTCAAGTCGGCTACATACCACATGCTTGAGGTGGACCGGGAGAAGAACCGGGTGCAGGTCATTTTCGATATTTAGGGAGGCAAAGGCGATGGCTAAGTGGGGTGGTCCCCTCGAAAAGGTTGACGATTACAGGTGGCGCATACCGGAGAATTACAGACCGGGTATGCGCGTGCCCGGTCTGATTTATGCCGATGAGCACATGCTGGGGCAAATCCTGGAAGACCAGGCGCCAGAGCAGGTAGCTAACGTGGCTTTCCTGCCCGGAATAGTAGGGCATTCCCTTGCGATGCCGGACATTCACTGGGGATACGGTTTTCCAATCGGAGGCGTGGCAGGAATGCGGGTATCGGACGGGGTGGTTTCGCCGGGTGGAGTCGGCTTCGACATCAACTGCGGTGTGCGGCTTCTTCGCACGAATCTAAACGCGGACGAGGTCTGTCCGAAAATCGGCCAGCTCATCGACACCATCTACCACAGCGTGCCTTCCGGGCTGGGCTCCAGGGGCAGAATCAGGCTGCGTCCGGGTGAGATAGACGAGGTGCTGGCCAGGGGCTCACGCTGGGCGGTGGAAAAAGGCTACGGCAAGCCGGAAGACCTGGAACATACGGAGGAAAAGGGCGAGATGGCCGGAGCAGACCCGGACGCGGTGAGCTCACATGCCAAAGACAGGGGCATACCCCAGATCGGGACGCTCGGCTCCGGCAACCACTTCCTGGAGGTGGCCGCGGTCGATCAGATAAGGGAGCCGGATATCGCCGCCGGCATGGGCCTGCATCATGTCGGGCAGGTAGTCCTCCTTATCCACTGCGGCTCTCGGGGACTCGGACACCAGGTAGCGGATGACTACATCAAGCAGATGATCAGCGCGATGACGGAGTATTCAATTACCGTGCCGGACCGGCAGCTTGCCTGCGCCCCGGTAAGGTCCCGGCAGGGGCAGGCCTACCTTTCGGCGATGCGATGCTCCGCGAACTACGCCTGGGCGAACCGGCACGTCATCGGGCACTGGGTGAGGGAGGCCTTTTGCCAGGTACTCGGGAAATGCGAAGAAGAGGCGGGGCTGGAGCTGGTCTACGACGTCGCCCACAACGTCGCCAAGATAGAGGACCACGTTGTCGACGGCCGGAAAGAGACCCTCTGCGTGCACCGCAAGGGGGCGACCAGGGCCTTCCCGGCGGGTCATCCCGACGTGCCGCCGGCATACGCAAGAATCGGCCAGCCCGTGCTTATCCCCGGGGATATGGGAAGGGTTTCGTATGTGCTTGTCGGCACCGAGCAGGCAATGGAGCAGACATTCGGCTCCACCTGCCACGGAGCGGGCAGGCTCAAGAGCCGCGCCGCCGCCAAGAAGGTCCTTGTGGGCAAAGACGTCCTCCATGCGCTGGCCGAACGCGGGATTACCGTGAGGGCCGGAAGCGTGGCCGGGCTCGCCGAGGAAGCCTCGGAAGCCTACAAGGACGTATCGGATGTTGTGGCGGTTACCCATAACTCAGGCATCTCCAGGATCGTAGCCCGCACCCGCCCCCTGGGAGTGGTCAAGGGGTAGACGGCGACTGGGTGACGGTGACCGGCGGGAGTTGGTGGTGAATGTAGCGGCGTCCCGCCGGGACGCCTTTGGGCCTGTCTCCACCGGGCGTCGCCGTGTGTGCTATCCGCTGGTACGTTGCGAGTCAGCCGCCATATTAGTACGTCTTTACCCCGAAAATAGCTCGCTGGTCGGTCCAGACGCTGGCGTAACCCTGTTTTCATACTTAGTGGTGCTGGTTGGCCAGTATGATAGATTGCTATGTGCGGTCCATCAGCGGCGGGATACCGGGCATTGCTTCTATAGCCCTCTGTCGGTATCCTCCTTGCGGCGTGCTACCTTTACTATGATAATCTGCTGATCTTTATCGTCTATGGCATAGACTATCCTGTATCGCCCGATGCGGATACGCCATAGCCCGCTGTCAGCCAGTTTCTTAACTCTCGGCCTCACCGGACTTCACTCTACTGCGCTTAATCTTGTCCCGGTCAAGTATTTGTAGTATTATTTCATTGATAATGATCTCAATGCACCATGACAGGAGCTCGAAATGGGTACTCTGACAAGATTGACCAGCGGTGGGCAGGTCTCGATTCCCAAGGAAATCAGGACGAAGACTAACATGCAGCCTGGCGATTTTGTTGAAGTCAGGCTTGACGAAGAAGGGCGCATCGTATTGACGCCCAAGAAACTGGTTGACGCAAGCCAGTCCTACTTCTGGACTGAAGAGTGGCAAGAGGGGGAACGCAAGGCCGACGAGGATGTGAAAGCTGGTCGGGTGAAGAGATTTAAATCGGCGGCTGACGCAGTGAAGTATCTTGAGGACAAAGCTTAGCTGTGGAGATCCTCTTCACCGAGCAATTTGAACAGGCATATGAGAAGCTCACCAAAGCCGAGAAAGGGAGCGTGCGCAAGGCGCTTAATCTATTGAGTCATAACCTCAGATATCCCGGCCTCCGTGCCAGGAAGATGGAGGGCAGGAAGAACATCTGGGAAGCTCGCCCTTCGAAGAGATTACGCATGACCTTTGAGATAGTTGGAGAAGTCATCGTCATGCGCAACGTGGGGGAGCATGACAAGACGCTGAAAAGGCCATGATTAGTGGAAAATCTCAGGCTCTATATTACCCGGTAACAGCGCCAGGGTTCTCGGGTTGGGGAATGCGAGCCATCTTGTCTCGGTCTTAATCTTGATCTTGCTCTCAATCTCGCCGTTTGCCTATCACTGGTCACCACTCAGCGGCTCACCCGTTCCATGCTTCTGGTCGCTACAACGTCGGCGCCGGTCCCGGCGATGTCCGCGACCGCGACGTCGCTTATGCGGACCGGGGCCTCCATCTCGATTCGCGAGACCTCTTTCATGATCTCGGGGATAAGCCGCCTGGGGACCGCCTTATCCGTACGCACGGGAAGCACGGGCCATTTCGCGTCCTTCACGCGCACCGTGGTGGTCAGCACGCGCATAGGCTCGCGCAGCTCCTGCTGCACGAACTCCTCCCATTTCTTGCACCTGTTCCCTTCCATGGACAGAATCGCGCCGTTCTCCGCCTCCACGTCGATCTCGCAGCCGACGGGACACACGACACACGTGAAATGCCTCTTCTCTCTCGCCACCTTCAGTCCTCTACTATCGCGATCTCTATATCGTTTTTGACGTCCTTCAATTTGTCCCCGGGCACCTTGACCCTGATCATCTCATTGGGCCTTGCGTATTGCCTCTTCACGCGCATTCCGGGGGGATCGACCGCCACTCTGACCGGTTTCTCGACCGGCTCCGCCGACCTGATGTAGAGGACCAGGTCGCCCTGGAACGAGTAGCGCTGCGGGTAGACCAGCCGGACATTTTCACCGGGAGCGATGTCGACTGTCTTGCCGTCCTTGCCGTGTGCGCGTGCCGCGAGCAGCGCCGCGTTCGTTCCCGCAGTGACGCTGGTCTGGGCCACGTAGTCAACCAGGTCGAACACCGTGGAGACGTTGCCGCAGGAGAATATGCCCGGCGCCGACGTCTGCATCGTCTCCGTGACTACCGGGCCTCTGGTGATCGCGCTGAGCTCCACCCCGGCCTCCCGCGAAAGCTCGTTCTCGGGAATGAGACCGACCGATAGAAGCAGGGTGTCGCAGGGCACGAACTCTTCGGTCCCCGCCACAGGCTGCTGACTGCCGTCGACTCTCGATACGACCACTCCCTCCACGCGCTGCCGGCCCCGTATCTCCGTGACCGTGTGGGAAAGGTGCAAAGGGATGTCGAAATCGTTCAGGCACTGTACTATGTTCCTCTTGAGCCCTCCCGGGTAGTCCATGATCTCGTAAACGCCTCTCACCCGGGCACCCTCCAGGGTGAGCCGCCTCGCCATGATAAGTCCGATGTCCCCGGAGCCAAGAACGACCACGTCTCTTCCGGGCAGGTATCCCTCGATGTTGACGAACCTCTGCGCCACGCCTGCGGTGTATATTCCGGCCGGGCGCGTACCGGGGATGCCGATGCTCCCGCGCGCGCGTTCGCGGCAGCCCATGGCGAGCACGACGCTTCTGGGCCTTATCTCGAACACGCCCTGTTCGGGACTTACCGCCGTGATCATGCGGTCCGGGGCGAGGCCGGTCACCATCGTATTGAGCAGATACTTTGCCCCGGCCCGCTTGACCTCGTTGATGAGGCGCTCGGCGTATTCGGGTCCGGTGTAGTCTTTCCTGAACTGCTCCAGGCCGAAGCCGTTGTGAATGCACTGCTTGAGGATGCCGCCGAGCTCCTCCTCGCGTTCGAGAACAAGCACGTTCCGAGCGCCCGCCTTCCGGGCATGAAGCGCGGCCGTAAGGCCGGCGGGTCCGCTGCCTATTACTGCGACGTCGACCTCCGCCGGCCTCTTTGTTCGGGTCTTCCCGGCCTTTGGTGAAACAGGGGCGTGTTTCATGCAGCCTTCGCGGTCTTGATGATCTCCGCCATCCTGGCGTGAAGCGGTGCGAGCGCGGTATAGATGCCGCTGTACACCTCTTTGAACAGGCGATCATAGATCAAGGCGGTTTCCTGCCGGGGTGTGAAGGTCTTCTCCACTCTTACCATTCCGGCCACAGCCTCGGGGAAGCCGCTGTACAGCTTGAGGGCGACCCCCGCATCTATGGCCATACCCAGCGCGCCCAGGTTGCTGGTATGTAATCGCGAGGCGGGCAGGCTGAATATGTCCGCGGTAATCTGCATGACCTCGTCACTCTTTGAGCCTCCGCCGCCCACCCTGAGATGGGCTATCCTGTTCCCCGTATACTTCTGCATTGTGTTGGCCAGCAGGCGCAGCTCGAAGGTGATCCCCTCGATGATCGCCCTGTAGAGATGCATTCGCGTATGCTCACCGCAAAACCCTATTATGGCGCCCCTGGAAAGAGGATCGTTCTCGCGTGGATGCCAGTAGGGGTGAACAAGCAGGCCCAGGCAGCCGGGAGGTATTGCGTCGATATTCTTGTTGAGAAGCTCTTCCGGCGCAATCCCGAGCTTTCTTGCCTCCTCTTCTTCTTGCCTGGCGAACTCCCTGCGGAACCAGGACATCATCCAGTATCCTCTGCCCACGAAGCCTTCGAGGACCCAGTGACGCGGGATTGCGGAGCCGAGGGTGTAGAACTCCATGCGGGGATGAGCTATGTATCTATCAGTCAGCACCTCGATAACCGCGGCGGTCCCGTAGCTTATCGCGGCTGTATCGCTGGTGATGGCGCCCGCGCCCAGCAGCTCGCTTTGTTTATCACCCGCCCCGATAATTACGGGGAGCCCGGAGGGCACGCCGAAGCTCTTCGCTCCTTCATCCGAGACTGTCCCCGCCACCTCGGCAGGCGATATGAGCGGCGGCAGTTTCTCCCGCTGGACTCCGAGCACGTCGTAAGCCAGTTTCCAGGGATGCCAGCGGAAGCCCTTGAAGTCGATGGGGAGCAGACCCGCTATGGAGGAAGAGTCCTTGAACTGCCCCGTCAGGGCGTGAAAGATGTAGGACGTGATGCTGAGAAACATTGCTGTCTTCTCGTAATTGTCCGGCTCGTATGTTCGCAGCCAGTTGAACCTGGACCTTCTCTGGTACTCTTTCAGCTTCCGTCCGATGGGGGTTGCGCCCAGTGCGAGTGACTTGACGGGTCCGCCGGGCATGGTGAGACCCGGTGTCTGTCGCGAATCAAGCCAGGTGAACGCGGGCCGCACGGGTTTGCCCGAGGCACCGATCGGGATGAGGGTATTCCGGTGGGTCGTAATAGCCAGTGCGGCCAGGCTATCCTTCGGGACGCTTGAGGTACGCATCAGGCCGGCGACGACCTCCATGGTCCTTTTCAGGTACTCCTCCGCGTCAAGCTCGGCGAACCCGGGTTGAGGAGCGGTATAGTGGTTTGCCGGAACTGATTCGCCGTGGATGAAGTTCCCATTCTCGTCGATTATGAAAGCCTTGATATTCTGCGTGCCGCCGTCGATAACAATGAAATGCTTCATTTCTTCACCGGCCCTGTTTTTTGGTTGGTGGGTTTGGCTGCGCCGCACCCTCCCGCTGCGCCGCACCCATTCTACATTGCAGAGACTGAGGACTGAAACCAGACCGGGGTGGGGCGGCCTGAGTCTGAATCTGAATCTGAATCTGAATCTTAACCTTAATCCTCTCTTGTCTTCTGTTTGAGGATGAAGGACTCGCCTCCGCACTTCGTCACCCGCTCCCTGTTGATACCGGCCTCTCTGCTGATGATTTCGAGGACCCTGGGCATACAGAAGCCGCCCTGACACCTTCCCATCCCCGCCCTCGTCCTCCTCTTTACCGCGTCAATGCTGGTTGCGGGGACGCGCCCCTGGACAGCGTTCACAATTTCCCCTTCACTTGCCTGCTCGCACCGGCAGACGATGTGGCCGTAAAGAGGGTTGCCGCGGACCAGCTCGGCCCTCTCACGCGCGGTCAGTTCCCGGAAGTGCTCCGGTTGCTTCCTTTTGGGCTCGAAAAGCGTCTTCTCCGCGGGTCTCCATTCTTCGACTATGATCTCCCTGACCCTTTCGGCTATCGCCGGGGCCGATGCGAGACCTGGAGACTGGATACCGGCGGCATGCACGAGCCCCCTCACCCTCCTGGACGGTTCGATGATGAAGTCTTCTTTGTAAGTGGCCGCCCTGCATCCGGCGAACTGGGTTATGATCCTGCCCCTGTCCGGCGGGTCGTACCCCGGCTTGAGCCGCTGGAGGACCGGACCGAACCTGTCCAGGAGCGCCTGGATTCCCTCGGGAGTGGTGGCAACGTCCTCCCTGTCGCAGACCTCCTTTGCTGTGGGCCCGAACTGGAGATTCCCGTCGACGGTGGGAATGATGCCCCCGCCCTTGGTGTACTGGCTTCTCTCGGCTGCCATGCTGACCGAGGCGAGCACTGTCCGGGCTGCTTGGTAAGTCTTGTCGAAAATGACAGTCTCCCCCTTCCGCGGGTGAATGGTGAAAAACCTGTCCCCGGCAAGAGCGGCGATCACATCACTGTAAAGCCCCGCCGCATTGACAAGGATGCGCGTTCTGATCGTGCCTCTCGTGGTGTCGACGGCGCGAACGCGCCCATTCTCCGTGCTGACTCCGGTTGCGCTGGTGTTGAGGAAGAGATGGACACCGTTGGACATAGCGTTCTCAGCATACGCCAGAACAAGGTCAAACACGGAGATAATGCCGGCGTTCCAGATCAAAACGCCCTTGCGCACGTTCGGCGCCAGTCCGGGCTCGATTTCGTCCAGTTCCGCTCTCTCGAGCTCTCGCGGCATGGGGTCATTCTGCTTGAGGGCGGCCTCGGTGACGAGCGGAAGCAGCAGCTCCTCTTCGGGCTTCTCGGCGACTATCAAGGTCCCGATCCGTTTGAAATCGACGTCCAGGTCGGCGGCGACCTCGTCCCACATCGGGTTTCCCCTGTAGTTCATCTCCCATTTCAGGGTCCCGTGTTCGGTGACAACCGCCGGATGGACCATCGCGTTGCTGTGCGCTGTCTGGTCCATTCCCAGATCGTCGTGCCTTTCAAGGACGGCGATGCTGAGATTGAACCGGGAAAGCTCCCTGGCGATCGAGAGGCCGATTACGCCGCCGCCGACAATGACGACGTCGAACGACCTGCCTTCGAGCTCGCCGGACACCTTCTGCGGCAGTAAAACGGGGACCTTGCCGGGATAGTTGATCTCTTCCACGACCCCCCTGATCTGCCCGGACCTGGCGGCGATATGCCCGGCTTCAACAACATTCTGGAGAGAGGAAAAACGCCCGCTGAGGATGGCGACGCTGTCCCTGACGCCGACAGTTGCCTTCTCGCCTGTAGCTTCCTCGATCTCCCCCTTGATCTCCCGCGCCAGCCTGGCTTCATCCATCGACAGTCCTCGCAACCTCGTTGGGTGGGTGAAACCCATCTTTTGAAAGTGATGCGTTTGGGTGGCGGGTTATGTCCCGACTGCGTCTGGACTCCACCCACCCTGCTTCTCTGGTTTCACCCATCTACGAGCCGCTCCGCAACAAGCTCCGTAATATCTTTCATGCCGGGCAGCGCCAGCACTGCCTTGCACGTGGCGCAGGCTGAGGTATACACTTCTGCGCCTGTCTGTCTCAGCTCATTCACCCTCATCTCGCTGACCTTGCGCGCGAGTCGAGCTTCGCCGATCCTCGCTCCGGCTGGCCCTCCGCAGCAGTGGGTGTCCGTCCGCGAGTAAACTGGCTCCACAATGCGATAGCCCAGGCGCTGCAAGATTTCCCTCGGGGGTTCAGTGATGTCAAAATCGTTGGCCAGGATACAGGGATCATGGTAGGTTGCGGAAGTGTCAGTTGTGCTTACCCTTATCTTCCCCTCTCCGAGAAGAGCACTCAGGAACCGGGTGGTGTGGACGATCTCGACGTCCAGGTGAACGTCCGCCTTGGGGTATTCGCCGGTCAACATCTTCATGCAGTTGGGACAGTCTACGATAAGCCTCTCAAGCTTCCTGTCCCTTATGCGGGCGGCCATTTCCTGCGCGGCTGCCCTGAATCCCTCCAGGTCGCCGGCGTAATAGAGCGGGCCCCCGCAGCAGATATCGGAGCCGCCGAACTGCTGCACCTGTTCGCCGCTTGCCGCGACTAGCCGGTCGACAGCTTTCAGGATGCTCTCATCCTTGTACGATGAGCATGATATGAAGTAACCGGTGGAGCCTGTCCCTTTCTCAATAAGCGCGCGCTCGCCGTTGGGATTGCCGTATTTCCTGAAATTATCGATCCGTTTTCTCGTCTCCTCCGGCAGCCAGCCTTCATTAAAGGCCTTGACGCGCCCGGCCAGGATAAACTCCCTCAGATCGTAGTCCTTATACAGGCAGTGCCGTTTGCAGGCCCCGCACATGGCGTTGCCGAAGACCACCTCGAAAAACCCCTGCCTGTCGGCTATTAGCGCCTTCTCCTCGTAGAGAATGAGCCGGGCTATCTTCTGGGGGCTCAATGTCTCGTTTCCGGTAGCAAGGAACACCGGACAGCTGTATTTGCACATGTTCGGGCACAGCGCGCAGTCGGTCACCTGCTCCAGCTTCCGTTCAGTTTCCATCTTCTATGAGCTTTCCCCTGTTCAAAATGCTGTTCGGGTCGAGCGCGGACTTGATCTTCCGGAGCATGTCTATGCCGCTCGCGCCCATTTCGTGCTGCATGAACTGTCTTCTCCAATACCCGATCCCGTGATGGTGGCTGATGGAACCGTTATTCCTTGAAGTGGCGGCCATGGCGGCCGCCCACATGTCTTTGTAATACTGGTACTTGTCCCCGGGCAGGCCGGCGAAGGTCATGTAGAGGCATGCGCCTTCCCGATAGAAGTGTGAGAAATGGCCCGATACGAGAATGGAGCTTTCCACGGCCTTCATGGATTTTATCATGTCCTCGTATAGCACCGCGGCGTCCTTGAACAGCGCCGTGACCTCGATCGTGTCCGCGACTACTCCGAGACGCATCGCTGTCGGGCCGAGACCGATGTCGAAACGCTTTCTCAGCCATGTGTACACGGGGACTTCGCCCCAGTCCTGTCCGCCGTTCGCCTCCGCGATCCGGTCCACAACCTTCCTCTGAAGCTCCACGAACTCCGGGTCCCCCTCTGAGAGGAATATGATGGTGACTCTTCGCCCGATGTCATCGAAATAGCCGTGGCTCTCTTCATGGTCGAATATCCTGATCACCGCTGGCTTCGAGTCGGTCCTCAGGATCAACCTGACGGCTTCGAGGGCAGTCTCGATCGAGTCGAAGACGTAAGACTGCTTGGCGGTCGCCGCTGGCAGAGGGTGAACGGATACCACCGCGCTGGTCACTATGCCGAGGGTTCCATCAGCGCCCAGGAACAGGTCCTTGAGCGAGGGCCCGACGGAGCGCCTGGGAACAGGCCTGATATGGAGCGGGCTCCCGTCAGGAAGCACGACGTCCATGCCGAGCACCATGTCTTCGATCTTGCCGTACTTGGTGGAGAACTGTCCTGCGGCCCGTGTCGAAATCCAGCCGCCCAGGGTGGAGCAATAGAGAGACTGAGGGATATTACCCATTGAATAGCCCCGGTAATTCAGCTCTCTCTCGAGGTTAACGCCGAGAATGCCGGCTTCGAGCTCAGCGACGAGCGAGGTGTCATCCACGGATATCAGCCGGTTCATGCGCTGGAGGTTGATGATCACGCTCCCGTTCAACGGGATCGCCCCGCCGAGAACTCCCGAACCTCCGGCGAACGGCGTAACCGGCACGCCGTACCTGTTGGCGCACCTCAGTATAGCCTGTACCTCTTCGGAAGAAGCCGGAGATATCACTGCGCCCGGAAGCGCCGGCAGTTCGCCGTGCTGGGACCTGCCTATCGCGTACATCCAGTAGTCGAGGCTGAAAGCAATCAGGTCGGATTCCCTCTCCGAAACGTGATCCACTCCGACTACACGTGCCACTTCTTTGAGAAACCCGGTGGGCGCTTTTTTCCTCTGTGACATGTAGGTCGATATCGTCATAAGCGCTCCCTCGAAACGTGATCGTTTTTCGGCGTATCAGACCCGGGCTGGCAATTCCGAAGCCTACCACCTTTCAGGCATGTTATCAAGTGTGGGAGATCGAGGGTTGAGGACTGAGACTGAGATAAAGATTGAGATTAAGATTAAGATTGAGACTAAGACTAAGACTGTAGGTCGGGTCTCCTGACCCGACCAGGCCTAGCCGTGGACACCGCAGGTTGAGAAATCTGCGCACGTCGAGCGGATATTCCCGTGGTGTCCGGCGGCCGCGACTGACAGCCATACCGGTGCAACCTAGCAGTTTGCGGGCGGCGCCCGCTATAACTCCAGCGGCATCCAGGCTGTGGGACTCGCGGATGTGGCGGACTCGCTGGCCGCGGTGGACGAGGTCGTGTTCAGAGAGCGAAAATACACGATGAAGGAAGTCGTGTCCGC
>JACUUS010000261.1 GCA_014859215.1 Dehalococcoidia bacterium | reverse complement strand
CAGCGCGGGGAAAGAGGAGGCAGGAAGCGGATACACAAATCAAGCGGTCGGCGGGGAACGCGTGTGAGTATTCAGGAGCTGAAGAAAGGCAAGCGTGTTCATGACGGGGAGATTGCTTCGGGTCCCTCTCTCCGCTCGGGAGCCATTTGCAAAGGCGTGCTCGTACGGTTCGCGAAGCACCGGGCGCGCCTGAATCGTCTTTACCCCGAAAATACCGGCTCTGGCAGCGCATCTCCATTTTCATGATTCGTGGTGCTCGCTGCAAGCGGGCATGGGGGATTGCTATGAAAGTCCGCTGTCCGTATTGCCGACCCACCGTTAATCTCGGCTTTCATCCTTTGTGGTGCTGGTTGTCCAGCATGGGGGTTTGCGAGGAGCCGCAGGCGACGCGGCAATCTCCCCGTTCTTCACACGCCGGCCAGACCTCTATCCGTGTCGCATAACCTTTCGCATTTCCTCTTTCAAAAACCATCCCGGTGGCAACCCCCCCGGAAGGATTGGCCAGAGATCAGGCCCATACGCCGTCTTGCTTATCCGCAGCCATGTTGTGATAAATCTGTAATGTTTCCCCCGGTCATTTTATGACTTGTCCACGCTGGACGTAATATGGTGCTAAAGGAGAAGCGTCCATCGGAGACCGGATATGTCCGAAAAAGGCAGCCTGGGAAAGCCGTCCCCCGTTCCGGAGGACCGCAACCTGGACAGGCGCGTCGGGATTGCGGGCGCGGTTGTCAGCGGCGTCGGAATCATCATAGGCGCCGGCATTTACGTTATAGTGGGCGCGGCTGCCGGAAGAGCGGGCAACGCGGTGTGGATGTCTTTCGCGATAGCCGCCTTCGGCGCCATGCTTACCGGCCTGTCCTACGCCCGCCTGGGGCGGCTGCGCCCGCGGAACGCCCCTGAATTCCAGTTCCTCGGAATGGCCTTCGGCCGTCTTCCCGGTTTTCTGGGAGGCTGGCTCATACTCTGGGCAGCCGTCATATCCGCCTCCACCGTAGCCCTCGGTTTCGCCGGTTACCTGCAGCACCTGCTGGACGTCCCGGTCCTGCCGGGCGCTATCGGCCTCATCCTGCTGTCGGCCCTGATCGTTTTCGCCGGGGTCGGCCAGTCTGTCGCAATTGCCGCGATGCTGACAGTGGTTTCGGTGATAGGCCTCCTTTTCATCATCGGCATCGGCGTGCCTTATATGGGTGAGGTAAGTCTGATCGAGATGCCGCAGGGCTTCTCCGGCGTGGTCGCCGCAGCCTCGCTCGTCTTCTTCGCCTACATCGGTTTCCAGGGGATGGTCAATTTCTCGGATGAGATGAGGAACCCGGCACGGGACCTGCCGCGGGCGCTTCTACTGGCCCTGGTCATAACCACTACCCTGTACATACTGGTTGCCCTGGCTGCGGTGAGCGCGGTAGGCTGGAGAGACCTGAGCGCGTCCGAACAGGCCCCGCTGGCAGTTGTGGCAGAGATCGCGGTAGGTTCGAACGCCGATCTTCTTATCGCCGTTCTCGCCCTTGCCTCGACAGCCAATACGGTGCTGCTGATACTGTTTGCGGCTTCACGCATCCTGTGGGCTATGTCATGCGAACAGGCAATACCGAAGATGTTCTGCGTGATCGGCAAGGAGCGTAGCTCGCCCTGGGCTGCCATAGCCGTGGTGACCTTCTTCACGAGCGTATTCGCCGCGGTGCGGAGCATTGAGCAGGTGGCGGGATTCACCAACTTTGTGACCCTGCTTGCCTTCGCCGGCGTCAATGCCGCAGCAATCAAGCTTCTGGGCATGAGGGGGAATCCTGCCGCGAAGAGGCCCGGTCATATACTCGTGAACATCATCCTGCCGGGGCTGGGGGCCGTATTTACACTGGCGCTCGCCGCGAGCGCCGGCTGGCAGGCCGCCGCCGTGGGCACCGGTCTGGTCGTCCTCGGGACAGGAACATACGCCGTCATCAGATCTGTTTTGAATAGGAGCCGGTAGAGCGGGTGAAGTGAAACAGGACCCACCCACAAGGTCTAGAAAAAATTCCCCCGATTGACCCTACCAGCTTAATCTGAGTCTCAATCCATCTCAGTCTTAATCTCAATTCTTAATCTCCGTTCTAATCCTTGTATTCACTCCACCCTCGCTTTATGA
>JACUUS010000056.1 GCA_014859215.1 Dehalococcoidia bacterium | reverse complement strand
TATGCATTGGCGGGGAGATAAAAGTCGGCAGTCTGGAGAGCGCTCTTGAGCTCCAGCGGCGAGGTTATATCGTCACCCCTGATCCATCAGATCGTCTAAGCCAGATAAGCTTCAGAGATGGTTCGTTGAAGGAATTCGAGCGTCACAGCCGCCTTGGTTTTATCGACGAGGAAGGCTTCTATACGGAGGTCGATCGGCTTCGCAGACTGGGCTTTAAACGCATCACTCTGAAAACGGGGGCTTACAGCCTGCGCGAACTCGCAATGGCGATCAAGTGGGGCTCACAAGCCGGAATTGACCTCTTGACCATAGACGGCGCCGGCGGCGGCACGGGGATGAGCCCGTGGCGCATGATGGAGGAATGGGGCATACCTACCATATACCTGCACTCGGCGGCCCATGAGCTTGCTCAAAGGCTGTCGAGAAAGGGCGAACGAGCACCTGATTTGGCTTTTGGCGGCGGGTTTAGCAGTGAGGATGGAGTTTTCAAGGCGCTGGCCCTGGGAGCGCCCTTCATCAAAGCGGTGTGTATGGGCAGGGCGCTGATGATTCCCGGCATGGTAGGCAAGAATATCGCGCATTGGCTGGCTGAGGCTAAGCTGCCCAATACGGTCGCTCAGTTCGGCTCCACTCCCGAGGAGATATTCGTCTGCTATGAAGAGGTCAAGGACCTGGTCGGTGGGGATGAAATGAAGAATATACCGCTGGGTGCGCTGGGAATATACAGCTATTGCGAGAAGTTGAGAGTAGGACTTCAGCAGTTGATGGCGGGTGCCAGGTGTTTTAGCGTTCCTGCAATCAGCCGCAGCGATCTTATGTCGCTGACCGAAGAATGCGCCAGGGTGACCGGCATCCCTTACGTGATGGACGCCTATCGGGAGGAGGCGCTGGAGATTATTGACGGGGCTATGAAGGACTTGAAAAGGACAGTCCCGGTCCATTAACCAGCCTGATATCGCGTTGAATCCGGTATGCGCGTCATCGCCGTGATGTCCGATCGCAATGGGGAAGAAGGAAGGCCTAAGGATCGTTGCTTCTCTGTACTGTGCCAACTCATGGCCGTTGGCATAGTCTGACCGCTCCAGCGGTAGCTTGACCCATATCCGGCTCTTAGGTTAACATAACAAAGAAGGGTCGGGCATAGGCGGAGATAGACCATTCCCCTGAATCGCGGCCGCGTGTAGCGTGGAGATAAGGTGACCTTTCTAATGCGTTTGTCTTGCGGGGCAAGCAGCCGGAATGTTCCCCGCCCCTCCTGATCCATCCTTTCCTTTACCGAGGAGAGGGTTTCTTGCGCTCAGCGGAATAGTGATTTCGCTGCACAGGTGCGACATGATAGAACAGAAACGCGGCAAAGCTCGGGTAGGCATCTCAGGGTCTTATGGCGGCCTGAACCTCGGGGATGAAGCCATTCTGCAGGCCATTGTTACCGAGCTCAGAAAATCGCTCCCGGTAGAGATAACCGTCTTCTCCCGGGACGCCGAGGACACCCGCCGGAGGCACGCGGTTGAAAATGTGGTGCCGGTGCGGGAGTGGGCCCGCACCGAGGTGCTCCCCGAAATCGAAAAACTCGACCTGTATTTACTCGGCGGCGGCGGCATCCTGTATGACGCGGAAGCCCGTATATACCTCAGGGAGGTTGAGCTCGCGAGGCAGTCGGGCGTGCCGATAATGGTCTATGCTGTCGGCGTCGGTCCACTGCGCGATCCTGCGATACAGCGGCTGGTCCGGGATGCTTTGTGGTCGGCGGCGGCAGTAACGGTACGCGAGCGTAAGGCCAGGAGGGAGCTTGAGGATATCGGCTTGCAGCGGGACGTAGTCGTGACTGCCGATCCTGCTTTCTTGCTCGAACCGGAGCCGATTCCCGAGGATACCCTGAAGCGAGAGCAGATGGACCAGGGACACCGATTGGTCGCGATGTCCGTGCGCGAACCGGGTGTGGCGGCGCCGGGTCTGGATGATTTGACGTATCATGGTCTTTTCGCGAATGCCGCTGATTTTATCATTGACCGGTATGACGCAGATGTTGTTTTCGTACCCATGGAGCGCAGAATGATGGACATGCAGCATTCGCATGCCGTCATTTCGCAGATGCTTTTTCCTCAGCGGGCGTGGGTGCTCAGGGGAGAATACACCCCCGGCCAGGTCCTCGCATTAATGGGGTGTTTTGATTTTGCGGTAGGCATGCGCCTACACTTTCTCATGTTTGCAGCGATGCGGGAGGTCCCATTCGTGGCTCTTCCTTACGCGGACAAGGTGAGCGGGCTGCTGGATGATTTCGGCATGGAAATGCCGCCGATCAGTCTCGTCAACTCCGGCAGGTTGATCGCCCATATCGACCGATCGTGGGACGAGCGCACCTGGATCAAACAGAGAATACAGGAGAATCTACCCGTTCTGAAAGAGCGCGCAGGTGAAACGAACAGGATAGCCGTCAGGCTTCTGACTGCTGCAAACCGGTCGATTGAACCTGAAAGGCTTGGTGCGGCTGGATCCTGATGCCTGTTCTAAAGCGCCCGCAAGGCGCGAGGACGATAGAAGTCCCTGCCCGCCATATCCCGGTTCTGGGAGAGGCTGAAGTACTTGTCGTCGGTGGGGGACCGGCGGGCCTCGGAGCCGCTATCGGCGCGGCCGAGGCTGGGGCGGACGTGATACTCGTTGAACGGCACGGCTATCTGGGCGGCAACGCGACTGCCGCCCTTGTGATGCCTTTTACATCCTATCATACACAGCGGCCCGCTCCGCAGAGAGCCGGCGCTGCCACACTCTGCCCTACGGACCACGGACCCGGGGAGCCTGCCATAGGAGGAGTCCTGCAAAGACTGGTCCACCGGCTTGTGCAGGAGGGCGGGGCAATAGCTCCTGCTGCGAATAACGGGTATGTTGTACCCTTTGACCCCGAGATTTTCAAACTGGTTACTCTCAAGCTGCTGGACGAAGCCGGGGTCAAATTTCTCTTCCATGCCTTTGCGACGGATGTGCTGAATGGCGACCGGGATAGAGGCGTGCTCTTCGAGACAAAATCAGGCCCGGGAATTATCAAGGCGCAGGTTATGATCGACTGTACCGGGGACGGCGATATCGCAGCCAGGGCCGGTGCAAGGTATGAGGTGGGGAGGGAGGACGACGGGCTGGTGGAGCCAATGACCCTCATGTTCCTGATGGCTGAATTCGAACGGGAAAAGTTCGAGGAGTACGTCGAGGAACACCCGGAGGAGTGGTACGGCGTCCACGGGTTGTGGGACCTGATACGCCAAGCCACAGTGGACGGAGAGCTGAACCTGCCGCGTGAGGATATCTTGCTGTTCGGGACCATTCATCAGAGTCAAGTTGCAGTCAATAGCACTCGTGTCACGAAGGTCCTGGGGACCGATGTGTGGGACCTTACGTACGCCGAATACGAAGGCCGGCGTCAGCTCCGGGAGGTGGCCAGGTTCCTGCAGCGATACGTCCCCGGTTTCGCCAGGTCTTACGTTGTACAAAGCGGGTTCAGCACCGGCGTTCGAGAAAGCCGGCGTATTACAGGAGAGTATAAGCTGACGGAAGAGGATGTACTCCAGGCGCGGAAATTCGAGGATGTCATAGCCCGCGGCCCCTATCCCATAGACATCCACCATCCAAAGGGAAAGGGCACCACTATGAAGCGGCTCCCGCCTGATGAGGCCTATGATATTCCGCTGCGCTGCCTGCTGCCGAAGGGCGTGGATAACCTTCTGGTTGCTGGCCGCTGTATTTCGGGCAGCTACGAGGCCCATGCCTCGTACAGGGTGATGCCGATTTCGATTGCTACCGGGCAGGGCGCCGGTGTTTGCGCTGCACTCGCGGCGCGGGAGCGGATCAAACCGGGAGCCGTGAACGCAGGTGAAGTACAAACGGAGCTCCTCCGCCAGGGAGCCAATCTCGGGCGACTGAACTCGCATGGAACTCGCCAGAAACCGGCGTAATCAAGCTCTTGCCCCCGCTGCACCACGGCTCAAACGGACCTCTGACAAATACGGAACAGGCTTCAAGAAATTAGGTAGGTCTACTGATGCCCTTCCGGCAGGGCTTAACATAACATAGTGGAAGCGGGGGTTTCCGCCCCGGTGTTAAGGCACCTGCGTATGGTCCGACCGCCTCCGCGGGCTTCAACAGGAGCAAGCAGTATGGTCATCGGCTACCATGCTTCACACGAGCAGTTCGATCCGGGATCACTACTTGAGCTGGTATGCATGGCGGAAGATGCCGGATTCGCATCAGCGATGTGCTCGGACCATTTCTCGCCGTTCAGCGAACGGCAGGGGCAGAGCGGCTTCGCGTGGGCATGGCTGGGATCTGCGCTACAGGCAACTTCTATCCCCTTTGGCACGGTGACCGCCCCTGGGTACAGGTACCATCCCGCCATAATCGCCCAGGCATCGGCTACACTCGCTCTTATGTTCCCGGGACGTTTCTGGCTGGCTCTTGGCAGCGGTCAGTACATAAACGAGAGCTTCACGGCGGAATACTGGCCGATCAAGACAGAACGGAACGAACGATTGAAAGAAAGCTCCGACATAATTCGTGCGCTGTGGGACGGCAAGGCCGTGACGCACTACGGCCAGGTTATTGCTGAGGAAGCCCGGCTGTACAGCATACCGGACGAGCCGCCCCTGCTGATCGCAGCCGCTCTGACACCGGAGACCGCTGAGTGGGCCGGCCAGTGGGCGGACGGGCTTATTACAACAAGTGGGCCGCGGGAGAAACTGAGCCAGGTTATAGTGGCGTTCAAGCGCGGGGGCGGGGCTGACAAGCCGCTGTATTTGCAGGCGAAGCTGTCATACGCGGATACCGACGAAGAAGCGCTGCAGGGGGCGTGGGAGCAGTGGCGGACAGGTATTTTCCCGAGCAAAATCCTCAGCGAAATGAGATTCCCGGGTCAGCTTGATGCCGCCGCGGACTTCGTTTCACCTCCAGAATTGCATGATCATGTCAGGATATCTTCAGATACCGACAAGCATGTCTCCTGGCTGCTCGAGGACGTGAGGATGGGTTTCGACCATATCTATCTGCACAATGTAAACCTGAACCAGGAAAGGTTTATCCGGGACTTCGGTGAGCGCGTTCTCCCGGCCCTCGCTCATGCTGGAGCCGGGCAGGCCTGAGGTAGACGAGAATCATCCTGCAGTGGTGATCGGGAGCCGGATGGGAAGTGTTTCTTTTCGTCCGGCAAAGGTATCTTAACTGCACCCTTTCTCAACGGCTGGATTATGCGGGGGGGCATCACGTGGCGAATGACGGGTATAAGCCCATAGCGGATTACGGCGCGATCGGAAACCTGAGGTCGGTTGCTCTCATAGGAAGGGACGGCAGCATCGACTGGTGCTGTTACCCGCACATGGACAGGGCAAGCGTATTCGGGGCGCTGCTGGATGCGAGAAAAGGCGGCCGCTTTAGCGTTTCTGCGGCAGCTTATGACACAGGGAAACAGGCGTATATCGAGGATTCGAACGTCCTCCAGACATCGTTTCAAAAAGGGGCTGGCGAACTGACAGTCACCGACGTCATGCCTGTTTCCGGGGACATTTTCGGATCTGGTAACTCCGCCTCCGCGGCCGAAATACACAGGGTGCTCGAGTGTAAGGGCGAGCGGTGCGAAGTGGTAATGGAATGGTCTCCCCGCTTCGATTATGCGCGCAGCCCCTGTCGTATTTGCCGCAAGAACGGCGGATGGATTGCGACGGACGGAAAGCACAGGCTCTCATTGTGCGGGCTCGCGGATGTTTCTGTCACGCAAGACGAGTACGGCCCCACCGTTCAGGCGCGGTTCGAAATGTGTGAAGGGGAGCGGAGGGTGCTGGTAACCCGCTGGGACACCGAGGACACTGGCTGCGACCCCGACAGGTCCATGGCACTGCTGCGTGATAACACAAGGATCTGGCAAGAGTGGGCCCACAGTGAAGGCGCTGTCCACAACGAAGACTGGGCTGGAGAGTGGCTGCCTGCGGCTATACGGTCGGAGCTCGTGTTCAAAATGCTGGCTCACGGAGACACGGGATCGGTTGCTGCGGCTCCCACTACGTCTTTGCCTGAGACAATAGGTGGGGTCCGCAACTGGGATTACCGCTATATCTGGTTGAGGGATTCCTCGCTGACAGTGCAGGCGCTAGTTTCAATGGGTCACAAAGCTGAGGCAATAGACCTGCTGAATTTCCTGGAAAGAGTATCAGCCGCTCGTTTTGAGCAGGGTAAGGAACTCCAGATCATGTACGGTCTCCACGGCGAGGCAGATCTGGAGGAACATGAGCTTAAGCATCTGGACGGGTACCGCCAGTCAAGACCCGTACGAATTGGAAACAGTGCGGCATCGCAGTTCCAACTCGAGACCTTCGGGGAGATTATGAATACAAGCTACGAACTGCTGCGGCGGGGCGAGATTCTGGGAGAGGACATTATGAGCTTCTTGAGCCAGCTCGCGGGCTATGTTTCCGAGGTCTGGACCCGGCCCGACCACGGTATCTGGGAGATGCAGGGTCCGCCAAGACACTTCACATATTCCAAACTAATGGCGTGGCTGGCCCTGGAGCGCGCCATCGAACTATCACAGGAGTTTGGCTTGCAGGGCGATATCTATACCTGGAGACGGGAACGCAATATCATCCGTGGCGAAGTGTTGAAGCATGGATATAACGAGAAGGTGGGCGCCTTTGTGCAGTCCTTTGACTCGACTGACCTGGATGCCTCCAACCTTCGCATCCCTCTGCTGGAGTTCCTGCCAATGGACGATCCGAGAATCCAGGGGACTATCGACAGGACTATGGCGGAGCTTACCGATAACGGCCTGGTGTACCGTTACCTTAATGATGACGGGCTTCCTGGTCGAGAGGGAGCTTTCGGGATCTGCAGCTTCTGGCTGGTCGACGTACTGGCTCTGTCGGGGCGTGTGGACGAAGCCTGGGACGTCTTCCACGGTGTCGTCGAAAAGGCTAACCATCTGGGCCTGTTCCCCGAGGAATTCGACGCAAAAACGGGCGAGCACCTGGGGAATTTCCCACAGGCGTATACTCATATCGGTCTAATTAACAGCTTACTGTACCTTGCTTATGCGGAAGGGCGGGAAATACCGGAATATGCTCCTGTGGGCACTCCCACTCACCGCAGGGTGAGGGAACGCCGTAAGGCTTGAGGCGATCTGCACTGTTGACATTCTATTGTCGGAACGCAGTTTCCGCGGGGTGGTGAATGGCGCAGCTATCGCGATCCTGTTTCTTTCCGGGGGAGGTCTCTGACCGCGGGAGCGTGAATGATTTCTCCCGAAGGTTGGAAACGCGAGCCGTGGCAGGGGCAGTCCCAGGAGTGCTCGGCATTGTTCCACCTTACGATGCATCCCAGATGAGTGCATTTCGGGTCTACGGCATGTATATTACCCTGCTCATCCCTGTAGACCCCGGTTTTGCCGTCGTCGGATACGACCCCTGCTTCACCCGGCCTGACGTCATCCAGTCTGGCGGCGGGCCTGCCGAAGAGGCCGCTCATAAAATCTTTGGCAACCTCCAGATTCGCGGAAATGAGTTGCTTGGCGGCAGAGGTGTCCGCCTTGAAACGTGTGGGGTCATATACCGGCGCCCAGGGGTTTCCGCGTCCCTGGATGAGGTCGGAGAGAATCATGCCTGCCAGAGTGCCGCTGCTCATCCCCCACTGGGCGAAGCCGGTTGCGAGGAAGATGTGACGGCTGCCCGAGGTCGACCGGCCGATATACGGCACATGGTCGATCGTTACAGTGTCCTGGGTGGACCAGCGGTATTCGATCTTCGGTGAATCATAAACCTTCCTGACGTACTCTTCCAGAGCACTGTACTGCTGTACGGTGTCTCCCCCATGGCCTGTTTTGTGGTGTCCTCCTCCGACTATGATAATCTCACCGCCCTCAGCAGGTTGGGCACGAAACGAGTAACCCTCTTCTTCGGCGCTGACAAACATGGCGTCAGGGAACGGCTGACGGATTCTTGCTGCGAGTACGTATGAACGCGTGGGTGACAGCCGCGCGAAATAGAACCCCGGCCTGTCATGGATGGGGAAGTTTGTGGCGATCACGACATTTCGCGCCGTGACTTCGCCTTTGCTTGTCGTCACCCTGCAGGGGTTTCCTTCCTCGATGTCAAGCGCTCTGGTCATCTCGAATATACGGCTCCCATCGCCATCGACGAGGTCGGCGAGTGCGAGGAGATACTTGCGAGGATGGAACTGGGCCTGGTTTGTGAAAGTGACTGCTCCCAGGGTACTGAATGGCATTTCTGCAGCCATGGCGAATGTGGCTGGCAACCCCAACTCGGTGACTGCCTTCATCTCCGCCTCGACTTTTCTCAGAACTGCGTCTGTTTGAGCATAGGTGGTAAAGGGTTTGCGTGAGAAATCGCAGGAAATGCTGTGCTCGGTGACCAGTGACTCGACCCGGTCGATCGCCGCCTGGTTCGAATCGGCGTATTGCCTGGCGCGTTCAGCGCCGAAATGTGTGATAAGGTGATCGTAAATCAAGGTGTGTAGAGAGGTTATCTTAGCCGTTGTGTGGCCCGAGACCCCTTTAGAGACTCGTCCGGCTTCGATGAGCGCGATGCGAGCGCCGGCCTGTTTGAGGAAGAGGGCGGTCGTGATACCCACAATTCCGCCGCCGATGACGGCGACGTCCGTTGAGAGCTTGCCGGACAGAGGTTCGAAATTAGTTTCGGGCGTCGTGGCAATCCACACAGGTACCGCCCTTCCGGGGAGTTGGAAGTTGGACATGTCTGGCTCCTTGGTGAATGGATGGCGCGTGATCGAGCAATATTCGCTGTGAGTATTACGGTAATTCTATTCGGTTATGGTCGGCAAGGACTATCCGTAGTCATACGTAAAAAGAGGAAGGCGTCTCCGTAATGCCTGATGGCATTTGCCCGGTAATGCAAGAAATCTCTGATGCAACTAGTTGCAATAAGGCCGGTCATCTGTTAGAATGCTGGCAAGACAGGAGAATGCCTTGAGCTCGAAGGGTTCGAGCCGCGAACAATCTGAAATTTGTGATTCGATAGTTGCATTTCCGTCCAGGGAGGCTATATGAAGGCAGTAATCGTGACACTAATCATGGCTCTGGTCCTCATTCTATCAGCTGGGTGCCAGGGCACGGACTCCTCTAGACTGGGCGTGGTGACCAGCACCTCGCTGATCGCCTCTATTGTGGAGCGGGTAGGCGGTGACCGGGTCGGCATTACCAATCTAATCCCTCCTGCCCAGTGCCCCGGACACTTCGATGTCACGCCAGGAGACGTTCGGAAACTCGCTGATGCGGACATATTCTTCTATCACGGGTGGCAGGGGGAGACATTCTCAGAGGAATTAATCTCCTCGGCCAAGAATCCCGGTCTGACCGTAGTAAACCTGCAGATTCAGGGGAACTGGCTGGTGCCGGGAGTCCATTTGCAGGCGATCGATCTCATTACCGAGGCGCTTGCGGAGCTCGACCCGGACGGGAGTGAGGAGTACCGGGCTGCGGCATCAGAGTACAAGAACTCTGTACAGGCGGCGGAAGTCGAATTTAGAAACAGGCTTGAACGGGAGCACCTCGAGGATATAAGGATTCTGGGAGCCGAGATGCTGGACGGGTTCCTGGAATGGACCGGTCTGGACCTGATTGCGACCTATGGAAGAGCAGATTCGCTCACGCCGCAGGTTGTCAGGGTGCTCGTGGATACCGCCAGAGAAGCACAGGTAAGTCTGATAGTTGACAATTTGCAGAGCGGCCAGGATACAGGGGCCGGGATGGCCCAGGACCTCAACTGCGCGAGGGTTGTGTTAACGAACTTCCCGGGGGGATTTCCCAATACAGATACCTGGGAAAAGACTGTCGACCATAATTTAGAGCTGATCCTTGGTGTACTAGGGCGGTAGCGACGATGGGAAGGTGTCTGGAAATGCATGGAGCTGGTACGGTGATTGAGATCGAAAGCGCGGTTGTTTCTTACAGGGAGGATATCGCCCTCAGAGACGTTTCTCTGCATGTCGAAAGAGGCGAATTCGTCGGGATTATCGGCCCGAACGGGGCAGGCAAGACAACCATACTTACCATAGTCAACGGGCTGGGCAAGCTTCTTTCGGGCAAGGTAACTGTGATGGGGATGAAGATCACGGGCAACGGCCAGGAAGTGCGCAAGAGAATCGGCTACGTTGCCCAGGCGGAGAATATAGACCCCAGAATGCCAATGAGCGTTCGGGAAGTGGTGATGCTTGGGCGGTACGGTCAGATCGGTCTGTTGAGAAAACCGGGGAGGCATGACTGGGAGCTTGTGGACGAGATGCTGGAGCTAGTGGGGATGAGTCATCTGGCATGCCGGCCAATCGGCCATCTCTCCGGGGGGGAGCAGCAGAAAACGGCCATAGCCCGCTGCCTGGCGCAGGAACCGGAAATACTCCTTCTTGATGAGCCGACAGCATCGCTCGATTGGAAAGCCCAGACTGAGATCCTGGGGCTGGTAAAACTGATTCACGCCTCGAAAAGTCTAACCACGCTGTTTGTCACTCATGACCTGGGTTCGCTGCCTATCTCATGTGACAGGGTGATTCTGATGAAGAACGGGCGAATCTGGGGTGAGGGATCACCGGAGCGTCTTCTTACTGACCAGAACCTGGGACGCCTTTATGACATGCCCGAGTCGGCGGTGAGGGAGAAGCGCAAGGAAGCCGTCTTCGCTTAGCGGTAAGGAGCTCCGGGTTGGACTTCTCTATCTTCGGCTACCAGTTCATGCAGAATGCGATACTTTCTGCATTCCTGGCTGGAATAGCGTGCTCTGTAATCGGTGTCTTCGTGGTGCTCCTGCATATGCCGTTTATCGGCGTGTGTATGTCCCACGCGGCTTTCGCCGGGGCGCTGCTGGGGCTGTGGCTGGGTTTCAATCCGCTGTTGGGTGCGTTTGGACTGAGCCTCCTTTCCGCCGCTATTATCGGGCCGCTTGCTGATCGCGGGCAGCTCAATCCTGAAACCTCCGTAGGGGTGATCTTCTCTTTCATGCTTGGCATGGCATTCTTGTTCATGGGGCTGATGCCGGGCACGAAATCGGGGGCTCTTGAATTGCTCTGGGGCAGTATCCTTACCAATACCAGAGCGGACATAGTACTTCTTGCCGTCGTAGCTGTCGTGGTAGTCGGGCTGGTGGCCGTCTTCTACAAAGAGGTACAGGCAACCGTATTCAACCGTAACATGGCCCTCGCGGTTGGAGTTCCGGCGACTATCACTCTTTACAGCATCCTGTTTCTGACGGGGGCGACCATAACCGCTTCGCTTCATTCAGTCGGCGGTCTCCTTATATTCAGCCTTATTTTGAATCCGGCTGCGGCTGCTTACCAGCTCACCTACAATATGAAGAGGATGTTTATCCTTTCCGCCGTTTTCGGGGTTGTCTCCGGGTGGACAGGGCTGCTGGTCTCATACCTGCTGAATATTCCAAGCGGAGCTACAATCGTTATCACATCCTCTGTAATCTTCGCGGTTGCCGCTGTCTTCTCGCCCAAGAGGAAGGTGAAAGGCTGGCGGAGGGAACCCGTGGCGGAGGGGAACGTTGAGTAGAGAGTATTTCAACGAAAAAGCTTGCATATGGGATGAGTTAATAGCTGAAAAGGACGGACGCAGGCTCGCCCGATTAGCGCGATTTCTGAACATAGGGCCGTCCTCGACCGTTCTGGATGTGGGGACCGGCACGGGGGTCTTTCTCCCTTTCCTTGTGCGCAGTATGGGGAGCCTGGGCCGGCTTGTTGCCATCGATTTTGCCGAGAATATGCTTGCCAGGGCGGTGAAAAAGAATTCGAATGGTAATGTGAACTATATCCAGGCGGATGTCACTTTTCTCCCCTTGCCCGACGAGATTTTTGATACAGTGGTGTGCTATTCCAGTTTTCCCCATTTCCGCGACAAGCTGAAGGCTCTTCGGGAGGTGCACCGGGTGTTGACCACAGAAGGGCGTGTGTTCATTTGCCACACTTCCAGCCGGACTGCGATCAATCACATTCATAGCGAGATACCCGATGTAGCTGGAGACCTTATCCCGGCAGAATCGGAAATGACAAGGCTTCTGGAAGCTGCCGGATTCGAGCAGGCTGAAGTACGAGACCTGGATGAAAGCTACCTGGCGACCGCTGTGAAAAACGGCTGATCCCGGCAGCCGTCTCCGGGGCGTGCACCCTCCCCCTACGTTCCTACCGCACCTGCGCCCGGCAAGAAATCAGGACGAGGAACTATATTCATACGTGTTTCTACGCATGGGCATTTCGGATGTCATGTTATACGATTTTTCAAGACTATCCTTTTTGGAGGAGCGCTATGAACGCAAATGAAGTACTTCAACGATGGCCTGAGGAGACAGGGAAGCTGCACAGATCGTAGTTGACCGGTACGGCGAGCCGGATGAGGTCACCGAATCGATGTTTCTATGGTATCGAAGAGGACCGTGGAAAAGGACTGTAGCGTACCGCGAGCCCGCGGAGCACAATTTTCCGGCGCCTCATATGGATTAAGTGGAACAGACAATCGATTACAGGGTACCTTCGGTCAAATACTGCGAACTGGCGGAATTCGATGGCAGCGTCGTGGCAGCGCGGACAACGGGTGAACTTTCTGCGAGGTGCCATGATGAGGAAGCAAACTCACTTGCATGGATCTGGCGCATGACATAGTGGAAGGGCGAAAGGATGTACAGGAAGCGAGGAAGTACTACGCCCGCGAATTCCCTGCCTATCGTGAGAGAGAGCCGACGCCGTACATGGAGAAGCTGCACTTCGAGCCGGGGCGGAATACAGCGGACCCCGACACAAGGTTGCTGTCGGATGCGGATTTGAAAGCCGCTGTTGAAAAAGGCAGGGCCAAAGCTGGTGTGCGCTGACCTGTGACCGGACAAGGCCTGGTGAAGGTGGGCTTGGTGGAATTCGTTTTCAGTATTTGGGAAATAAG
>JACUUS010000260.1 GCA_014859215.1 Dehalococcoidia bacterium | reverse complement strand
CGGGAATCCAACCGCCCTGGCCGTGCTGGATTTCGGCTTCATGGGCGGCAACATAAATGGGGTGGTGGGAGAGAAATCGCCCTCACTTTTGAATTCGCGGCGCTGCGAAAGATACCTGTAATTACGGTGGTCTCCAGCGGCGGCACCAGGATCCAGGAAGGAATGCTGTCATTGATGCAGATGGCCAAGACAGCCGCAGCTGTCAAGCGGCATCACAGGCGGCGGGTGCCTTATATCTCCATACTGACAAACCCTACAAGCGGCGAGGTCTACGGTAGCTTCGCAAGTCTCGGGGACATCATCCTGGCGGAGCCCGGCGCGCTGGTCGGTTTCGCTCCTCTCCGGGTAATAGAGGAGACTTCGCCCGGTCCGCTGCCGCAAGGATTCCATACCGCGGAATACGGCCTGGAGCACGGAATGATTGACAAGATCGTGGACCGGTCCAGGCTGCGGCCGCTGCTCTCGACTCTTCTGGACCTGCTCAATTCAAGGTATCGCCTGACCTCGACCCACAAGAATCGCTCCCGTCCCATGACAGAGCGCTTTGGCGAGGACGCCTGGGAGACGGTGCAGATAGCGCGGCACCGGGAAAGGCCTACGGCTCTAAACTACATTACCCGAATCTGTTCTCCATTCATTGAATTGCACGGCGACCGACACCTGGGAGATGACAAGGCAATCGTCGGCGGGATAGCCGAGCTCAGTGGCGAAGCGGTCGTCATTATTGGCCATGAGCGAAGCCAGAACGAGGGCTATGTACACCCCGAAGGAATCCGCAAGTCGTACCGGCTTATGCGACTGGCCGCACTTTTCGGACTGCCCGTTATCACCCTGATTGACACACCCGGCGCTTATCCGGGAATAGACTCCGAAGAGCGAGGGATCGGGCAGGCCATAGCCAGCAGTCTGGCTTTTATGTCCGACTTACCTGTACCTGTCATATCCGCCATCATAGGTCAGGGGGGCAGCGCCGGCGCACTCGCTATGGGGGTGGCTGACCGGATACTGATGCAGGAGAACGCCATTTACTCTATCATATCGCCGGAGAGCGCCGCCTCGATCGTTTACGGCGATACCAGGAAAGCAGAGGAAATGGCTGCAGCCCTGAAACTTACAGCCGCAGACTGCAAGGACCTCGAGGTGATAGATGTTGTTGTCCCTGAACCGGAAGGCGGGGCGCACTCCGACCCGGACGAGGCCGCGCGTTTGCTCAGAAACGCCGTCATTCGGGCGCTTCTTGAGGTTGAAGAAATCCCCATAGCAAGACTCATCAAGGAGCGCTATAAGAAATACCGGCGAATGGGTGAATTCAGCTCCTACTTCAGGGCCGCACTGGCTCAAGAGGTTGCCGACCTTCAGAGTCTGTTGAGGAGAGGCGTATCCAGACTCCGCAAGACCTTCTCCGCGGGCCCTCGGCAAACGGAAACCCCGCCGGAAGGTAGGAATGAACAAGATCCGGATAGTGGTGGAAACTAGTACGAAAGTCCGACTGGACTAAGTTGGACTATTTCAGGTATAATTAAGGTGTTCGGGACTTGACATTGCGTGATAAAATATACTTATCGTCGAAAAGACTGCGGACTATCGCCAAAATCAAAGCTAATAAACAGTCCCACAGTCCGCAAGGCCTGAAAAGAAAGCAGCCCGAACGAGTTAAGAAGAGCGCTTTTTGTTTTGGAGGCGCAAGCTGAGCAGCCAATGACCGCACGCCGTTTGTTGACAGTCGCGGATGTTATTAAGGGAGCTATCAACGAGTTCCTGGCCGATAATTGCCCTCATCTGTCCGCAGGGATCTCGTACTATCTGTTGTTGTCCCTGTTCCCGCTGGTCCTTGCCGCGATCTCCATATTCGGTTTCATCGTCCAGAAGCCGGGGGTAGAAGCGAGGGTGATAGAAGCAGTCACGGGGTTCATTCCGGTGTCGGCTGATTTTGTGGCTAACGCTATCAAGAGCGTATCCGCAAACTGGGAAGCGGCCGGTATTATAGCTACAGTGGGGCTCGTTTGGGCAGGTATGGCCGTCTTCAACGCGATTCGCAAGGCGCTGAACACTGCCTGGGGCGTCCGGCAGCCGCGTCCTTTCTTTCAGGAAAGGCTGATGGAGTTCCTGATGATGGTGGGTTTCGGCGCCCTGATGCTCA
>JACUUS010000055.1 GCA_014859215.1 Dehalococcoidia bacterium | reverse complement strand
ACCCTTGTAATCGCGTTAGCAACCTCTACAGCCCTGGGAGATGATCCCGGACTGGTTGAGCAGTCTTCAACCGACCAAACGACAACCTGTCCTTGTCCCCCGTCCCCTGAGTGCCCGGTCGTTATCGCCGAGCCGACAGCTCAGTTGTTCTCGAACCCCTCTTACGATTCGAGCGAGCTGCCTCCCCCCTTGCCCTGTCGCTTTCGAGGTCAGGTAACTTTCTTGAATTCCGAGCCGGCGCCCCCCGGCACGCTGGTTACATTCACAATTGCCGGCGACACCTATACCACAACCACGCCAGCTGAAAAGGATTACGGGATTTCGTGGTACTGGATTCAAATTGTGCCGCCAGCGGGTACAAATTACACCGGCCAACCAGCGTATATCGAAGTGAACGGCCTCCCGGTGCATGTGGCAACCTGGGAAGTCGGCGGTAACCAGGTAATACACCTCTCGGTCCCGATCTCCGCAGGGGCCTCGTCGCAAGGGATGGCCAATCCGGCGGCTGTTACTTCAAACGTGGCCTTACCCGGTTGGTCTGATGACCCGCCTCCCGCGCTGCCGAGCCGGTTCAGGGGTCTTGTCACTGTTAACGGTCAGCCGGCACCCGACGGAACTACGGTCACTATCGAGGTCGGGGGTGAGATATATCAGACGACGACGCCCTCCATATACGGGCCCTCAACCTATTTCAATCAGGTGGTTCCGCCCGAGGGCGAGGATTTCATCGGTGACATCGTCTACTTCGCAGTGAACGGCGTCCCGGTCAAAGCGGTTACATGGGAGCCAGGAGGAAATACGCAGGTTGATCTCCAGACCTAGCTCGCAGCAGACTGTACTTTAGTACCTGAAACGGTTCCCTAGCTATTGACATACGTACGATAGTATGCTAGTCTGCTTCGGAGATTCCCAAGGAAAGGAGATGAGCTATGCAAGCCTACTGCATGAAATGCCGGGCGAAACGGGACATTAAGAGTCCGAAGTCCATCACCATGAAAAATGGTAAGCCGGCCACTCAAGGTCTCTGCCCCGTTTGCGGCACAAAAGTGTTCCGTATCGGCAAGTCCTGATTATTATTACCAGGTAAGCGTAACTGCGCTCTCCAGGGTTCGCCTGGACGGGGGCAGTTATGCTTGTTCTTGCCGGTTATGTGCCCCCTCTTCACACTTACAAGTGTTATTCTCCCGCCGTGCAGGGCCGAAGACGCTGTGCATGCCCGTCAACTCGAATCGTGATCATTCACGGCCATGAAAGGGCTGTCCCAGCATCTCCGGTCCGCTGTACTTTGGTAGGAAAAATAGACAAAGTAATAGTACTTTTTCCTTGACATACCACTGACAACTGGCTAGGATAATCCCAAAAAAGTACCGCTAAATTCCCACCCGACTATACAGCCATGACAAGAATCCTTAACTCAATAGACTCTCCATCTCTCTTGAAAGGGCTGAGTTATCCTGAGCTCGAGATGCTCGGCTCCGAGATTCGGGAGGAACTCATAACCAGGGTTCCCCTGAATGGGGGGCATCTTGCATCCAACCTGGGAGTAGTCGAACTCACCATCGCCCTTCACCGGGTTTTCGACAGCCCCAGCGATAAGGTGATATGGGACGTCGGCCACCAAAGTTATGTGCACAAGCTTCTTACCGGCAGGAGGGATAGGTTCACAACGATAAGGCAATATGGAGGGCTTTCCGGATTCACCGACCGGTCTGAAAGCGTGCACGATGCTTTTGGCGCCGGACACGCCAGCACTTCGATCTCCGCCGCACTCGGTATGGCGATCGGGAGGGACCTCTCGGGCGGGAATTTTCACGTCATCGCCGTTATAGGTGACGGAGCTCTGACCGGCGGTATGGCAATAGAAGCTCTGAACCACTGCGGACACCTCGGGACCCGGATTATTGTCATCCTTAACGACAATGGAATGGCAATCTCGCCAAATGTTGGCGCTTTCTCCCGGGTCCTTACTCGTATGCGACTTGATCTCAGATATGAGATTGCCAAGAAGAAGGCAAGAAAAACGGTCACTTTCTTCCCCTGGGGCAAAGGGGTATGGTCAATCAGCAAGCGGATGAAGAGCAGCATGAAGAGAGCGCTTCTACCCGGCGCCATGTGGGAAGAATTCGGTTTCACATATGTGGGCCCTGTAAACGGTCACGATATACGAGAATTGGAGGCTGCCCTCATAAGGGCGAGGGATTTTGAGACTACCCCCACCATTGTCCACGTACTTACCAGGAAAGGCAAAGGTCATCCCCCCGCTGAGGCCGATGCGGCGACGTTCCACGGGCTTGCCCCAAGCTGCAACGTTGCCGCCAACGGTCCTTCTTACAGCAGCGTATTCGGCAAGACCGTGAGTAAACTGATGAAGGAAAACGAGAAAGTGGTCGCTATAAGCGCCGCTATGCTGGACGGGACCGGACTCGCCCGAGTGAGTCAGGAGTTCCCGCACAGAGTATTCGACGTGGGCATATGCGAGCAGCACGCCGTAACATTGGCCGGAGGTCTTGCCTGCCAGGGGTATATTCCCATCGTGGCCATATACTCCACCTTCCTGCAGCGGGCTTACGACCAGGTGCTGCACGATATCTGCATTCAGGACCTGCCCGTAACGTTCGCGCTTGACCGCGCGGGCCTTGTTGGGGACGACGGCAAGACCCACCAGGGCCTTTTCGATATCTCCTACCTGAGCAGCGTGCCCAACATGATCGTAGCGGCACCAAAAGATGAGGACGAACTCCAGCATATGCTTTACACCTCGGTGCACTATCCGCATCCAATGGCAATACGCTATCCCAGGGGAAGCGGCCCGGGAGCGCGCCTGAGCCCGGAATTTCAGGTGCTTCCGGTGGGCAAAGCGGAACTCTTGAAAGACGGCGGAGATATCGCAATCCTGGCCATTGGTTCCACAGTTCATCCGGCGCTGGGAGCGGCCGGCATTCTTGAGTCGGAGGGCATAAGTTGCGCTGTCGTCAACGCCCGTTTCGCCAAACCGCTTGATTCCGACCTCATATTAGAACTGGCTTCCCGTACAAGGCGGGTACTTACAGTTGAAGAGAACACGCTTTCAGGAGGGTTCGGCAGCGCGGTAGCACAACTCATTCAGAGTTCAGGCTGTACAAACGTTACTGTTGCCTGCATGGGGACTCCGGATGAGTACCTCGGGCACGGTCCCCAGGACCTGTTTCGCACAATGCTTGGCCTTGATGCGGATGGGATTGCCGAGAGGGCGAGGAGCCTTGTCCCGCGGGTCTCGATGCGAGCGTCAACCTTAAATGAAAAAACCCCAGGTCTTTGACAGGTATCGCCAGGCTATCGATGCCGAGCTGAGGTCGATCCTCGACGGGTACGATTTGCCGCTGTATAACATGCTGCGTTACCACCTGGGATGGGTTGACGAAAAGGGGCAAGCGATGCAGGCGTCGACAGGAAAGGGGCTCCGCCCGACTCTCTGCCTGATGGCCTGTGAGGCAAACGGGGCGAACTATGAAAAGGCGCTGCCCGCCGCGGCGGCAATAGAGCTGCTGCATAATTTTTCCCTCATTGAAGACGATATTCAGGACGGCGACAGGGAACGCCGGCACCGTCCCACTGTATGGAGCATTTGGGGCAAAGCACAGGCCATAAATGCGGCCACAGCCATGCATGTACTGGCGAACCTGGCCGTCTACCGTCTCGGCAGATACGGCGTTCCGATCCAGAAGCAGGAACGCGCAGGGACCATTCTTCACGTGAGCTGTTTACGGATGATTGAAGGTCAGTACCTGGACCTGAGTTTTGAGAAACGCAGCATGATAAGCCTTGAGGAATACCTCGACATGATCAGTTTGAAAACTGCCAGGCTCATCGCCTGCGCGCTCGAACTCGGAGCCCTGCTGGGCACAGATGATGAGTCGTGTATTCAGGCATTCAGAGATTACGGTGTCAATCTGGGTCTCGCTTTCCAGATACGAGATGATATGCTCGGCATTTGGGGAGATGAAAATCAGACCGGCAAGCCCGCTGCCGGCGACATAAGACGTAAGAAGAAGTCCTTCCCTATTGTCTTCGCTTATAATCACAGTAACGGAAAAGCCAGGGAAGAACTCTTCAGCATATACCGGCGGACTGAAGTGAACCAGGCCGATGTTGACAGGGTTCTCAAGATTCTGGAGGAGACAGGTGTTCAGGAACAAGCACAACAGGCAGCCGGAGTTTACAGAGACAGAGCTCTGGCCAATATCGAGGCCATGGGCCTTTCGCCTGCAGCGGACCTGGGACTGCGAGAGCTTACCTGCTTTCTGGTCGATCGCGACTCCTGAGCTTCTCTGGAACAGGGCGTATCTATCATGCACGTGAGCAGCACAAGGAGAGCAAACAGCCAGCGCAAGAAGGAGCACCTGGATATTGTGCTCAGCAAGTCCGTTGTCTTTGACGGCCTGAGCACAGGCCTGGAAAACTGCTGGTTCGTTCACCAGGCGCTGCCGGAGATCGACCTCGCTGAAATAGACCTCTCGATGTCCCTGACAGGCAAAGTCCTCAAAGCCCCACTTCTGATTTCGTCAATGGTTGGAGGGATTGAGGCCGCCAGGCCCATCAATCAGCGGCTGGCCGAGGCCGCCCAGACGCTGGGAATTGCGATGGGCGTAGGTTCTCAGAGGTGCGCCATAGATGACCCGCGGGTCGCAGTTACCTATCAGGTACGAAATATCGCGCCCGATATACCGTTGTTCGCCAATCTCGGCGCCGTCCAGCTTAATTATCTCTATGGAGTCGATGAATGCAAACGGGTAGTCGACATGATCGAAGCCGATGCCCTTGTCCTGCATCTGAACCCGCTCCAGGAGGCGCTCCAGGAAGGCGGCAACACCAATTTTTCCGGGCTTCTGGCTAACATCGAGAAAGTGTGCCGGGAGATAACCGTGCCGGTCTTTGTCAAAGAAGTGGGCTACGGCATCTCCGAGAATGTGGCCTGCAAGCTCGCAGGAATCGGAGTAGCGGGGATCGACGTGACAGGAGCGGGCGGTACATCCTGGAGCGAAGTGGAAAGGCATCGCACCGGTTCCAGGGCCAACATCGCCTCCTCCTTCGCTTCGTGGGGCATCCCGACTGCCGAATCTGTGCAGATGGGCAGGCGAGGAGCTCCTCTACTGACTCTCATCGCAAGCGGGGGTATTCGTAACGGCATCGATGTTGCAAAATCAATAGCACTGGGGGCTGATATGGCTGGTATGGCCGCGCCCTTACTCAAGGCCGCAAGTCTCTCGGCGAAAGCCGTGATGACCGCGCTCGAAGAGATAATAGAAACCTTGAGAATATGCATGTTCTGCATCGGCGCGGCGAATCTCGGTGAACTGAAGAATTCACCCTTCCTGAAGAAAGAGGGGCGTTGGTAGCTCTGTCCTGAGTCGTCCTGGAGGGGGAATGAACTTGCGGACTCTGGTAGCCCTTTGGAAGGCCAATGTACCTCACTGGGTCTGGATTATCTCGCCAGCCTGGGTAGGTGCTGTCCTGCTTGCGCTCGACGGCGCTTCACCGAACTGGGGAACGCTCCTGCTCTTCGCGTCAACCATCCTCACCATACAGTTCATTGCTGAGTTTGCGAACAGCTACACTGATCGCGAGGAAGATGCCATCTACGGCCCTACGAACACCCTCGTAACAGGCGAACTGAGTCCTGACACTGCGAGAAAGGTCTTTCTGGCGCAGAATATGCTGGCCGGAATCCTGCTTATTGCCCTTCTCGTAGTAACCCTGAATTACCTCCTCATTGCGATTATGCTGGCCGGGTGGTTCTTCGGCCTGGCCTATTCGTTGCAGCCTTTCCGGCTCAAGGAAACGATACACAGCCCGTTCAGTCACGGGATAGCGCTCGCCCTCTTGCCCCTGGCCGGGTGGCTCATTATCGCGCCGTTGAATGATTTCATAATAGCATTTTCAGCTTTTCTCTTCCTTCACAGCTACGGCCTGGGTATTACCCTTAAGTTCAGGAAGACACTCCTTGCCCTGGATTCCGGCCTTGTGAAGCTCGAGGAGGGACGCAGTCTGTACGAAATAAGGACGATCGGCTTCGGGATGAAGTTCCGAAACGCGATGCATATTGAGGCGATGACCTCCCTTGGCGGTTTCGTACTGGTTCCAATCTTCTGGCACCTCGGAGTGTTCGCCGCTCCGCTCTCCATTGCCCTGCTCGCCGTACCCCTGCCGCTGACTGCTCTTGCGGTGCTTGTCCGGTACCAGCATCCCGTCAAGAATAGCTCAGTATACAAAATATTGATGACCGTTGCCTGGATCTCGATTGTACTCGTTTTCCTGGGCAGCGCGCTCACAAGCTTCGTCTACTACAGTGTGGCTGTCTTGATTTGCCTGCTCTTCCTTTTCGGCTTTCCGTTGATGGTGAAACTTGTCCATCCGTGGGGCTCGAAGTCTCTCGGGGGCCGTTACTAACACTGACTGGATAGGCCCAGCAGGTCCGTTGGTCGAACAGGTATCTGAACTGAGGCAATTGGCAGGGGAAAAAGGTATGCTGATGCAACCTCAAGGAAAAGGCAGTGCGACGACCAGTGCCCCAGGCCTCTGCCTGGGCAGAGCGGGCCTGTTTTCCACGCGGAATGGGTTCATAACCGTTGATCACACAGAGAAGTATCTTGACGGGTTCCGATGGAAACTCGGCATCGCCACAAATCCCTGCGTCCAGTACCGGAAAGGCAGGCGCTGCATCTATTGTGGCTTTCTATATCATCACGATCCCGTCTCACCGCAAAACGCAGGCCGGGTCATCAGGAGCATCCTCGATAGTACGGACCTGCAGGATATCAACCGTCTCGAGATCTACGTTTCAGGCAGTTTCTTTGACAATGACGAGGTGGCGGCCGAGTCACGGATCGAGATCCTGGAGTCAATCCAGCGAACGCGTATCAGGGAAATCCTGCTCGAGTCCAGGCCGGAGTTCATTACGGAGGAGAACCTGAGAAGTATCTCGGACATTGTCGACGCCCGCAGGGTGACAATCGGGATAGGCGTCGAGACGATGAACGATGCGCTGCGGGATGCGCTGTCCAAGAACTTCACAACCAGCGAACTCGTCCGCAGCATGCGCGTAATTGCCGAAGCAGGCATGAGCTTCCAGGCTTACCTGCTCCTGAAACCCCCGGCCGTAATCTCCGAACAGGAGGCTGTACTTGACCTCCTCTCAAGCTCGGACAGCATTATCGAGCTCAGCCGACGTATGAGAATCCCCCTAATCCTTGCCGTCCAACCCTTCTTCTTTGCGAGAAACTCCGTGGTGGCTGAAAGCGCATCGTTCTGGGATGCAAAGCCGCCCTGGTTGTACTCGGTTGCTCTTTCCTTGAAGCTCCTTACTCTTCTCAAGGCTGCCAGATATCCTGATCTGCGCATAATACTTGGAAATGAGAACGATATCGTGGACCCCATCCTGGCTTCCTCGAACTACAGGAGCGACGGCACTATCTGCTCATGCACGGAGAATCTCCGGCGCTCCCTTGTGGAAATCAATACTTCACAGAGCACGATGAATGAGGCTACAGGACGCATACTCGACTCTCAATGCGACTGTAAGAAAATATGGGAGGGCCTCATAGGCTCCGGATTGAGGTAACCTTGATGAACGGCCAGTTCCTGAACCTTTCTGCTTACCATGAGGCGGATATCTTCGATCCGGTCAGTGGTGCAGAGATGACGTATGAAAGCCTGTGCAGGGTACTTCCGCCTTCACTGGCAAGGCTGGAGCTGTCCACGGACAAATCCGTGAACATACCCGGCGAGGTTGCCGCTGCCTTCTCCAGGTACAGGCCCACACCCCTGTTCAGGGCTCGTAATTTCGAAAGGGCCATAGGTACCGACTGCGAAATATACATCAAAGACGAGGGAGCGAGTCCAACAGGGAACCATAAAGCTAACAGTGCCTATTTTATTGCCTATCAGTGTAAGCAGGATGGTGTGAATCTGATCGCTACTGAAACCACCGGCAACTGGGGTATCGCACTGGCGATGGCGGGAAAAGATTTCGGAGTGCGTGTGGTGTGTTTCCTTGACCATGAGAGTCATATCGAGAGACCGAACAGGAAGCTCCTCATGGAAGAATCGGGGGCCGAGGTGGTCATAGTCGAACCTGACGAGTCTCAGAAAGTGAACGATCCCCTTACATTGACTGCTGATGCAGCCATAGACTACGTAAGGGACCGCGACGGGTCATACTACATTTTTGGAAGCGTATACAGCTACTTCACAATTCCGCAGTCCGTGATCGGGCTTGAAATCAGGGACCAACTCCAGCAATCGGGAAGATATCCGGACATAATTGTCGGGAATTGTGGAGGAGGCGCAAACCTTCTTGGGACCTCAGCCGCGTTTTTCGCGGGAATGATGGAGTCGGAAAGAAAGGTAAAGGTGGTTTCCGCCGAGGCTGAAAGCTGTCCTATTCTCTCGGAAGGCAAGATGGGGCTTTACTCGGTTGACACCAGGAAATTCTACCCCCTAATCAGAACATACGGTATTGAAGGACTCAAGGACGGGACCTACATCGGCGGGCTGGGAGCCACTGTGGTGGCGAGCCCGGTAGCATTCTTCCATTCCCAGGGACTGGTAGAAGTCAATCGCTTCAGTTCGACGGAGGCCATGAGCGCCGCCGAAATGTTCTACGATACTGAAGGGAAACTGGTCGCCCTTGAAACTTCCTATGCGATAGCGGCGGTGGTGAAACAGGCCCGCGAAAACCAACGGAAGACCATAGTCGTCAACATCAGCTCGGGCGAGACCGACAGACAGTTCTATACCCATACTCTCAACGAATGCCGGATGCAGTTCAAGGATGAACGCGCTGTTATTTGAGCGATATCTTCGCGAGCTTGATCTCGATTTCAATACGCCTGATTCACTGACAAATAAGATCAAGCTGTGCAGCTACCTTGTCTGCTGCGGTGCGTCCGTGAACCTGGATTCCTACCGCACCCGGGACAAGGACCTCAGGACAGGCAATGCCGGCCTCCAGCTTCTTGTAGGCTCGCCTCATCTACGCGCATTGATCCCCTATTACTACATGAACGGGGAGAACCCGCTATCGGTCGAAGGCGACTATGCCGCGGGAAAAGCGGCCCTCAAGTACGCTGGAAAAGAGTTCTTCGAGGTATCGATCCTTACGGAAGTGGACACCGGTAACGAGAACATTAGCTACGAGTTTGACTCGCTTATCGCAGCCGTCCCCGGCAGACCGCGCGGGATCCGGAGCTGCTGCTATCACAGTATGGGGAAGGCATGCGCCTTCTGCGCTCTCAGCACGAAGAAAATCGACCTTGGTCCGGAGGACCTGGTGAAGGCCTACGGCCAGATCGAGGATAAGCACGGTACGGCACCGCAGGTGCTTCTTACCGGTGGCAATTCCAGGGGAAAGGACAGGGGACTGTCGAAGTTCATTCCCTACGTACGGGCATTGCGCCGGAGCTTTCCTGAGGCGAGGGTGGCGATTGAGGCATCGCCCCCGCAGGATGCGAGGTTGATCGATAACCTGATCGAATCCGGCATGCACACGTTCGCCGCGAACATAGAGTTCTTCTCTGCCGCGGACAGGACAAGGCTGCTGCCTGGAAAGTCAGAAATCCCGATAGCAGACTACGAACGAGTCTTCGACCGCTGCATCGCAGCGAACATAGAGACTTTCTCTGTTATCATTGCAGGCCCTGAGAGCCGGGAGGGGACCCTTGAAGGAGTCCGGTACCTGACATCTATCGGAGTTCCCGCCAATCTCCTCTGTGTCCGGCCATTTCCCGGTTCTCGCCTGGAAAACACCCCCCGGGTAAATCCTTCCTGGTTTCTTGACCTGACCGGCGACGCGGTTATGATAATGGACAGGTCTAATATGCTTGCGGGCCTGAGCCGAACGGCGGGCTGCGGTTCCTGCGGGGCCTGTTCCATGGAAATGAACTTGTTCAGGCTGCGAAACGGTATCGGGCGAGTACATATGCCGTAAGCAGGTTGAGCTTCTTCGGGCGCGGCCATAAAGCTCTTCATCTGACCGAAAGTCACATTTGAGCCTCGCCAGGGCATCACAAGCGCCTTCGGAATGCAGGCGGCGTGGTGCGGGAATACCGGGGGCTATCTGCTGTACTTGATGGTTGTGTAATGGTGGGTACTGCCGTCAGAAGATGAACGACCGCTGACATGAGGATTTCCCAGGCTGTCTACCTTCACAGCGTAAGACCTGTTATCGCCATTTCCGGTTCCATGGTAACGTTCCACCCAGATAACTTCCCCATTGTGGTCGTACTTAACAGTCGCGAACTCCTTGGAGCCTCGGTCCCCAAGGCTTGCACCCGTAACGTATACGTTTCCCCATCCATCCACAGCTATAGAGTGAGCGAGGTCCCTGCCATGCTTCGGTCCATCGTAACGCGATTGCCAGACCTCCGTTCCCGAGGTATTGTACTTAATGGTCAGGTAGTCCAGGTCACTGCCCGGGTTCTCGCTCCAGCCCGTGACGTAACAGTTGCCCCATGTGTCAACCACGAGGTCGACCGCCTTATCCTCGCCGTTAGCCAACCCGTTATAACGGTTGACCCAGATTTCGTTCCCATTGGTGTCGTACTTTATGGTCACAAATTCGGTTCCGGCGCCGTCTCCCTCGCTCCAGCCGGTGACATAGACATTGCCCTGCCAGTCAACTGACAGCGCCTGCGCATGGTCCTCGCCGCTCACGGGCCCATCATAGCGTACCGCCCAGTTCTCTTCGCCGCCGCCGCCGTACTTGATCGTGACGAAATCCGAATTCGTCTTGTCTCCCATACTGGCTCCTGCCACATACACGTTGCCCCAACCATCCACGGCTATAGCATAGGCGCGATCTGAGCCCTTCGCCGGGCCGTCGTAGCGCGCCGCCCAGACCTGGTCGCCCTCGCGGCTGTACTTGAGAGTAACTATGTCAGCCTCGGTGCCGTCGCCCTGGCTCCAGCCGGTGACGTAAATGTTTCCCGAATAATCAAGCGCTACCGCGCAGGCCAGATCATGCCCGCTTGCGGGACCATCATAGCGAGCTACCCATAGTTCCTTCCCGTCGGAGTCGAGCTTGATGGTTGCGAAATCCGTAGAGGTGTCCTGGCCCTGACTCCAGCCGGTGATCACGACATACTCCGAGTTGTGAACTGCCACAGCCTGGGCGCAGTCTCTACCGCTTGCCGGGCCGTCGTAGACCCTCACCCATTGCTGACTTCCCTCGGTGTCATATTTGATGACCACGTAGTCAAATGAGGTATCTTCATTCCAGGTGCAGCCTGCCAGATAGACGTTGCCAAGAGCGTCAATAGCGGTGGCCTGGCTGCGGTCGTCCTCACTCACCGGACCATCGAATTCAGCCACCCACATACGGTTGGCGCCCGCCTCCTGCGACGAGATGCCGCAGGCTGCGCCGAGCGCGGCGAGTAAGGGGAGCAGAAGCAGTACAAGGGTTGCGAGGATTCTGTGCACACTCCGGGCCTTTAGTGAGTCAAGACCGGGTTCCGCTTCATGAATCGTAACAATATCGGCTTGGCCTGTCAACGCCTCCAATAAACGAGCGTCACCCGTGGAAGCTCTCTCAGAATCTCTCATAGTGGATCTTGGATTCGTCGAATTCCCCGTCCAGGTGTGGTGCGAGTCTTTCACCGGGGTAGCCAATCGGCAAGATACACTGGATCCGGTACACAGGAGGTATTTCCAGCAGCGACCTCACGTAGTCCTCAGTGACGCCGTGAGGACCTTCGGTATCCGCTACCTGTACATAGCAGCTTCCCAGCCCCTGGTTCACCGCTTCCAGATGGATATGCTCCGCGCAGATAGAGGAGTCTTCTTTAAACCTGCGCCCTTTCCCGGAATGATAACAGACGACGACCGCAACCGGCGCGTTCGCAACAAAGAAGCAGTAGAAGTTGGCCTCGGATAGTCTCTTCCTCATCTCCGCGTCTTTCACTACGATGAACTCCCACGCCCTCTTGCCTCTGGATGTCGGCGCGAACATTGCTGCTTTGAGAATCTCCCTCAGTTTGTCCTCCTCCACAACATCACCGGTAAAAGACCTTATGCTCCTTCTCTTCCTGATAACATCCAGCATGACCGGCCTCCCCTCCTGCAATTTGCCCGAACCCGTCAATTAACCTATAATCCACTTAGAATCATCTCACAATACCAGAAGCATTTCTTATGGGCAAGCAGTTATCGGGGTTCAACAGGGCTCTAGGTGATATCGCCCGGGCTATCAATTCGGACCTGACCTCCGGCGAGAAACTGCATTACCTCGTCAAAACGGCAGCGGCAGCTCTCGGAGTAAAAGGCTGTTCTGTCATGCTTCTGGACGCTCAGAAACGGCGGCTGTTTCACGCTGCGGCGCACGGTCTGAGCGAACGGTACCTCCGAAAGGGGTTCCTGGAAGCGGACAAATCGGTCGCGGATGTCCTGGAAGGTAAGACATGGATTGTCCCGGACATGTGCGAGGATCCTCACGTACAATTTCGGGACCTGGCCCAGGAAGAGCGCATAGTCTCCACGATCACTGTTCCTGTAAAAATAAAGGAAGAGGCCGTGGGTATCCTGCGGGCATACAGCAGGATCAGGCGTGAATTCACGCCCGATGAAATACAATTTCTCTCCACTGCCGCCAGTCTGGCAGGAGTGGTCCTCCAGTCCGGGCAGGCTTTTGTGGTGGAGCCAGAATCGGACGTAGCCAGGAATGAATCGCGCCAGTCACTGGCTGCCCAGGTGAAGACCGCGGCCTTTGCCCACCCCAGCGAGGAAGAGTTCGCCAGAGTGCTGGACTTCTACCAGATTGACTGGATTTACGAGCCCCGTTCGTTCACTTTGTTCTATGAGGACAAGCCTCCGGAATTATTTACCCCGGACTTCTATTTGCCTTCACTTGATCTTTACATTGAGATGACGACCCTGAAGGCGACGTTGATGCGCGAGAAAAAACGCCGGGTGAAGCGTTTGGGTGAGCTTTATCCAGATATTAACATCAAGCTCCTTGCACGGCGCGACTACGACCGTATCC
>JACUUS010000259.1 GCA_014859215.1 Dehalococcoidia bacterium | reverse complement strand
CGCATCACTTGCGTGTTCCTGGCGGCCTGTTCTATTCTTTTTTCATTGATATCCATCAAAGACTATGTAATCCTCTGCAATTCCTGCTTGTATTCGTCAAGAAGCTTGATGTACTGTTGTTCCAGCTGTGATTGCCTCCGCATCCACTCTTGCTGAGTAGATTCAGCAGCATCCTGCTCGTACTGCTGGTTTCCATCGTCCTCACGGGCGGATGTGTGCCGCACGAAAACCCCGCCACACCCTCAACAGGAGCAAAAGAGCCGCCGGCACAAATCCCAGAGGGAGTTCTCGTCAAAGAAGTCCCCACAGGCGCCGATATTATATTCACTTCGAAAAGGTATGTGCTTGGTGATATTGCCTGCCTTGACACAAATTACGAGCCGAAAAGGAATTTCATCAATGACCCGGAGTGTAACCGGGTGATCTATCCCTCTGGCGCTGGTCAAGCTTCACCCCGCCAGCTTTTTGCCATGGAGCTGGAGACCGGCCGGGTTGTGCAGCTAACCAACATTGATTGTTTCTTCATCACCGCGCAGGTTATGAACGCCACCACCGTCATGGCCTTGGCCGCCTGCGCGGACACGGACGGTAACGGGCTGATCAACGAGCAGGACAAGACGGAACTCTACCTGCTGGACCTGGCGGCCGGAGAGATGGACTGTCTCACATGTGATCTGGATTTGACAGCGATAAATAATCCCGATTATTCCCCGATACAGAAGAAGACGGTTTTCTCCGCGCAGCAGAATGGAGTGCTCCACAATTACCTTTTCACCATAGACGCGGCTGGTAATCTGGTACAGGTAACCGACGATACCAATTTCATGGATTTCGATTGTGCCTGGTCGCAGGACGGAACCAGGATTGTCTTTAGCCGGTTGCCTCTGCCGGCGTTCACCAGGCCTTCGCAGGTTTGGCTGATGGACTCAAACGGGGCCTGGGCCGAGAAGATAACCGACGGCGGACTTAATACGAGCTCCGAGGCGAATCACGGGCCATATCCCGTCGGAACTGATGCCGACCCCGACCTGAGCCCTGATAACAGCCAGATCGTCTTTTCCCGGTTGAAGACCGGAAGGCAGAACGAACCTTTCGGTGTCTGGGAGCTTGTCATCGTGGATGTCGGCACCAGGACAGAAACGGTCCTGGATTCTCAATACGCCAGCATGATGCCGGAATGGAAATCCGGAGGCATCCTGTTTGTCCGGCAGGAGAGCGTTGATGCTTTTGTTTCGCGCCCTATGGAGATAAGACAAAGCCTGTACCGCTACAAGGATGGACAGTTCACGGAACTGGAACAGTATCCTTATAACGTGTTCCCGGTTGGAGCCTGCGGCGGGAGTTGGATAGAATACACTGAGGATTAGCAATGCTCTGCTAGTCGGAAGTTCTACCCGAGAACATCGTATAGGTGAACAAGGCGTAGTAGTCCGGCAGGTCCAAAACAAAATCCGGTGATTTCGGCGAGCAAAGACGCTGGAGTTCTGCCAGATCATCGGAGGACAGTTCAACTGCTGCGCCTGACCACCTCATATCGAAAAGGTCTTCAAGGGCACTGCGTATTTCACGATTGAGGGGGGCGTGGACATTGCCGGCAAAGACTTCAGCCCTGGTTTCCTTCAACCCCAGTTCACGAAACCAGCCCAGAGCGCGAAGAAAGTGCGATTCCGGGCTCTTCCCCTGGACAAAAGGAGCGATGCCGGCCGACGTCGCTCCCAGCCGGGCTTCCAACCCGGGATATCCGGGGAGCAACTTCTCAGAAGACCACGCGGAGATGGCGATAATACCACCGGGTTTAACCACCCGAACCATCTCTTCCAGTGAAGACAGCGGCTCCCCGGGGCCGTATCCCACACAGTCTGCGCTCCATACCCAGTCGAAGGTATTATCGGAGAAAGGAAGCCTAGTTACGTCACCTTCCCGGAAAGATATCTGTTTTGAAAGGCCTGCCTTCTTCACCATCTCCCGGCCATGGTCCAGCATCTCTGCGGACACATCAAGGCCGGTGACATGCCCGCTGAGACATACCTCGTCGGCCAGTAACAGGCATTGCAGGCCGATTCCGCATCCTGCATCAAGTCCACGGCTCCCCCTGGGCAGCTGCAGGGCCTTAATCATTGCATGAAGGGTAGCCTCCCTTAGCGGGTTAGATAC
>JACUUS010000258.1 GCA_014859215.1 Dehalococcoidia bacterium | reverse complement strand
ACTCCGCTCGAACAATAACGGAAAAGGTGGAGATTGCTTCGTCGCTTCGCTCCTTTCGCCTGAGGCGGACTGTACTAAACGCGCTTCGCGCTGTACTGAACGTCCGCTTGAGGCGGACTGTACATAAACGCCGCTGCGCGGCTGTAATAAAACGCTCCTGCGGAGCTGTGAATAAACGCCTACGCGCTGGAATAGAACGCTTTACTTCACTATCTTTCAATATTGACTTCACTGATTAGGGGAATATAATCACCCATGAATAAGAATATGCAATCCGTTACGATAAAGGCTGATAAGCCTGTAATTGTCATTTCGGTCGAGGAATACGAGAATATGAAGGAGACGATTGCATTGCTAACTCAATATCCGGACTTGGCAAGCGAATTGAGAGCGGAGCGTAAGAAGATCGAAGTGGGCAAATACATTATGCTGAGCGATTACAAATCAAAGCACAAACTGCGCTGATGTATCAGGTTGTTCTCTCGCCCGGTGTTGAGAAATTCTTAGATAGAATTCATAAGAGCGACCGCAGGTTGTTCAGACGTTTGATAAAGGCGTTGGATGGATTAACACAGAATCCCTATGTTGCCAAATCATTGGTGGCCGGTTTGGCTCAGTATTATTCATATCGTGTACGTGATTATCGTATAATATTCGAAATTGACAGGAGTAAATCTGCGGTTTACGTTGAAAAGATTGCCCACAGGAGTGTTGCATACAAGTGAAAGATCGTCATGCTGAAGGCGAAAATGCGAGTTAAGTTCATTGATTTAGAAAGGCAGCACGGGCCGATGAGGGAGGAGCTGGTAAGCGCTTTCGAGCGGGTGCTCGGGAGCAACCAGTTCATCCTGGGTCCTGAGTTGAAAGAATTCGAACAGGAGATCTGCGCGCTGACCGGTGCCCGGCACGCGGTCGGCGTTTCCAACGGCACGAACGCGCTGCTCCTCTGCCTCAAGGCATTCGGCATCGCAGAGGGCGACGAGGTCATCACGACGCCGTTCACGTTCATTGCCACGGCCGAGGTCGTCGCGCTCGTCGGCGCAAAACCCGTTTTCTGTGACATCGAGCCGAAGACGTTCAATATCGATGTTGGCAAGATTAGAAACTGCATCGCCGGTCGGACCAGGGCGATCATACCGGTCCATCTCTACGGCCAGGTCGCGGACATGGACGAGGTGAACCGGGTCGCAAAAGACCACAACGTGCGCGTGATCGAGGACATGGCGCAGGCGCTCGGCGCGAAATACAAGGGCCGGCAAGCCGGCGTGTTCAGCGATGCGGCGTGCATCAGTTTCTATGTCACGAAGAACTTAAGCGCGCTCGGCGACGCCGGCATGATCCTGACCAATGAAGATGGACTGGCCGAAAAGCTCCGCGCGTACCGGGTGCACGGCGCCCTGAAAAAATACCATCATGACATTCTCGGGTACAATGACCGGCTGGACGAAGTGCAGGCCGCCTTCCTGCGGATCAAACTCAGGCGCCTGGAGGCGTGGAACGAGCGGCGCAGGGAGATTGCGGCGAGGTACGATGCCGGTCTCAAAGATCTCGTGACCGTGCCGCTTGTCCGCGAACATAACGAGACCGTTTATCACCAGTACACGATACGGACCAGCAAGCGCGACGCACTGGAGCAATTCCTCGAAGCGAAAGGCGTGGGTACGGCGGTCCATTATCCAGTGCCGCTGCACTTACAGCCGGCATTCCGCTACCTCGGCTATTGCGAGGGAGATTTTCCCGAGGCCGAGAAGGCCGCGCGGGAAGTGCTCTGCCTGCCGATACACCAGGATCTGACGGACGAGGAAGTGGATTACGTTATATCATGCGTGCGCGACTTCTTCCGAACGTAACACGCTTCACTGCATAGAGCATAGCGCACTTCCTGAGACAGGGAGACACGCTGCGCTGCATAAAACGTCCGCCTGAGGCGGACTGTACTAAACGCGCTTCGCGCTGTACTGAACGTCCGCTTGAGGCGGACTGTACATAAACGCCGCTGCGCGGCTGTAATAAAACGCTCCTGCGGAGTTGTACTGAACCCGCTGCAGATACAATAAATGCTCTTTTAGAGCGGGATGGCAGCTGCGCTGCGGAGGGGACTGGCTCCGAAGGTGCCTGTCCCCGTTGTCCTATGTTACGAGCCTGAAGGCTCTAC
>JACUUS010000257.1 GCA_014859215.1 Dehalococcoidia bacterium | reverse complement strand
CGGTACGCCGTCATTGCGAGGAGGGCGAGATGCAATCGAGCCGACGCGGCAATCTACCCCGTCATTCACACTTAAACGCCGCCGACGGGCTTGACAACTCCGGGCAAGAGGTTTGTAATTCTAACGATACTTCATGGGCGGGCGGGGACGGCGGTGCGGACCTGAGGAGAACGGAATGCAGCACCTCAAATCGCTTTTCGCGGCTTTCGCCTGAGCGGGAGCCATCTATGCCGTCGGCATAGCGGTAAACGCCTGGGCTGTCACCTACGAGCTCTGGATAGCGGCCTCGGCGGCGGCGGGCGCGGGACTCATTGTGTTTCTTGCCAACAGCCTCTTCCGGCCGGCGCGAACGCAGTAGCCGCAGCCGGAGGAACAGACAGGCAGGGACCCGCTCCAGGGCCATACATTGCCCTTCCCCGAAATTGTATTCTCATGCACAGGAGCGATCCGCGGTGAAGGACAGCTATGACGTGATAATAATAGGCGCCGGCATCGCCGGGCTGGCGTGCTCGATACGCCTCGCGCGCGCCGGCAAGACAGTGCTCCTTGTCGAGCGGCGAGTCAAGCCGGGAGGGTACTGCACCTCCTTCGCGCGCAAGGGCATAACATTTGAGCCGGGGCCGCACTGGGTGCTGGAAGCGGAACGAATGAACCGGTTCATCGAGGATTCCGGCGGCGAGCCGGTCGATTTCCTCCCCCTGAGGTCCATATTCCGCGCGGTAGGACCCAACGAGGGAACGGACATCATCCTCACGCGCGAGAGGACCACATTCCGGGAGACCGTCCGCAGGTCCTACCCGGGCGTGAAAGCTGAGACTGTTGACGGGCTGCTCGACCTCGCGCTGAGAGTGGACGACGACTTCAACCGGTTGCCGTCCGTAAGCCCCGAGATGATGCCGCCTGTATCCAGGGCCCTGTTCGCCCTGACGATGCCCTTCAAGATGAGGGCCGCAATCCGGTTCGGGCGCGTGAGCGCCGACAGGTTCCTGGACTCCCGGTTGCCCGGCGAAAGTCTCAAGGGACTGCGAACAGCCCTGCACTCCCTGACGCCCGCGCCGGGCGTGCCCGCTGCCGGCCTTCTGGCCTGGCTGGCCATCGGGCTGCGGGGAAAGGCCCGCGCGCCCAGGGGCGGAGTCCAGAAGATATCCGATGCCCTGGCCGCGACTGCCGAGAAGAACGGAGTGGACATCCTCTACCACCAGGCCGTGGTGAGGATCAAGATCAGGAGCTGGAAGGCGGCCGGCGTGCTGCTGGAGGACGGCTCGGACATCAACGCCCGCTTCGTGGTCTCCGCCGTCGACGCCCGGCAGACTTTCGAGAAGCTTATCGGCCGCGAGATGGTCCACTCCAGCTACATGCGCAAGTTCGATGCCCCGGTCTCCGAATCGGCGCTTTCGATCTCCATTGTCACCGACCTCGACCCCGCGAAGTACGGCTTCGACGGCACGGATACCTTCGTAAACTCGGCCTGTGACTATGACCAGGCCCTGGCCCCGGACAGGCCCGACACGGTCGTGTTCCGCATGTCATTCCCCACGCTTTCCGACCCGTCGAAGCGGGAAGAGGACTTCGACCCCAACCTGCACGGGGTCCATATCCTCACCGGGGCGTTCTTCGACTACGAGGATTACTGGAAGGCCGGTCCCGACCTCAGGCGCGGCGAGGAGTACCGGGAGTTCAAGAAGGAGACCGCGTTCAAGCTTATTAAACGGGCCGAGAAGTACCTTCCCGGCCTCAGCGACCATATAGTGGACCTGGACATATCGACGCCGCTCACCTACCACCGCTATACCCTGAACCACCAGGGAGCATCGCGCGGCTGGCGGGACTTCGGGTTCTGGAAGCAGAAGACCCCGTCCATAGGAAACCTCTACCGCGCCGGGCACTGGGTGGTCCCCATGGGAGTCCACAGCGCCTTCTCTTCCGGCATTACCGCGGCGGAGCTTGTACTTAATCGTATGTGATAATCCACTCAGTATGCAACCGACCCTTAAGCGTGGGCGCAGCCTTCTTTCCTTTGCGGAAGATTTGTTGAAATTGAAAAAGGTGGAGATTGGCAAACTTGCAGAACTACTTGAAGTGTCAACATGAGTAGAGAATAGAACCCTGGAGCACACCAGCCATTCAGAATGACTATCTCGTGTTTGCCAGTTCCGCTATCGT
>JACUUS010000054.1 GCA_014859215.1 Dehalococcoidia bacterium | reverse complement strand
AGTCCTGCCGGGCCCCGCTTCTGCAAGGAGGTAAGCCGGTGAATGTAGCAGGCTCTATCATTATCGGGTTTTTCAGCTTCGTCGCTCTCGCTTTGGTCTTCCTGCTGGACTCGCCGCCCAGAGCCGACGAAGCGTCTAAGAGAAAGCGGTAGCGGTTGCCGGAGAACAACTCACGGCTAACCCTGAGCGGCATTCTTCCGGCGGGTTCACCTTCATGCAGGTGAACTCCTTCAATATGCGGATGGCGCGGGGATGTGTGATTAAATTACTGGGGTTTTGGCTCGGCAATTCAATGCCGGTGGAAGCCGCCAGCGCCGTATGGTAGAATCCTTGGCATCGACCCACTTGAGTACTGCAGCCCCCAACCATAATCTGTCCACTATTCTGTTCTGATGATGGGGTGCACCCTCGCGGGGCAGGTGGACCACGTCGAGGGAAGGCGACTATTGCCGAAAATGAGGTGATGTAATGGAAACGCGTGAGAATGACGCGCTGATTATCCTGGAAGACCTCCGGGCGCAGGCGTTGCAGGGTGGAGGTGCAGATCGTATAGCAGACCAGCACGGCAAGGGCAAACTTACAGCTCGAGAACGTATCGACCTCCTGCTGGACAAGGGAACTTTTGAGGAATTCGATGTTATCAAGACCGGACGCGGCAGTGTCACCGACGTGAAGGAAGGTATCCCGGGGGACGGAGTGATTACCGGCTACGGGGAAATATCCGGCAGGGAAGTGATGGTGTTCAGCCAGGATTTCACAGTAATGGGTGGTTCTCTCGGTGAGGGCCATTCCCAGAAGATTTGCAAGGTGATGGACATGGCCGCCAAGGTCGGCTGCCCCATCATCGGGATGAACGATTCAGGCGGCGCGAGGATTCAGGACGGAGTTGATTCACTGGCGGCTTATGGCGAGATCTTCGTGCGGAATGTCAAGGCCAGCGGTGTGGTCCCGCAGATATCCTGCATCATGGGTCCCTGCGCAGGCGGTGCAGTGTACAGCCCCTCGTTGACCGATTTCGTTTTCATGGTGGAGAGTACTTCATACATGTTTGTCACCGGTCCCAATGTGGTCAAGACGGTCATCCATAAGGACATCTCCTCCGAAGAGTTGGGGGGAGCCTGGATACATGCCGAGCGCAGTGGTGTGGCCCATTTTGTGGCTTCCAACGATATCCTTTGCCTGCGGGATGTCCGGAAACTGATCAACTACCTTCCCTCCAATAATGCTCAGAGGGCGCCTCTGCTCGACCTCAGCGATCCTAGCGATCGAACCGATCCCGCGCTGGACTATCTTGTCCCGGTCGACCCCGGCAAGGCGTACGATATGAGCGTGCTGATATACAGCATTCTGGACGGCGCCGAATTCCTTGAGGTCCAGTCTCACTTTGCCCGAAACATAATCTGCGGGTTCGGACGCCTGGGCGGCCAGACTATCGGGCTTGTAGCCAATCAACCCGCGGTGCTGGCCGGCGTCCTCGACAACGATGCCTCAGTGAAGGCTGCTCGATTCGTTCGTTTCTGTGATGCCTTTAATATCCCTTTGATAGTCCTGGTGGATGTGCCGGGATTCATGCCGGGGCCGGAGCAGGAAAGCGGCGGCATCATTCGGCACGGAGCCAAGCTACTTTATGCTTTTATTGAAGCCACCGTGCCTCGCATTACCGTCATCGTGCGCAAGGCCTACGGCGGGGCTTACCTGGTGATGAACTCCAAGCATATCCTGGGTGACATCAATTACGCGTGGCCGTCTGCTGAGATCGCCGTAATGGGCCCCCGGGGAGCTGCCGAGATCCTCTACCGCAAAGAAATCGGGACTTCTCCTGATCACGAAAAGGCACTGGCCGATAGAGAGGCTCAGTACCGCGCCACGTTCGAGAACCCATTGGTTGCGGCGCAGAGAGGATACATTGACGATGTCATCTTTCCTCACCAGACACGCCATCGGTTGATCAGGGCTCTCCAGTTGCTGGAAGGGAAAAAGGGTGAAGAACCAAGGAGAAAACACGGCAATATCCCATTGTGAAGAGGGAAGATGCTCAAAAAGATCCTAGTTGCCAATCGCGGTGAAATTGCGGTCAGGATAATGCGTACGTGTTCCCGGATGGGAATCGCTTCGGTGGCGGTGTACTCGGAGGCTGATTCACGCAGTCTTCATATAAGAAAGGCAGATGAAACCGTGGCACTGGGTGGCGTTACCGCCATGGAATCGTATCTGGCAATGGAGAAGATCATTGACGCTGCTCTCCAAACCCATTGCGAGGCGATCCACCCCGGATATGGTTTTCTGTCCGAGAGCCCCCGCTTTGCCCGGTTAGTGAATGAAGCGGGAATCGTGTTCATAGGACCGTCGCCTTCGTCTATCGGACTTCTCGGAGATAAGCTCGCCGCCAAGGAACTGGCCCGCAGCGAAGGAGTGCCTGTCATCGAGAGCCATCCCGAGCCAATCTCGGACGCAGCAATGGCGCTTGAGGTGGGTGAAAAGATCGGCTATCCCCTGCTGCTCAAGCCGGCCGCGGGTGGAGGTGGCAAGGGGATGAGAATTGTCTACGACGCCGGTGGGATGGCCGGCGCTTTATCAGTCTGCCGCAAGGAGGCACAGAAAGCGTTTGCGGATGACAGGGTGTTTGTTGAGAAATACATTCCCCGTCCCCGGCACGTTGAGTTCCAGATCCTGGTAGACAACTTCGGGAATGCGGTTCACCTGGGTGAACGGGAATGCTCTATTCAGCGACGCTATCAGAAGATAATCGAGGAGACACCGTCGCTGGCTATAAGTGATTCTCTTCGAGACGAGATTGGGGCGGTGGCCTGCAGACTGGCTCGACGGGCAGACTATGTTAACGCGGGTACTGTCGAATTCCTTCTGGATACACAGGGACAGTATTACTTTCTGGAGATGAACTCTCGTATTCAGGTCGAGCACCCTGTCACTGAGATGGCCTTATCGGTGGATCTGGTGAATCTTCAGATTCGCATAGCCTCTGGCGAGAAGCTACCGTTTCAGCAGCAGGACATCCGCCTGTCCGGATGCGCGATGGAAGCAAGAGTATGTGCGGAGGATCCTGCCAGGAGCTTCTTCCCGGTTACCGGATTGATTACCCGCTACTCTCAACCAGGAGGAGAACATCTGCGTGTCGATTCGGGGGTCGAGGCAGGAAGTCTTGTCAGCGTGTATTATGACTCATTGCTGAGCAAGGTAATAGCGTGGGGGGAAGACCGCGAACAGGCCCGCAAGCGGCTTGTCGCCGCACTCAATGGCTATCACATTGAGGGAGTGGTCACCAATATCAGCTTTCTTAATCAGGTTCTGAATCTCTCCGCCTTCCGTAGCGGAGACATTTCGACGGGTTTCATTGAACAGAACTTCGAAGAAGGCAGAGCGAAGGAGGATCCGTCTCCGGATCATCTGCGTCTTGTGGCTCTGGCGGCTACGTTGATCTACCACAACCGGAACGTACTGGTACGTGAGTCTCTCAAACCGATGATATCCAGGATCGGCGGTAGCCCTCAGCCCACGGGACCCTATGAGTATATTGTCAAGTGCCGGTACGCAGTCTTCGCAATCCAGTTGAAATATCAAGGGCTTGAACGGAGTTGGGTTGCCCGCGTGGGGGATCGTGAGTACACAGTAGTAACACCGCCGTTTGAGTTCTACCGGCGACGCCTGAAGCTGGAGATCAACGGAGAGATTCATCGCTTCATTCTTGACTACCGCGGGTCTTTCATAGAAGGCAGATTCTGCGGCATACATGAGGTGTTCGAGATATACACTCCGCAGGAGTGGGCGCTTGCATCCACAGTCCGCTCACCAATATCTCGCCCGGTGGATAATGCGCTCAGGAGTCCAATGCCTGGTCTTGTCATGGAGATAAAAGTAGCTGTGGGGGATCGTGTTTATCACGGCCAGGACCTGTTTGTCCTGGAATCCATGAAGATGGAGAGTTGCATCCCGTCTCCCGGGGACGGCATCGTCTCAGAGGTGGCTGTACGCCGTGGGCAAACCGTGGAAACAGGAGACGTGCTAATCAGGTTTGTTGAATGAGCCGTGCTGGAACGGACCGCAATATTCCAGGGCAATATTCAAAACGGGAAGAAGCGGCACAACAAGCACCATTTGATCTGAAAGGGTGAGAGTTGAATGGTGTCAACGATGCGAAGGACTCGTCTTACGTTACGCAGGGAAGGCCCCATGTCCGGCATGTCAAGGATCACGGCTGTTTTGCCGACTTCCCGTGGGATTTCATCGTAAGCTGTCGCAAGGAATGGGTCGAGAGAATCGGCAGGGGATGGACCGAGTTCACGGACAGCGTCAGGAACATGGAAGTGGAATAGTCCTGCCGGGCCCCGCTTCTGCAAGGAGGTAAGCCGGTGAATGTAGCAGGCTCCATCATTATCGGGTTTTTCAGCTTTGTCGCTCTCGCTAAGCAGAGGGATGGATAGCCATTTTCAGCGTTGCTGGTTCAGCTACCCCAAATTCGTTTGCGCCATCTGAGTCCACATCAAACCCTTGCTTCAAACTGAAATGCGGCAGCCATTAAAACGCTGGCTCAAGTACCACTACTTCTGTCTTGTCAGGGAGGGAGTCTTTGTGCAATTCGAGTTCAGTTCGATGCGTCCACCTTACCTCATCCATTAATGCCAGGAAATTTTCAACTTGGGCTACAGGAAAGTCAGGACATCTTTCATTGCGATAGTGGAGAGGAATGACAACCCTGGGATTCAACCTGCGGCAGGTGTCAGCCGCGACACCAGCCTCTATGGTGAAGTTGCCGCCGACTGGTATAAGAAGAACATCAACCTGGCTTATCTGTGCCTCATCCTCCAACGTTAAGGCATGTCCCAGGTCACCCAGATGGCACACCCTTATGCCGTCGAGCGTAAAGCAGAAAATGGTATTCTTGCCGCGCAGGCTTCCAGAAGACTCATCGTGATAGCAATCTATGCCCTGAAACGTCACGCCCCTTACGTTGTGAAGGCCGCCCCCTTTCACCACATCGGGCTTCCCCCTAATTACCGAGACATTGTTGTGGTCGGGGTGGTCGTGGCTCACCGTGACGATGTCAGCTTCCGCATCGATTGGAGCGTAGTTCAGGGCGAATGCGCCGGCCTCGTACGGATCAGTGACTATTCTCACTGCTTCGCTGGAAGTCAACAACATTGACGCATGGCCCAACCATTCCATTTTCATGGTATCCTCCTCATTTTGTGCCTGTTGCCAACCGAGGGCATGCAATCACCCTGGCCCTGCCCACTAATTGCCACCCTCATGATCGCATTTGTATCCCGGGTTCCCCTGGCGGTGAATATTCTCTGTAATCACATTCATCCGATCAGTACATTCCTTCCATGCCGCCACCCGGCATTGGTGGAGCTTTCTCCTTTTGGGGGATATCCGTAACGAGCGACTCTGTGGTCAAGACCATGGCGGCGATGTTCGCGGCGTTCTCGATGCCCGCGCAGTCCCTTGGACGAACCGGGAAAGCCTCTCGCGCTAGCTCTCGCCGAGCTCTCTATCCTGTCGGACAGGCTCCAATTCTTCAGCCGCTACCTGATGCCGTAATTCCTCTGTGAGCGACTGGAGCTTAGCGCTGACTTCCACCGGATAGGCAGCCGGGTCGCGTATAGTCTTGTAGCGGTCGTCCAGCCGACCAAACTCATCCAGGAAACGTTCCCTGATCTCGGCCAGTCTCGGGAGCCGGCCCAGAATCTGGCCATCGGCCATCACCCGTTCCAGAAGCGGCTCGCCGCCTTCCGTCTCCTCCTGATGCAGGGCGATGACGTCATGATGCATCCGTCCGGCCTCACTGAACCGGAATACTTGCTTGGCGTCGGGAAGCGATACCTTGCCGGAACTCAGTTTCAAAACAGGTCGCCCATTGTAACGGACCAGCTTGTAGGCCATATCGGTCCAGGGCGCATCTCCCGAGACGCCCATTCTGGTGCCAACCCCGTAGGCGTCATAGGGAGCGCCTACCTGCGACAGCTCCTCAAGGTCGAACTCATCAAGCCCCCCGCTACCCACGATCTGAGCTTCATGGAACCCTGCTGCGTCCAGAATACGCCGGACCTCAAAGCCGAGGGCGGCCAGGTCACCGGAATCTATACGTACTCCCCGCAGATGCTGTCCACGCGCCGCCATCTCCCTGGCCACCTCCACGGCCTTCTGGGCCCCGGCGACGGTGTCATAGGTATCAATAAGAAGAATAGAGCGTTCCGAGAAGCCACGGACAAAGGCTCGAAAAGCATCGATCTCGTGCTCATAGCTGCTGATGTAGGAGTGAGCCATGGTGCCTGCCAGGGGAATACCGTAGGTTGCTCCCGCCAGAACGTTGCTGGTAGAAGCAAAGCCAGCGATATAGCTGGCCCGGGCGACCTTCATCCCGGCATCGATACCCTGGGTCCGGCGAAGGGAGAAATCAACCATCCTCCGACCACGCGCCGCATGAACACAGCGGGCGGCCTTGGTAGCGATAAGACTCTGGAGGTTTACCTGGTTGATAATGAAGGTCTCGATGATTTGCGCCTCGATTATGGGAGCCGTCACCTCCAACACCGGCTGGTTCACGAAGAAAAGGCGCCCTTCTGGAATCGCCCGCACTTCTCCAGTAAACCGCAGCCCTTTCAAGTACTCCAGGAATCTGTCCGAGAAGATGCCGGCGCGATATAACCGGTCAACGGCGCCGGTGCTGAACCGAAAACTCTCAAGGTAGCGCAGGACATCTTCGAGGCCGCAGGACACGAAGAATCCCCGATGGGGCGGGTACTTGCGGATGAAAAGGCTGAATGTCGCCTGCTCGTTATGTCCTTCTTCGAAGTAACTTTGCGCCATCGTCAACTCATAGAGGTCCGTCAGCAAGCACATTTCCTCGGGTTGCGGCATGTTCATTATTCGGGTTCCTCCTGCTGTCTGAAACCAGCCGCCAGAGCCAGCAGCGCATCCGCCAGTTCCCGGAGGCGGCCGGCACCCTCCACTCCCTCGCGCCAGGGCACAGGAATCGCCGACTCCCCGAGGTATGCGCCTGAAAGGGCACCGGTCATGCAGGCGATGGTATCGGTATCGCCTCCCAGGCTGATGGCGCATAGCACCGCCTTGGAAAAGGAGTCAGGATGCCTGAGAAAAGCACAAATGGCGGCAGGTACAGCCTCGTAAGCCTCAATGCCATTACCCACCTGTCTTACAATATCGGCCGCCGTGGCATCGGGAGTAAGCGATTTCACCCGCTCAAGCTTCTGCCTGTAGACAGGGCTCGCTGCGCGGAATTCAAGGAATTCGACCAGCGCACGCTTTTCAAACGGAACACGAGCGTTACACCTGATGAGAAAGGCAACAGCGCACGCCTGCAGCACGGCCCCTTCGATCCCGAGCTGATGTGCGTGAGTGATCGACGCAGACTGTGCGGCGACTGCTATTACCTTCTCGAGATCTTGATGATAGGCAAGGGCACAAGGAGCTACGCGCATGGCTGCACCGTTACCGAAGGAACCTGTTCCGCCGAAGAGCATACGTCCCGCTTTATCCCAAGGCGTCCCCTCCTCTACCATGCGAAAGACCTGGGGCGGGCCGGCACCGTAGCCCCGCCATGGCTCCTGCCGGAAATTTCGGGCAAAAGTCCTCGCCATGTTCTCTCCATCAAATCCGCGCATCGCAACGAGGGACTCAGCCATACCCAGGGTCATGTGGGTATCATCGGTATAACATAAACGCCCCGGCGCAGCATGCAGACGCTCAAGGTCGGCGCTGTGAACCATGCCCATACCCTCAAACGGAGCTCCCAGCGCATCCCCGACAGCTACGCCGAGCAGCGCACCGCGAAATCTGTCTCTTAATCTGTCCTGCTCCATTATCCCCCCATTATCATTCAGGCAAGGTCCCGAACACCCTTATCCTGTTGAGGACCATGTACTTTTCATTACTGCAATCAGCTCCTTTCGTAGCCAGACTTTGCACGAGTGGGCGGTACCGGGTTCGAACCGGCGACCTCGGCGCTGTTAACGCCGCGCTCTCCGCCAACTGAGCTAACCGCCCCTACAGCTGTCACTTTTGGCGACGGGAGGTAATGCGCTACTTCAACTGGGCATGTCCGGCCGCTGGTTCTTTCACAATTATAGACGTGTCAATTGATTGCAGCTTTCTCGGAGTTGCATTCCTCGCTTCTGCGATGCGGACGTGGCGCTCTCACAGCTAAGCTACACCCTCAACAATCTCACGATTGACGTGCTATGCCTTTAACCCGGTACCGTAGCCTACCAGCCGGCACCTTAACCTCTATCTCATCTCCCTCACTCCGGTTGATAACGGCCTTGCCAACGGGCGAGCCGTTTGAAATCTTGCCCCGAAGCGGATCTGCTTCCCTGGGATGCACGATTGTATAGTGCATCTCTTCCCCGGTAGCCAGATCACATAAGGACACCCGGGAGCCTACAGTCACTCTGAGATCAGCCCCAACCGTCTCGTCCAGTTTTGACCCCCGGTAACCATTGTCCTCCATACAAACCTCCTCGTTCTTCCTTAATCTATTGTGGTCAATGTGCTCCCTAGTTTTCCGCTTATCCTTCAGGTAAGCTCACGGACTACCCGCATGCCGTTAAGGGCCATGTGATAGAGAAACACCTGGTGAAAGAAATCACCCGGGTGAGCGCGAACACCAGATTGGTCTGTTGCTCCTTCCGCAATATCATAGGTGTCCACAGCATTTGCGGGAACAATCACCTTGTAATCCCGATAGTTTCTGGCGTTAGCCCGCAGCCGCAGGTACATCGCCATCTGGTAGACACACAGGTCGGTGCAGTTCCCTACTACCACGGCTGTGTTCACATACTTGTGTTCATCGAGCCAACTATCGAAACCGGTGTCCAGCGCCGGGTGGAGCGAGTTTTTCTCGATAACAGTAAACAGTTTTGAAAAGGGCAAGGACCGCAGTTCAGGGATAGTCTGCGATTCCTCAGTGCCCGCAACGGCGTGCCGGGGAAAGGCATCGAACTCGGGAGTCTGGGGATGATGGGTATCCTGAAACAGGACGAAGGTGCGGATACCCTGCTGATAGGCCTTTTGGAATACTTGAGCTACAGGTTGCGCCAGCTTCCCCACGCGCTCCGAGGCCAGATTACCTGTGGACAGGAATCCGGCTATCATGTCCACCGAGAAGAGGCCGACACGGGACGGGTCAGCTGCTGCCTGGTTCAGGGCCAGTGGCTTCAACTCCTTGAACCACCGGGCTATGTATGACGGTATTTGCCAGGCGGCAGTATTCATTGTCGGTCCCTCCGAAACATGTGATCAGCCGATCTCCAAGAAGTTGATGTGCGGGTTCTGTTTCTGGCAATACTCGAGGTGCCGGGCGGACAAGTACAGGACGACCAAACGATCGTGTCGATCCCGGCACCGCAGGGTGGAATGGCTGGAAAGTGAAAGATTCTCGAGGACTTTGCGTTCACCTTGAACCCATCTGGCGCAGGTGAAAGGCAACCGGTTAATCTGCGCCTTGACACCATACTCATCGGAAAGCCTTGTGAGGACCACGTCAAATTGCAGCTCGCCCACAGCCGCCACTATCGGCTCCCGGCGACGGCTGTCTTCAGCGTGAAACACCTGGACGGTTCCCTCCTCCTCCAACTGTCTGAGCCCCTTATGAAACTGTTTGTAGCGGCCGATATCGATGTTAATCAGAACCCCAAAATGCTCGGGCGGGAAACGCGGAATTCCAGCACAGGGGGCCATGTCTCCGGTAGTGACAGTGTCCCCGATCGCAAAGAGGCCGGGGCTGACGATGCCGATAACATCGCCGGGGAAGGCTTCCTCAATGGGTTCCCGGTCCCTGGCGAAAAGCCGGTAGGCGCGCGAAAGTCGCACTCTCTGCCCGAGACGGGGATGTTTAACGGTCATATCTTTTTGGAAACGTCCCGAGCATACACGGAGAAAAGCCATCCTGTCGCGGTGACGCGGATCGATGTTGGCCTGGACCTTGAAAACAAAGCCGGAGAATACTTCACTTGTCGGTTCGATTTCGCCTTCCGTTGCTTTCCGCGATGCCGGCGCAGGGGCCAGGTCAAGGATTGCCTCCAGGAAGGTCTCCACGCCGAAGTTGTTGAGGGCGCTGCCGAAGAATACGGGAGTCATATCGCCAACCAGGTAACGTTCACGGTCAAACGAGCCGTTCACCCTGGCCAGGAGTTCTATCTCTTCGCTGAGCTTCTGGTATGCATGTTCTCCCAGAAAGGCGGGAAGTGAGGGATCGCCGATACCGGTTACCTCTACGGGGGCCCGGTATTGCCCGTGCGCCGTACGCTTGAACCGCAAGACCTGGTTGCGGTTAAGGTCATACACTCCCAGAAAAGAGGGGGCTTCACCTATGGGCCAACTCATGGGAACTGCGGTAATGCCCAGAATCCGCTCGATCTCATCCAGGAGCGACAGCGGGTCTCGTCCGGGATGGTCCAGCTTGTTTACAAAGGTGAGAATAGGTATGCCCCGCATGCGGCACACTCGAAAGAGCTTCTCCGTCTGCGGCTCGATGCCCTTGGCACTGTCCAGTACCATCACCGCGCTGTCCACAGCCATAAGCGTCCTGTAGGTATCCTCACTGAAGTCCTGGTGGCCCGGAGTATCGAGTAGATTAATGCGGTATCCCTGGTACTCCATCTCCAGGGCGGTAGCTGAAATAGAAATGCCGCGCTGCTTCTCCATGGTCATCCAGTCAGAGACTGCATGCTGCTGGTTGCCGCGGGTGCGTACGGCCCCCGCAAGGTCCACCGCCCCGGCGTAAAGCAGGATCTTCTCGGTAAGAGTTGTCTTGCCGGCATCCGGATGCGATATTATGGCAAAGGTGCGTCTTCGGGCAACCTCCCTATGAAGGCCATCCCCATTATCATGTGCCTTTGAAATCAAAGCATCTCCTTTAAGTACCGGCATCAGAGAATCCACTGCTCACTAATGGATAAAGCGCGAAGAAACGATAACTATTTGGCTGGCGGCCGGCCCCGGGTTTTCCCACAGGTGCAGAACTTCTGAACTGAAGCTCGCTGTATCACCTCGCCGCAGAATGTGGACATCAGCCCCCAGGTTCAAGACGATTTCCCCGTCAAAGACCAGGGCAAACTCCTCGCCGGAATGACTTGACGGTCGCTTGCCGCTGCGCCCACCGGGGGACACGGTGATCATAACCGCCTCCAGCTGCCTGGATGTCCCAGATGACGCCAGGACCTCAATGCGTGCTTGCGACCACGAACTGGACAGCTCCCGCCGGTCGCTGGCGCGCGTAATCACACTGGTGTCCGGCCGCTCTGCGGTGAAGAAACCGGCAAGGGTTACCCCCAGGATGGATGCAATGCGCTCCAGCGAAGCGATAGAAGGTGAGACAAGGCCGTTCTCCATCTGGGAGATGAAGCTCGGGGAGAAGCCGGCCCTGGCCGCCAGCGTCCGAACAGACATCCCCAGGGCTGTACGAAGGCTGCGGACCCGTTCGCCCACCTGGACTTGTTCTGCGTTAATTATCATATATCTGCGCCAAGTTCATATTTGCCAACCAAATTGTACATGCCTTCTGAACACCAGTCAACCACAGGCAAAAAACCTATGGACAAACAGCTCATCGCATGATAATATTTCTCTGTCGGAGCACCTCTTCCTCGACACTGCCAGTTTTGAAGACGTTTGCAGGGCCGCTCGGTTAGCAAGATGAGGGGTTACTACACCCCTTTTCATCAAGTGCAAGACCACACTATGCTTCTGCTTCAATCAGGCAATACTGTCTTGAAACAGCGTACCCAGCCGGAATCGTGCCGATCTAAGCAGGTTATCGACTGAAGGTATATCCGCCAGTTTAAGGCATCCTTTAGACGTCAGCGCCGCAGCAAGGCTGGAGCTTGTATTGCGGTGATTCCCGTTCAGCGCACTTCGTGGATGGAAAGACACACACTCACTGATATCGGTATTACCCGCCTCATCGAGGATTGGCGGCGCATCCAGGAAGCATGAGGCTGCTAGCCAATCAACCCGAAAGGCACCCTGTCGGTCTTTGCCCCGATAACTGTGCAGATACTAATACGGAGTGAAACCCATGAACATTACCGAGCTTGAAATCAGAACCAGAGAGGAGTTGCTCTCATATGCGAAGGAGCAGGGCATCAGAGGCATTAGTTCCTTGAAAAAAGAGGAACTGGTCCTCCGGCTGCTTCAGGCCAACGCCGAACAGCAGGGTTATGCCTTCAGAGGTGGAATCCTGGAAATAATGGGCGATGGCTACGGCTTCTTGAGACAGGCCAATCTTCGCCTGGATTCGACTGACGTCTACGTTTCCCAATCACAGATACGGAGATTCTCACTCCGTACAGGCGATGTGGTCAGAGGACAGGTAAGGCTGCCCAAACAAGGCGAGAGATATCACAGCCTTCTCCGGGTTGAAACCGTAAATGGACTCGACCCGGAAGCCGCCAAGAGCCGACCCACATTTGACCGGCTCATACCCGTTTTCCCTGACAGCACAATCAACCTTGAGACGACTCCGAATATCCTGTCCGCAAGATTGATAAACCTGATTTCACCTATAGGCCGCGGCCAGCGAGGTCTCATAGTATCGCCTCCCAAGGCAGGCAAAACAATCCTCCTGAAGCACATCGCCAATGGGATCAAGGCTAACTGCCATGATATTCACCTTATGGTGTGCCTGATAGGCGAGCGGCCCGAGGAGGTGACTGACTGGAGACGAACGGTTAATGCCGAGGTGATAGCATCAACTTTCGATGAGCCTATAGAAGAGCACACCCGGGTCGCGGCGGTAGCCCTGGAACGTGCAAAGAGACTGGTAGAGCTTGGGAATGATGTAGCAATTCTGCTCGACAATATAACCAGGCTGACGCGCGCGTACAACCTGGAGATGCCTTCAAGCGGCCGCACACTTTCCGGCGGTGTTGACCCGGCAGCCCTTTATCCGCCCAAGCGGTTTTTCGGGGCTGCGAGAAACATTGAAGAGGGCGGAAGCCTGACCGTCATTGCCACCTGCCTTGTTGACACAGGAAGCAGGATGGATGACGTAATCTATGAAGAGTTCAAGGGCACGGGCAATATGGAGCTCCATCTTGACCGAAAGCTGGCTGAACGCAGAATTTTCCCCGCCATAGATATTGAGCGCAGCGGCACCAGGCGGGAAGAACTGCTGCTTGATGAAAACA
>JACUUS010000053.1 GCA_014859215.1 Dehalococcoidia bacterium | reverse complement strand
TCTCCACGTTCGAAGACTACCAGCACCTCGTCATTCACCTCAGGCAGCCATTGCAGACCCCTGTCCTGTGAAGCCCCCGGCGCCACCAGCCGCGCCCAGGTGTTCTCCACATCGTTGTTCAGCGAAGGGAGCTTTATCTTTACCCTGTTCTCATTGTCCGGGTCAGAGATGTTCGTGACCTTCCCGAATACGGGCCAGTGGCCGTATCCGCCGTTCTCATTCTTCTCAGCCAGAAGCTCGGTGATGGACGCGTGGCGTCCCCCTGCCGTGAATTCTGTGATGTATTCGGAGTTGGTGTAGCGGTGCAGGGTTCGCGTAACGCGGTAGGTCCCGCTGAACTTCTTGCCAACACCCTCGAGCTTGATCTTGACGCCCGCCAGCACCTTTGGATTGCCGAAGCTGACGCAGTCTGCCACGATGAAGTCTTTCTCCCGCTCGTCCCGGAATGACTGCGCCAGTTCCTTTGCCTCGCTCTGATTGGCAACCGGCATGTCTACGACAATATCCGCCGCTGACGAAAAGGCCTTCTTCTGGACGTCACCTCCCGACTGGCTTTGTCCGATCTTGGGCAGAGTCCCCGTGGTCACCGTAGAGGCTTTGCCCACTATTTGCTCCTGCTTCCCGGGGTCCCAGCCCAGCACCTCGACTTCGTTGACCTGCCTCATCGTGCTAAGCCTGGCGCTGAATTCCATAAGGTCGTCACCGAACGTCAGTGTCGGTCCGCTGTCCTCCGGGTTCTTGACGAAGTTCAGTTTCCCGTCCTTCACAAAGACCCACCTGCCTACCCTGCGGGCCCTCGACAGGAGGAATTCCCAGTCGGTCTTATTGTCCTGGAGGATATAGTCGTGGACTCCGCTTGTCGCATCGATTGTTCCGCCGCCCAATCCCGCCTTGCTCGCGATTGTGGAGGCGATATCGCTATCCTTCACCTGGAGCCATGCCTTCGTATTCCTGCCCCTGTGAAGGCGGTGAGACTTGTCGTACCCGCGCAGGACAACGCTCGGCCCGAAGGTGCCGACAATGCTGGGTTCAATTCCGGTTATCTCGCCGGACAGGATTGCGGCCTTCTCCTTTTGGTCACCCCTTATGGTCTTGACTACTATCTCCACGCTCGTCCCAACTTTGAACTTGTCACTGTCAATCCACTTGAAGTCCTCATCATCCTGGAGATGAATGGAGAACATATCCGGAAGCGTCACGCTGTTATCGACCTCCACAGATATAATGCTGTCTGTGAGGTCCTTCTCAGCTTTTTTCCCGTCGAACTTCAGTAGTATCTGGGAACTTAATTCAGAAGGCAAAATAGTTCTCCTGTGTTATTCCAGCGGCGCCACCACGAGGGTCTGACCGGCCTTGAGCTTTTTCGGGGTCTCAAGGTGATTGATATCCGCAAGGAAGCGCCATTGTGACGCATCCCCGTATTCTTCGTGGGCAATCAAGTCCAGTGTCTCTCCCTCCCGCACCCGCCTCGTCTTGTAACCTTCTTTGCTGACCGTCGTGGGGTTCTGGCCCGGGTACCAGCCGTCTTCGAACGCCTGCTGGAAGGTCACATTCAGAGTCGACCTCACAGGGGTCCCATCCGGCAGGAACAGGGTGAATTTCTGGTTAATGCTCGTGATTACAGCTTTGAAAGACCAGCTTTTCCCCCACATGAACTGGCAATGGGGCGGCTCCAGGCCGTCCTTGGGCACCTGCATCAGCTTCCATATCTTCTTGGTATGGTTGCGCACGTCCTCGCCTTTTTCGTAAGTGTCAAAGAAGAGCTCCATCGTCATGTTGATGGGCTGGCCGCCCCCGAACTCGAGCTTGGGCACGTTGCCTTCCTTGACATCCTTCTTGTTCCAGGTATTCGTCTTTGTGAGCGTATACTCGTTAGGCCGGAACATGCACGGTATCTTCTCATCGGTTATCAGGTTCACAATCAATGCTTGTTCCATAATTCCCCCTGTCGCAGCCGGCAGTACTGCCCGATCACCGGCACCCTGCGCGTTCTCTCTCTATGGCAAGTTTTCTCCTGATTATTACGTAAACCTGGCGGGCAAACTCGTCCAGATCGGGCACCTGCCGCCCCGAGTCGTCTCCAGCCGCTTGAGTGCCGGTTTCAAGTGTTCGCTGGACCGCCGTGAACTCGATGCCGCCCTGTGCGCTGACTTCACGGTACCCGGCCCCTGCACCGGCCAGGACTGTCTCAATCGGAGTGAATGCGGAGCCAGCTGGAGCAGAGGGCGAAGAGACAGCACGCTGCACGAACGGAACTCCGATACTGGACGCAACCGGGGCCAGCCCGGAGACAGGTGACTCTCCAATCCCGTCCGGGAGCTCCGGGGCATCCCCTTGAAACTCACCGATCACAGGCCCGGAATAGGGCATCAACCCCGCGGGCGCGGCGGCGGTGTCGAGGTCGGGAAGCGATCCAGTGCTCTCTGCCTGCCCATACTCAGTTGGTTGATATTTCTGGAAGATATCGCGGCTCATCTCTTGTGTTTTGGCCGGTGTCCGGAAGACAGCCTGTTCAATACGTGTCACGGGAAGATGCCGGACAAATGTGAGCGGTACGCCTGTTTCCGGCAGCGGCATTTCCCGGTCGTCTTCGCCCGCCGGTTCCAGCGGGTACGCGCCCTCCGGGGCTTCCCGTTCGGTTCCAGTGAAATGCACCTGCGCAGGCGGCGCGGGAAGCGAAATATACGCGGACTCCTGGGGAACAATCTCCGGGCGGTCCGGGGACAGGCGGGATAGACCGGCTCCGGCACCAGGCTCCTGCCCTGGGCCGGACAATCGGACCTGACCAGGCAAGTTCGCGATTCCGGCAGGCGGGCTCTCCCGCACTTGCCTGCCTGGCTGCTTAAGTAACTGAGGAGCAGGCACCTCGGGAATGTCCGGTGCGAAGGGGCCGTACTTGGCCGCAATTGCATCTGCAATGCCGGTTGCCGGAACACTTCCTTCGGGCTCTTCCCTGCCAGGGCTAAAACCCTTGAGCGAACTGCGAGATACAATATCATACTTGGCGGCGATGAGCGGAGCGAGTTCTTCCCCTCTTGCGGCGGGACCTGCCCGCTCGACAAGCACGTCCGCGCCGGGTACGGGGGTTTCGGGACGTGCGATACCCGGTTCCCGGGCTTCTCCAGCCCGGCGAGATTCCTTCCGCTGAACAAGCTGTAGTCCCGGCGCAGGCTGAGCTTCTTCGGGTCCGGTCGCTGTTTCCGGCGCTGGTCCCGCAACTGGTTTGATCCATTCACGGTGGTGCAGCATTTCCGACGGGGGAGCAGCCGGGGTGCGGGGTAGAAACGGTTTTCTTGCGGCGAACATGCCCATCGAAGGTTCAGAAATGGTTATAGACGGCGGGCCCTGTTCTGAAGCGCCCTTCTTCCTGAGAGATATGAGCCTGCGGAGCGGTCTCTCCGGCGCTCTCCTCTCTTCAGCCGGAACAGACCGCACAGGGGTCGCGTCCGGCTTTCTCGCTGTGACTTCTGGCAGTTTGTCCGCCGGCGTGGTGTCCTCTGTCTTTTCGACACCCGGCAGCTGGTCAATCCCCGCCAGGGTCTCAGGTTCGACACCGGACGGTTCCGCAACTGCTTCGCTCGGCCCCGGTGTGGCCTCCCCTGAAGCTACCCGCGGTGAGGGTTCCTTCCCGGCTCCGACACTTGACTCCTGCGAGCTGACTACAGGCGGTTTGAAGAACCTTGCTCGTATTTTATCGGCTACCCGGGTCAGAACCGACCGGGGAGTTTGCCCTGTCGGGACCGGAGGCTTGCCTGCGGGCGGCCCTATTTCCGGCTCTGGTACCCTGTAGCTGACTGCCGGCCCGGCAAAAGATTCTTCCGGTTCTTGCGGCTCGTGACGAAGCTCAATTTCTGCCGGCGGACTCACATCCTCCGGCTGCGCAGGCATGATCGGCGGCTCGTAATGGGTCGGTTCTCCAGCCTGGTGCGCCCTGCTTCTTTGCCAGGGTCTTGACCAGACAAACGAGGGCGCCTCCGCCGCAGAATCAGCCATGTGCAGGGAGCGGCTTATGCTTTCGGCAAGACCGCCCGCGCGGTCCGCGAGGCTACGGCTCCAGCGCTCCTTGTTCGAGACCAGGCGGGCGAAAGTCAGTACTGATCTTGTCGCCGTTAGCGCTGAGGGCCTCACCGGAGGCAAGGCATCGGCCGCCAGCGTCTTCAGAAGTAGCTTATAACGCTGCGCAATCCGCGAACTCAGCGGCCCGCATGCCAGCCTTAACTCTTCACTGTTCAACTTCCCGCCGTTATCTTCAGTCATATTCGAGCGGATCCCCTATCCCGGGCTGAGCCCCTCGTGAGCAAACTCCAGGGTTTCAATCGAGATCGTATTCTCGCCGGCCTTGTGAGAGGACCCCGACCACTTGGTCGGATAGGCATTGGTCAGGTTCCATCTTCTTACCTCGATTCTCTTATGATCATACAGAACGATCGATATGTTCTTTCGCTTGATCTTGCGGTAAGTGACCTCCTCGAACCATTCCCAGAGATCGTTGGACACCGTAATACCGCGTTTCAGGGTGACTTTCGGAAATTTCACCCTGCCTGGCAGCTTGTGCGTAAACAGGTTGTTGCCGCCTTCCTGGTATTCCATGACCTCAATCTCCGCCTCGAGGCCTGATGCCTCCGTGAAGCCGGCCTGCTGTATGTTGCCGATTTCAACGCAGAACCTGGCGCTGGTCAGCGGGTCAAATCTCGTGCCTGTTGCCGCACCGGCTCCCGCGATTATAGTGCTCTTCACCATGCTCTTTCCCTCTCCAGTGCGAGTTCACGTCGCATCATTCGATAGACCATCTCGGCGACCGCTTGAGGGTCCACCACTCCTTCAACTTGACTGCCTGCTCCTTCTTCGACCTCTCCTGAGGCCGCCGGCCCGGTATCGGATGCAGACCTCTGGAGTAGCACGCCTTGCTGAATACCGCCCCATGTGCCTGGCAGGACGCCGGGCAGGTTTTCGCCTGCCGCGATGGGCGTCGCTGAAGAAGATTCCCCAGCCTTTGACCGGCCCCTTAACCGGCTTCCTGGGGGAGGCGCCAGAGGCCGCTCGATGGAAGGCGGCGGACTGGTGCGCGAGGCTCGGCTGAAGGATACGCCGCCACGCCGCGGGCCAGGCCGGGCGGCCTGGCGGCTGTCCTCCAGTACATCCCCGTTAGACTCATCAGGGTCTATCCCCCGCAGGGATTCTTCCTCTTTCATGGGCCCCCTGTCTCGTTTCCTTCAGATGCGTCCGGGATATCGCACTTCCGGTCGCGGCCCTAGCCTCCGCTCTCCTCGTTAAGCTTCCGGTTGATCCCGGCTATTTGCTGGACCCATTCACGACGTTCCTCATGCTCCAGGTTAAGTATCACCTCCAGCGGCCAGTGGAAGTAATACGCTATATAGGCTACCTCCTCGTAAACCTGGTCGAGGGGGTAGCCTTTTATTCCCCCGGGACGCCGAGGTCCACCTCAAAGCGGTGATTGCACTCCGGACACGTAGCCAGCAGATGACTGCTCCCGTTCTCGTTTATCTGCCTGTAGAAGTCCTGCAGGTACGCCAGGTCGGCGGAGAAGAGCCTCTCTACTACCGCGGGCGTAATACTCGTCAGGGTGCCCAGCCTTGTGATTACCCTGGATAGCAGCACGATCACCAGGTAAGCCTGGTTCGACTTAACCCGCATATCCTTGAGCGGGTATATCTCGTCCGCTGCCGTGGCGAGACGCATCACGCCGTCCCTGTGAAGGTTGCCCTCGCTGTCCACATATCCCCTGGGCAGAGTGAATTCAAACTCCGTCTGCAAGGTCATCCTCGCACCTCCCTGTCAGCCTAAACCTTCTCGCGTTTCATGCCCTCGTGAGCTATGTGCAGCTCCTCAACGGCAATTTCGTTATTGCCCGAATTCAGGGTCGGGCCGGAGACCTTGCACGGCCAGGCATTCTCGAATGTCCACTCCGCGATGGAGTTGTTCTCCTGGTCAAACATCGTGATCGTGCCGTTCATACGTGCCTGGTTGACCTTGCCGTCCTCGACCAGCTTGCGCCACTCCCATATCTGCATATCATTGGTGACCCCGCGCTTGAGGACGATGTTGTCGAATTTCACAGCGCCCGGAATCTTCAGCAGGACCTGCTGTCCACTGGGCCCGGCCACAAGCTGCGTTATAATCTCGCTTTCGGACCCGAGGCCCGCGCACTCCCTGAAGAGACCTGTTATCTTGCCGGATATATCGAGGTAGAAACTGGATACCGGTACTGGATCAATGCGTGCACCCATTTTTATTCACACCTCCCTTGTCTATTCTTCTGCTGCGCTTCCGCCGGCCCACTGGCTGATGCGGAAGATAACAAATTCAGCGGGCTTGACCGGCGCCAGTCCGATCTCGATTATCACCTGTCCCGCATCTCGAATCTCGATGGAGTTCAGCTCCGAGTCGCACTTCACATAGAAAGCTTCCTCCGGAGTAGCGCCAAAGAGCGCGCCATCAAGCCAGACCCTCTTCAGGAACGCCTTGATATCCCTCCTGATGCGCGACCAGAGATTCATGTCGTTTGGCTCGAAAACGACCCACTGGGTTCCGACCGCGATGGACTTCTCGATGAAGTTGAAAAGTCGCCGCACATTGATGTAACGCCAGGAGCCATCGCTTGACAGCGTCCGGGCTCCCCACACCCTGATTCCCCGTCCAGGGAAGGCGCGGATGCAGTTGATTCCCGATGGATTAAGCGAGTCCTGTTCGCTCTTGGTTATCTGCATTTCCAGGCCGATGGCGCCTTGTACTATCTCGTTAGCCGGAGCCTTGTGTACCCCTCGCGTGGTGTCTGTCCGGGCGTATACGCCGGCCATGTGTCCCGAAGGCGGCACAAAGATACCCTCGCCGTTGCCCAGCGGATTGGCTACTTTGATCCACGGATAGTAGATGGCTCCATACTTCGAATCATAACCAGCTTCATTTACGACCCAGTCTTTCACCTCCTGGGGGCTCATTCCCGGCAAGCAATCAAGGATGGCGAAGCGGTCTTTCATGTTGGTGCAGTGGTCCAGCATCGCCGTCTGTATGATCTTCACGCCCTCTTTGGAAATCTTCCCTGCCTGGTATAAGGCCATCAGGTCAGGACAGATGACCATGGTGACGTCGTCAGCCAGCTCAAGTCCGTTGACGCCGGAGCGCTCCGAGGCGTCTCCCACGAGAAGGTCCGGCGTAACCGTTTGAGTCGTTACAGCGGTCGTCGCAGCCGGGACCAGGTTATAAGTTCCGGCAACAGGGACCCGTTCCAGGGAGCTCAGAGCGGCCTCTTTCTCCATGACGCGGACCAGTTTCGACTCCCGGTTGACCACGTCTATCACATTCCGTGCGCCTTTGCCTCTCTTGAAGGTCAGGTTTTCAAAGACCTCCTCGGCTGAGCCGCGAACGACCTTCAGATTGAACTGGTCCTCGGATACGCCTTCACCCTCCGGCTTGGTGACTTCGACCGTCACTTTTCCGGGCTCCAGAGCGCTGACCACGAGACTCTCGATTGAAGGCTGCGCGCCGCTGGGCAGAGCCACCTGGTCCACGGACGGGGCAGCCTCTTCGCCGCTGTCGCCGCCGGGAAGCCGCGTCACGTAGCAGCTGCCTCCCCCATTATGGAAGTAACCGTACACCGCATGGGCCAGGAACCCGCCGGGAATGAAGCCGCCAAAGACCTGTACGAACTGGCTCCAGTTAGCGATGAAGGTCGGATAGTTCACCGGCCCTTTCGCGGCAAAGCCGACGAAACCTGCAACCGATGTACCCACTCCCTCAATGGGCTTTGAACCTTTGTCTACCTCCTCCACATATACACCGGGTGATAAGTACTGAGGTGACATTCGCACCTCCTTTCCGAATTATTCATTTGCCGGGATGCGGTCTATTTGCGGTCGGACCCTGGCAGCTTCCTCTTTTCCCGGCGTTACAGGCGGCTGACAGGGAGCCGGTCAATACTCTCACATACTCATTCCCCCCTTCTCTCTTGCACGACTGAGTTACAATTCAATTCCAGTAAGGGATCGATCATCACAGCTCGATATCGTAGCTGGAATCAGGCACCTTGATCCGCGTTTGGCTCTTGCCCCCTTCAGGCATGGAGACTTCAACTGTGTAGGACCCGGGTCTGAGCCGGGCGAATGCGTAGTTGCCCTCTTTGTCCGTGGTTGCGGTCATCTGCAGTTCCTTCACCGCCACGACCGCGTCAGGCACAATCTGGTCGCGTTTGCCCTTACGGTAGACGATGCCGTTTATCTGGATATCCTCTTCCGTGGACTCCCCGTCGCTGAACTTGAATACCTTGGTCCTGACCTCGGGCGCGGTCTCCATCATACCAAGGTCTATCGGCAGCGTGACGACATAGTTGATCGACGGCTTAAGCTGGTTATCCAGCGCGCTCCAGAAATCAGAGGTATTGCGGAGTACGCCGTCAGGTTGAGCCGTCTGAGTTCGAATAGGCCAGTCCATGTCCTTGAGACTTCCCGCGAGCGCTTCCTCCGGGAATTGCTTATGCCGGAATAATACTGCCAGAAGGTGACTGAGCAAGCGGTGCTGGTCAAGCATATCGTTAGTCCAGACTGTCACCAGATACGAAAGGTCCACGCGCATAGGCGTTTTCTTGCGGGTTGCCATGCCCTTGTCATGACTAACCGTCCATTCGTTGTCCCGCAACTCCCGGTTCTCATGGATATCGTAGAGATAGACATTCACAGTCGGCTTGGAGATGGAAGCCGACCACTGGCGATCGGGCATATCAAAGGATATGTCCACCTCGGCCGGGTCAAGCTTCCCCGTCTTCAGCAGCAACTGTCTGATCGTTTCGTCCAGGTCACTAATCATGATCGTTCTCGTGCACCGTTGTCATGCTTCCAGATCAACGTTGTCCCAGGCTATACCCCCGCTCATCTGGATGTATATGCCCGCCCGCCTCAGGACAGGGCTGTCCCCCGCATACCTGCCACGCAGCCAGTACTGCTCCCAGCAATTCCAGATCGCTGTCATGCGGGACTGATTGCTCGCGGTGAGAGATGATCGAAGGAGTTGCCATGCAGGTATGTTCGCCACGAGTTCCGTGAAGATGTCCTCCCAGGGCCTTCTCTGGCCGACTACGGGCCGATTCGCCCATTCGGCTGCGGCTGCTGTGGCGCACAGGCGCCCGAAGGCGCGGCCGTAGGTACTGTATATGGCGCCGAAATAGCTGTTCCCCTGTACGATCCCCCTTTCCCTGGTCTGTGGATCGGAGCTCAACACCCACATAGAGCGGTTCCACGTTTCGTTCCGCCTGGCCACCCAGCGGTGTTCCCCTGGGACCAGCCTGTGCGCAGCGGCACCTCTCACGCCCGCTCCATCGACGAAATCTTCCCAGTTTTCAAGAATCCAGCGGCCCAGACGCGGCACTCCCGGGGACGATCCTGCGAAATGCTGTTGCCAGAAAGAGATCCAGCGCGGCTCGTTTTCCTCGCGCTGCCTTTCTCTTTCCTCGCTTCTCGCGGGCCGCCGGTCATATATCGCAAGCGCCCGCCGCTCCGCGACTCCGCCAATAGCGGGATAGGCATGCGCTATCCCTTCTGTAATCTGTCGAAAATAGCGCTGGGCATACCAGCGTTCAGTCGTGTCTGACGCATGCAGTCCCCTGAAGCGCCCTTCGTCAGCCATTCTCTCGACACAGCCCGCAAAATCATCAATGAACTGGCCAAGCGGGTACCCCCGGCGGGCGCGGAAAAGGAACTCCAGTTCTCGACGGTTCTCTTCACCTGGCTCCGTCATGGTTGTCCTGAGCGGCCCCAAGTTCCGGTGCAGCTGGCGGTACTCCGGCGTATCCGCGAAAGTACGTCTCAGACTTTCCGCGAGGCGGATTAGCTCCTGCATTCGCCGGGCTGGCAATTCAGTCGGCAGGCTGGATTGCGCCGGTATCTCAGGCATCATCGGTTCTCTAGTCTCTTCAGGCTCGGGGCCCACAATCATCAAAGGTTCCGGCCCCGAGAGCTGAATATTCCGGGATGAGATACCGTGATCATTGCGCAGTCTGGCAACTACCGAGCGCACGTACTGGTTCCCATAGCTTCGCTGAAGCTGAGTGGCGATATGAAGACTGCCGGCCGAGCCGGAGTGACGGCGAAGTATTGAAGCATGCTTCTGAGACGCTGGATTTGAAAATGAACTCCCCCCGATGCCTCCCCAGTCAAATAGTTCGGGCTGCTCCTTACGGTGAACCGGGATGGCCCGGAGAAATCCCTCAGATTCGCCCATGTTCTCAAACGAATCATCGACAATGCCCTCGAAGGGCAGCAGGACTTTCTGCGGCCAACTCCGCTCGTACTGCGAAGACCCGGAGTTGTCCGTTTCCTGGTCACGACTATCATGGGTTACCGATTTGTCCGACACCCTGCTGCTCTTTCAACTCGGATATATGCCCGTGTCCCGTGGCGTTCGGACGAACCTGTCCGAAGCGCGGCAAACCGGCATCTACCTCGGATTAACCTCAACTATCAGGGGTTCAGCCGCGCTAAGCAGCGCATCCCGCTCCCCCGGTTCCCCGGGGAGCAGGGAATCTGTTGGCCGCCTTAACAGGTACGCGTAAACGGTAGTCTTACCTGGCGGCAGGCTGTCAAATGTACGCTGCCGGCCATAGAAACACCAGGGATTAAGCATAATCAAGTTCTGTTCTTCCCGGGAGAATGAAGGCTCTATTGAGACTGGAAAGGGCGGCCTACCTTCAGGCACAGGGTTGGGGCCGACCAGCAGCCTGCGGTCGAGAGAGACCGGTTCATAGCTGTCATTCAGAACAAGCAAGCGTACCGTTACCGGTTCGCCACTGGAATAGGCAGGCTTCTCTGTTTCGATTAGTAGTCTCATTTCACTCCTACTCTGCTCTCGGCCCCGGCGGTTGATTGACGTAGTGTGCAAAGTTTGCGCCGTCCACTGTCCGGGGACCGTAGTCCGCATAGAAGTCCGCGGTGGCCATGTCGGTAGTATCAACCGTTCCCATAGGCCGGTTATCGCGGGTATCGGCAGTCCTGAAATTGTTGAGAGCCGTGTCCCAGTTGATGAGATTCTCCAGGGCTGCTTTGGCCTCCGCCCCGGTGCTGCCTTGTCTGAGAGCGACAGCCTCTCCTCGATGTCGGGCAAGCCGCTCCTCCAGGGGCACGATAATGGCATCGTGATGTTCCTTGCTCTTATTGACGTGTAGCTCCTCGTGCGTGTCGATCCGTGCGGCTGCCCGTGCCGTTATATAGTAAGAGTTATTAGACCCGACGATGACCCCGGTATAGGAGCGGGTTACCCTGGCTGTGCCGGTCCCGGGCCGCACCCAGGCTTTGGCCTTCTGTCCGGCAGCGGCCGGTTCACTTCCTTCGATTACGGGTCCCAGTGTCGTAATATCCCCTGTAAACTGGCCTCCCAGCCCACCTCTGCCTCCGCCCCAGTGGACCGTGAATGATCCTGTCTTGCCGAGGTTCGAGAAAGCATGAGGCACCGCCTCGTTTACTTTCGGGCCGGCGAGAATGTCTGTTCCCCTCTTGCCTTCTATCTTAATAGCCGCCGGCACTGCTTCATCCGGTATGGGAGCCAGGGCGCCGCTCTGCTGGACCACATGTGTTATCTCATGACCGATGAGTTTCCTGCCGTCTTCGGATTCAGGCTGGTATTCACCTGCCCCGAAGAAGATATCCTTCCCGGTCGTAAAGGCCCTGGCTCCGAGTTGTTGCGACAAATTATTGGCCTCGCTGTCGGTGTGCGCCCGCACATCGCTGAAGTCGCGCCCAAAAAAGGGCTCGAAGGATGTGCGTACAGAATCAGGCAATCCCTGGCCGCTTCCCCGGGCAGAGTTGATACGCTGCTCAATGTCATCCGCGACCTCGGGCACGCTCCCGGCAACCGGCTTCCCCTGAAGCAGTTCCTCTTCCTCTTCCTGCCGCATTAGACCGTCCGGCCCGGCAACGCGCTTACCCTGAAGCAGTTCCTCTTCCTCTTCCTGCCTCAGAACCAGCCCGTGCGGCCCGGCGATCGGCTTCATCTGGAGTTCCTCCTCTTCTTCCTGCCGCAGAACCAGCCCGCGCGGTCCGGAAGCCGCTTTGGTCTGGAGCTCCTCCTCTTCCTCCTCTGCCTCGCGCTGGACTACCGGAGCGTTTGTTGAAACCATTTCAGCCACGCGGTCCGCTTCTTTCTCGTACACATCATCTGGCGGGTTTACAGTGAGTTTCGCCTGCACAGCCCTGGTCCTCAGCAGCCGCTGAACGTAGGCATTGCCGTATTTCCGCTGGAGGCTGCTGAGAAGTTCAGCCTTCTGCACAGCGTTCGCCGGGTGTGACAGGCGCGGGTCCCTCAAGAGCGCGGAAAAGCCTTCGTGCGATGCTCTCTCAGCCGGGGTTTCCTCTGCCCCTGTCTTCTCCAGGGCCGAAGCGCGCGAGTCACGCTTCCGGATTTTGTTTTCTTCCGGTTCGCTTTTCAGACTCTCATGCTCGGCCATCGCCAGTCCTCCTGCTCAGCTCTTCACCAGGTCGAAGTACGGCCCGAAATCAGCCTCGGTGCAAAGCCGTCCTATTTTCTGGTATTCACGCTTGGCGGCCCTGATAATATGGTCATTGCCGATCCTGCCGCCATTCTCAGCCGCAAGGAAGGCGGCGGCTATCGCGATATTCTTGATGTTGCCCCCGGTTATCTTGAACTGTCTGGCCATGAACTTGAGGTCGGTATCTTCCGACAGGGGAGCCTCTCGAGGAAAGACTCTCTGCCAGATCCGGTGCCGGTCCGCTTCCTCGGGCAGCGGAAATTCGATGCTGAAGTGCATGCGGCGGGCAAAGGCTTCGTCCAGATTCTTGCGCAGATTGGTGGCGAGGATGACTATTCCCTCGTATTCTTCGGTCTTCTGAAGCAGATATGCGATCTCGATATTGGCATATCGGTCGTGTGAGTCCCGCACCTCCGAGCGTTTGCCGAAAATCGCGTCCGCCTCGTCGAAGAATAGAATGGCGTTCGAGGTCTGCGCCTCCGTAAATATCCTGTCCAGGTTCTTCTCGGTCTCCCCGATATATTTGCTGACCACAGTCGAGAGGTCGATCTTATACAGGTCAAGACCGAGTTCACTGGCTATGATTTCGGCAGCCATCGTCTTTCCGGTGCCGGAGGGCCCGGCAAACAGGATATTCAAGCCCCTGCCGAGCGAGGCTTTGCCAGCAAAGTTCCATTCACCGTAGACCACGTGCCGGTACTTGACGTAGTTCGCCACCTCGCGCAACTGGGCCATCTGGTCCTTCGGCAGCACGATGTCTGTCCAGGTGAACCGCGGCTGTATCTTGCGCGCAAGCGCGCCAAGCCGCTGGTA
>JACUUS010000052.1 GCA_014859215.1 Dehalococcoidia bacterium | reverse complement strand
TTACCTGATGATAAGGGAGGGTTCTTCAGAGAAGAACCTGGATGACCTGCTGCCCCTGGTCACAGATCGAACGTACAAGCGATGTTTCTTCGTGGTAGATGACCGCACCTGCGCCGATTTGCTGGCGGAAGGGGACGTCGATGCAGTGGTCAGGAAGGCGATTCTAAAGGGACTCGACCCGATCCGCGCAATCCAGATGGCCACCATCAATCCCGCCGAGTACTTCAGGCTCCACCGCGTGGGCGCGATCGCACCTGGCTGCGTCGCCAACTTCATGGTCATGGAAGATCTATTCAAGTTCAATGTGAACATGGTCTTTCACAGAGGAAACCTGGTCGCGCGTGAAGGTGAACTCCTCGCGCCTCTTTCACGCAAGACTGCTCCCGCCCTCACACGGTCGGTCAACGCAAAGCAGTTTGGCGTTGAAGACCTGAGGCTGCCTTTTGCGGGCGAGAAGCAGCCGGTAATAGAGACCGTCCCGGGCCAGATAATTACGAAGAGGATTTATGTCAAGCCCAAGATTGAAGGCGACGCTGTGGTGGCCGACATCGATAGAGACCTGCTCAAACTGGCAGTTGTGGAAAGGCATCGGGCGACAGGGAATATCGGCAAGGGCCTGGTGAAGGGTTTTGGGCTCAGGAGAGGAGCTCTGGCTTCCTCGATTTCTCACGACTCTCACAATATCATCATAGTGGGCACGAACGACCGGGATATCCACGCGGCGTTCAGGGAGATAGAGAGGATGCAGGGGGGCCTGGCGGCAGTGGCGGATGGAAAGGTCCTGGAATCCCTGGCGCTGCCAATCGGCGGACTGCTATCTGATGAAGCTCTCGAGACCGTGGTTGACAAGCTGGAGAAGCTGGAACGGACCGCCTCCGAACTGGGCTGCGCATTGCCCTCGCCCTTCGCCACCCTGTCTTTCCTCGCGTTACCCGTGATCCCCGAATTGAGGCTGACGGATAAGGGCATGGTCGACGTATCAGCCTTCAAGCTGATTCAGTAACCCCGGAAAGAAGATGTGGTCATGAAACCTCTGGAATGGCTGGGAGACAGGATCCGGATCATAGACCAGACAAAGCTGCCCGCAGCCGAAGTCTATCTCGAACTTCACGATTACCGCGAGGTGGCTGAAGCAATTAGGCGACTGAGTATTCGCGGAGCGCCGCTGATAGGCGTAGCCGCTGCTTACGGGTTCGCCCTGGGCGCGTTGAGCATCCATGCAGGCTCCAGGGAAGAGTTTCTGGGCAAACTGGATACGGTTAATGAAACGCTTGCCGGTTCGCGCCCGACCGCTGTCAATCTGTTCTGGGCGCTGGAGAGGATGAACCGTAAAGCACGAGAACCGGGTGACATTACAGATGTGAAGGGAAGCCTCGTCGGGGAAGCACGCCGCATAGAGGCGGAAAACGAGGAGGCAGACAGGGCACTTGGCGAGTACGGCGCTGAGTTTGTCCGCAAGGGAACCACGATCCTTACTCACTGCAACGCGGGATCGCTTGCCACAGGAGGAAACGGGACTGCGCTCGGAGTCATCAAGACAGCCAGAAGACAGGGCAAGGGAATCGAGGTATATGCTACTGAGACGAGGCCCCTGCTCCAGGGCGCCAGGCTGACTGCCTGGGAGCTTACCAGGGAAGATATACCCGTAACGCTGATTACAGATAGTATGGCCGGCTCCGTCATGAAAAGAGGCCTGATAGATTGCGTGATAGTAGGCGCGGACCGTATCGCGGCCAATGGAGACGTGGCGAACAAGATCGGCACTTACAGCCTGGCCGTCCTTGCAGCCGAAAACGCCATCCCCTTCTTTGTAGCCGCTCCAACAAGCACCATCGATTTGTCGACACCCTCGGGAGACAGTATTCCGATCGAGGAACGGGACCCCGGGGAAGTAACCCACCTGCACGGAAAGAGGATCGCGCCTGAAGGCGTGAAAGCGGCCAATCCAGCGTTTGACGTAACGCCGCACTGCTATGTTTCCAGGATAATCACTGAAAGGGGAGCGGTACGGGAACCTTACATTGAAACACTGCGGGAGCTCGTGCAATCACAGTGAAGAAGTAAAGGAGGTCTTGATGGCTGAGGTTAAGCTTGGCGTAATTGGAGGAAGTGGACTGTACGAGATTGAGGGGTTAACTAACGTCGAAGAAGTGGCAATCAAGACACCCTTTGGGGACCCCAGTGACAGGTTTGTTGTGGGCAGCCTGGACGGGGTCAGGACGGCCTTCCTCCCGAGGCACGGTCGGGGCCATCGAATTATGCCGTCCGAAGTGCCCTCGCGAGCAAATATATGGGCATTCAAATCGATGGGCGTGCAGTACATCATCTCGGTGAGCGCCGTAGGCAGCCTGAGGGAGGACATTCAACCCCTTGACATCGTCATCCCGGACCAGATCATCGATCGCACGAAAGGCCGTGTCGGCAGCTTCTTCGGCCAGGGAATCGTGGTGCATTGCACCTTCGCCGAGCCCTTCTGCCCGGTGCTGAGATCGCTTCTCTACCAGGCAGGATACTACCATGGAGGATCTCAGGTGCCCAGGGTCCACCCGAACGGAACCTATATCGCGATGGAAGGCCCTCTGTTTTCCACAAAGGCGGAGTCAAACCTCTACAAGTCCTGGGGAGCGAGCATTATCGGGATGACCGCCCTGCCCGAGGCCAAACTTGCCCGGGAAGCGGAAATCTGCTACGCAACGATCGCGTGTGTCACGGATTATGACTGCTGGCACGAGGTGCACGAATCCGTGAATATAGAGATGGTCATAGCCAACCTTATCCGGACAGTAGATGCAGCGAAAGAGATTGTGAAGAAGACGAGCGGCCAGCTTCCAAGAATACGTGAGTGCAGTTGCCCGACCACCCTCAAAGATGCTATCATAACGGCGAGAGACCTGATCCCGCCTCAGAAGAAGGAGGAGCTTGCCCTGCTGATAGGAAAATACCTGGAATGAGGAAAGAGTTCGAACCAAACGGCCTGGCGACTGCGATAGGCAGCATGCCCCACATCAACCCCGAGGAAGCTTGTTCCGCAGTCCTTGATAACCTCCCTGATATTCCTGCCTGGCCTCAACTTCCGAGAAGGTCCTTTCTGGAGAATATGTATGTCCAGTTCAGCGAGGACTTCCCCGGAATCAAGGTCGAAGAGGACCGTATCTGGGTGGACCGCGCACAGGACTTGAACGGCGGTCTCGAGAGACTGTATGCGGACTACCTGGAAAACCGGGCCGACGTCAGGCCAGTCAGCTATGAGAATGCTCGCGGACTGCATGTCTTCCTGGACAGAGCCCACGACCACCGCAAGGCTGTTAAGGGACAGATCACCGGGCCAGTCAGCTTCGGATTGGCGATAACGGACCAGGACAGGCGCCCTCTGCTCTACGATGATGCTCTCTCGGATGCTGTTGCTAAACACCTTCGCCTTAAGGCCGCCTGGCAAGAAAGAACGCTCAGATCTGTCTCGAAGAACCCCATAATCTCTGTGGACGAACCTTATTTGGCATCACTGGGTTCCGCTTTCATACCGCTCTCGCAAGAGCGCGTTGTGGTATTGCTCGAAGAAGTCCTGGGCGGAATTTCAGGGCTCAGAGCGATCCATTGCTGTGGAAACACCGACTGGTCGACTCTCCTGCGTACTTCAATCGATATTCTGAGTCTGGATGCCTACAACTACGGCGAAACACTGAGCCTGTATGCCTCAGAAGTGGAGGATTTTCTACGGCGGGGGGGGATTATCGCGTGGGGTGTTGTCCCCACAGAAGCGCCCGCCCTTGCGAGGGAAAGCGCCGCCAGTCTCCTGGAACGCCTCGGAGACATGATGAAGTCTCTGGCCGCAAAAGGCGTGAGCCGGGGACTTCTGAACTCCCGCTGCCTGATCACCCCGAGTTGCGGGCTCGGCTCGTTGTCAGTTGAGGAAGCGGAAAAGGCCTTGAGAATTACGGCTGAGGTATCGGCCGGATTCAGGCAAGGCTCTGTCCGGAATTGATGCAGGCCCGCAAGCGGGCTGCTGACTCGAATTCGCTAAGGAGGAATCATGAGCCCTAGGGCACCTAAACTGGGGAGGGGGGTGGCTCTGGTGGGGGCTGGGATGTCCAGATTCGGAGCATTTCCCGACAAAACCAGCCGTGACCTCTTCGTCGAGGCTTTTCACGCGATGGTCAAGTCAGTGGACAAGGGTATCGAAACCGGAGACATACAGGCCCTGTACGTAGGTAATTTCTCAAGCGACCTCTTTGAGGGTCAGGGACACATTGCGCCAATAGTGGCTGACTGGGTCGGGCTTGTGCCCAAACCGGCAACAAGAGTAGAGGACGCCTGTAGCAGCGGCGGTGTCGCTCTGCGCGAGGGGATTATTGCGATAGCTTCCGGTATCTACGACATCGTGCTCGTAGGCGGAACAGAGAAAATGACGAACCTCCCGACCGAGAGAGTAACGGACACGCTCGCTGCCGCGAGCGATACGCTGTACGAAGGCTCTTGCGGGTTCACTTTCCCCGGGCTTTATGCGGCGATGGCTACAGCCTATATGGCCAAGTATGGCGCTTCAGTGGAACACTTCATGAAAGTAGGCATCAAAAACCACAGGAACGGTGCGCTGAACCCCAAAGCCCAATTCAACAAGTCGATTCGGGACCTGATGGATTCGAGGATCGAGAAGGCAAAGCAAAAAGGTGAAGCCGTTCCCGACTGGCGGAACGAGATCGACTTCCTGAAAGACTCCAAGGCTAACCCGATCGTAGCCTGGCCTATGAGGCTCTTTGACTGCTCTCCCATCACAGATGGAGCCGCCTGTGCCTTGCTGGTCGCCGAAGATATCGCAAAGGACTTCTGTCACGACCCGATACAGATCCTGGGAACAGGTCAGGGAAGTGATCACGCCCTGCACGAGAGGCAAGACCTGACTACGATCCTGGCAGCCAGAACTGCGGCGAGAGAGGCCTATGACATGGCGGGCGTTGAGCCGGAGGACATCGCAATCGCCGAGGTCCATGACTGTTTCACAATCGCCGAGCTCGTTGCAATCGAAGACCTTGGGTTCTTCAAACCCGGGGAGGCTTATAAGGCGACAGAGGCAGGGCTCACAGCCCGAGACGGCTCAAAGCCCATCAATACTTCCGGCGGACTCAAGTCAAAAGGCCATCCCGTTGGGGCTTCCGGTATAGGCCAGGTTGTGGAAATCTGGCACCAGATGAGAAAAGAAGCCGGAGCACGGCAGGTGCAAAAGGATGTAAATCTTGCATTGACCCACAACGTAGGGGCCACCGGCGGCACCTGTGTTGTCCATATTTTTGGCAGGAGGTAATTCCTTGACTGAGCAAAGAGATTTTAGCAGCGCCTCCTTTTACGGTTTTCTCGCTGAGAAGAAACTCATGGCTTCGAGGTGCAAGAGCTGCCGGGCGCTGTACTTACCCCCGCACCCTATATGCAGCAAATGTTTCGGGACTGAGATGGAATGGACGGAGGTTAAAGGAAACGGGAAATTGGCTGCCTTCACAGCAATCTCGGTTGGTCCTTCTTGCACGATCGAGGAAGGCTACAGCAGGGACAATCCTTATGTGGTCGGCATCGTGCAACTGGACGAGGGACCCAAGGTAAGCGGCAGGATACTGGGCGTTGATGCCAGGAAACCCGAGACGATAAGAGTGGGCACCCCGATGACGGTCCAGTTCATGGATCAGAAGGAAGACAAGCGCTGTTTTCTTGCCTTCAAGGCCAGCAAGTAGCAAGGAGCAAGACGTTGAGAGAAGTAGCAGTAGTCGGGGTCGGAATGACCAAGTTCGGGCTCTCCGAAAAGAGCAACGTCGAGCTTTTCTCGGAAGCAGCCATGGAAGCAATACAGGAGTCCAATATCCAGCCCGGGGACATCCAGGCCCTGTTTCTGGGCAACGTATTCGGCGGCTTCGAAGAGGGGCAGGTTACACTGTCGGCTTTTGCCGCCGCCGACATCGGTATACCATATATTCCCACAACAAGGTTCGAGGGCGCATGCGCGTCGGGTTCAGTGGCTATCAGGGATGCCTTCATATGGGTAGCCTCCGGGATGTACGACATCGTTCTCGCCGGCGGCACCGAAAAAGCGCTGGCCATGGGAACACCATACGCGACCCGTACTTTTGCTATGGGCGCGGACAGCCGCTACGAAGCTCCGACCGGCATAACCTTCCCCGGTGTATTCGCGATGATGGCCCATCTTTACGCGAAAAAATACGATATCCCTCTTAGAAAATTGAAGGAACAGATGGCTCTCGTGGCCGTCAAGAACCATCGCAACGGGCTCCACCATCCCAAGGCCCACTTCAGAAAAGAGATTACGATAGACACCGTGTTTAACAGCGCCATGATCGCCGATCCGTTACAGCTATTCGATTGCTGTCCCTTCTCGGATGGAGCCGCCGCCGTAGTGCTCGCTTCGGCGGAGAAGGCGAAGAAGCTCACCAGCAAGCCGGTGTACGTAGCCGGTGTCGGCCAGTGCTCGGCCCCGCCGCTGGCAAACCAGAAGGACATAACGCGGATAAGGGCGCGCGAGTACTCCGCGAAACAGGCATATGCAATGGCCGGTCTGAAACCGGAAGATATAGATATTTGCGAGCTCCATGACTGCTTCACAATTGCCGAAATCGCGGCCTCGGAAAGCCTGGGCTTTTTTGATTTCGGCGAGGGAAGCAGGGCCGTGGAAAGAGGAGACACCCAAATTGGCGGCAAGAAGCCGATCAATCCCTCCGGCGGACTCAAAGCACGTGGTCATCCTATCGGTGCGACAGGCGCGGCGCAGGTCTACGAGATCGCCAAGCAGCTAAGGGGTGAAGCCGCCGAGAGACAGGTCCACGGTGCCAGAATCGGCATGACGGACACGCTCGGCGCCGACCTGGCAGTGGTCTGCAATATGATCTTCAGAATCTGATCTTGAAGAGGCTGAAATGGAATACAAGCTGACCTCTAAAATGTTCGCTGAAGGGCTGAAGGAGAACAAGCTCCTCGGCCTGAAATGCCGAAAATGCGGGTCTTTTACCGCGCCTCCAAAAAAGGTGTGCATGGAGTGCACAAGTGAAGACCTCGACATAGTCCAGCTAAGCGGGAAAGGCGAGGTCCGGACTTTCACCGTCATTCGGGTTCCACCCGAAGGCCTTGATGCTCCATATGTAATCGGCATGGTGGAACTTGATGAGGGCCCCTGGTTGATGGGCAACATAGTGGACGTGAACCCGGACAAAGCCTCGATGGAACTCATCGGGACCAGAGTCAGGGCAGGCCATAGGGTCCTGCCGGGAGACAAATTCTCGGCCGGGGAAATGGTAGCCGTGACTTTTTCCCCGGAGAAATGAATTGAGGGGAAGTGAACAAGAGAAAAAGAGTAGCAGAACTCAAACACCGCCGCAGACGGAAAAAACTTGAAGAGCAGAAGAAGACTCTGAAGAAGGCGCCAGCGGCGGAAAGATAGACCAATGGCATCAACCGGGGAGGCCCAGAACGGAACACAGGAGCTTACCGGGCTCTTGCAGGCACTGCTCATGCCCGGTGCATACCCGCACAAGCCCGGGAAGGTCGATTTAATCCAGACACAGATTTCGGCTGTCTTCCTGGCAGGTCAGTATGTCTACAAGATCAAGAAACCGGTTGATTTCGGATTTCTTGACTTCACCACCCTTGAAAAGAGACGGTACTACTGCCAGCAAGAACTGATTCTGAACCGGCGCCTGTGCCCTGATACCTACCTGGACGTTGTACCTGTCACGCGCGTCGGTAACGAGTACAAGGTCGAAGGGAGCGGGCCCGCTGTCGAGTACGCTGTGAAGATGCTTCCGCTTCCTCATGAGCGAATGATGGACCGGCTTCTTGAAAAAGGGGAGATCACTCCCGCAATGGTCACAAGGCTGGCCGGCAAGCTCGTGGACTTCCACGAAAGATCAGGCTTGAGCCCCGATAAAGCAGGTATCGGCGGTCTTGACACGGTCATGCAGAACACAGAGGAGAACTTCGACCAGGTCGAAGGATACATCAACCGCACCATAACCAGGGACCAGTATGACACAACGAGGATCTATGCTTACTCTTTTCTCAAGAAAGACTCGGAGCTTTTCGCGCGCCGGATAAGAGAAGGCAGGATAAAGGACTGCCATGGAGACCTGCATCTATCTCACATCTGCTTCGAAAACGATATATGCATCTACGATTGTATAGAATTCAATGACAGGTTCAGGTACATTGACGTGGCCAGTGAAGTGGCGTTCCTGGCAATGGACCTGGACTACCACGGGCGTTCCGACCTGGCGCAGCGATTTGTCAAAGATTACGTGAATGCATCGGGCGATTCCGAAATGCTCTCGCTGCTCAACTTCTACAAGTGCTATCGGGCTTATGTCCGGGGAAAAGTGGAAGGCTTCAAGCTTGAGGACGCAAATATACCTCAAGCCGAAAAATCAAAGACGACAGCTATTGCCCGAAAATACTTCGGGCTGGCCGCATCCTACGCTTCGCAGGGCTAGATCACTCGCCAGCCTGTACAGGCTAACTGGAGCCGGGCAAGACCATCTATTAGCAGGGCATGGAGGTCAATGTGAGAGAGCCATTTGCCAGTTTTGTCGAAACAGAGTTGCCTTCTGCCATGCTGCTCATTACTTGCGGCCTCCCCGGCACCTGGAAGACAGAAACCAGCGAGGAAGTGTCCCGGATTAAGGCTCACCCCATTGTAAGAAGCGACCTCGTGAGAAAAGAGGTCCTGGGGAACGAGGATATCTTCGATGAGAAAGTCGCGTCCGACATGGACAAGCGTATGGCAGTGTACGCTGAGACCTTTCGTCGAGCCGCAGAGGCCCTTGCCGGGGGCGGGGGCGTGATTATTGACGCAACTTTCGTGAAACAGTCGCTGCGACGCCGTGCTGCCGAGATTGCCGCCCGGTACAACCGGCCTCTGGTCATACTCCAGACCAGCTGTCCGCGCGAAGTATCTATATCTCGTATACTGAAGCGTACTCGTGACAAGTACGAGTCAAATGCCTTGACCGAGCAGGCATATGTCAACAATGAGAAGACTTTCGAATTTGTCGATCTTGACGAGCTCAAAAAGCTATACCCTTCCCTTGACATCATTCACCTTATCGTCGATACTCAGTGTGATTTGCTGGAGGACTGGTTCGTAACCGGCATGGTGCAGAGATAGCTATATCTTCCATTTTCCCTCCACCAGGCAAGGCCAATCGCCAGAAATGAAGATCGATCTGCATGTTCACACCAAGACAGGCTCCGACGGCCTGCTGTCCGCGGACGAGGTATTCGCGGAAGCAATTGCCCGAAATATCGGCTTGCTCTCAATCACAGACCATGATTCTGTAGATGCCCAGGAGCGGGCAAAGTCCCTGGCTGCGCAGGGTCGCCTGTCTTATGTGACGGGGATCGAACTGAGCATAGCTTACGAACACAAGACGCCGGACGGGAGAACGAAGTCGATTTCACTCGATTTCCTGGGGTACGACTATAATATCCACGACGAAGCTCTGCGCGACAAATTACGCCTTATAAGAGAACAACGCGAGACCCGGGCCCGCAAGATTCTCGCCAATCTCAATACCGAGTTTGACACGAAGGGAATCGAACGGTTTACAGAGCTGGACCTCAAGAAGATACAGGATACAGTAGACGGGGCTTTTGCCCGGCCTCACATCGCCAATTACCTGATCGCCAAAGGAATTGTTAAGGATACAAGAGAAGCCTTCGACATGTATCTCGTGAAATGTGACGTCCCGAAATACCCTCTTTCGATTGCCGAGGCATCGAAACTCGTAAGGGGAGCCGGAGGGCTCCTTGCCCTCGCACACCCTAACGACCCTCAGGGCACCTCTCTAGTTAGTATCACGAGAGACCTGGACGAGCAGGTCCAGATCATATCCGATAATATGCTCGACTTCATTGACGGCATTGAGTGCTGGCATTCGAGACATGATAGTGCAACAACAGAGCACTATCTGAAGTTCGCAAGGAGCAGAAACCTGACCGTGACAGGCGGCAGTGACTGTCACCAGAAGCCAATTCTTATGGGCACACTGGACATACCGGACTGGGTAGCCCACCAGTTCAACCGGCGCCGGGGGAAAGAAGCGGATCAAAACGACCAGGAGTGCAGGTGTGAGCGATAAACAAACGGTGACAAGTGATGTGAGAGATCTTTCTCTGGCAGCGGCGGGCAGCCTGCGCATTGAGTGGGCCGCTCGAGAGATGCCGGTACTGCGATTGATTGGCGAAAGGTTCGCCGGAGAGCGCCCTCTTGAAGGCGTGCGAGTCTCGGCTTGCTTGCATATCACAACAGAGACAGCTAACCTTGCCCTGACTCTGAAGGCAGGCGGGGCCTCGCTGGCGCTTTGCGCTTCAAATCCTCTGTCGACACAGGATGATGTCGCCGCCTGCCTGGTGGTTGAGCACGGCATACCCGTATTTGCCATGAAAGGCGAGGATAATGCGACCTATTACAGGCACATCAGTGCCGCCCTGGACCACAGGCCAAACGTCACCATGGATGATGGCGCTGACCTTGTGGCAGCCATCCACAAGGAACGGACCGACCTCGTATCCGGGATAATTGGGGGAACGGAGGAAACCACAACAGGTGTCATCAGGCTGCGGAGCCTCGAGCGCGAAAAGAAGCTGAAATACCCTATCATAGCCGTAAACGACGCGCAGACGAAGCACCTTTTCGATAACAGGTACGGTACCGGTCAGAGCACGATTGACGGGATCACGAGGGCCACCAATATCCTCTGGGCCGGGAAACGTGTGGTTATCTGTGGTTACGGGTGGTGCGGACGCGGTGTCGCGATGCGCGCGAAAGGACTTGGCGCTCACGTGGTGGTCTGCGAGGTGGAGCCAATCCGGGCCCTGGAAGCGGTGATGGACGGCTACGATGTTATGGCGCTCCTCGACGCAGCAAGAATCGGCGACATTTTTATCACCGTCACGGGTGGGCTTAATATCATCGACAAAGAACACCTGCTTGCCATGAAGGACGGCGCTATTATGGCCAACAGCGGCCACTTCAATGCCGAGATCAACATACCCGTCCTTGAAAATCTTGCGACGGGCAAGCGCCGTGTCCGGCCGTTCGTCGACGAGTTTGTCTTGGAAGGCGGCAAGAGCCTTTTCCTCCTGGGAGAAGGGAGACTCATAAACCTCGCCGCTGCGGAGGGACACCCGGCAAGTGTAATGGATATGAGCTTCGCCAATCAAGCGCTGTGCGCCGAATACATGGTTAAGAAGGGCAAAGAACTTGCTCCTATGGTGTACAATGTCCCAGAGGCTGTCGACAAGGAGGTTGGGCGGCTCAAGTTGGAAGCTATGGGAATCAAGATCGATACCATGACTGAAGAACAGCAGAAATACCAGGTAAGCTGGGAACTAGGGACATAAGAAAGGGAGAAGCACTATGACCACCACGTTCATGAGATCCCCTTCATTACTGGTGACCTCGGAGTCCGTAACGGAAGGACATCCCGACAAGCTCTGTGACCTGATCTCAGACTCGATTCTGGATTCCATTATCATCAAGGACCCGATAGCTCGGGTAGCCTGCGAGACCATGGCGACCACGGGACTCGTTATTGTGATGGGTGAAATCACGACTTGCACTTACGTCGAAATACCCGAAATCGTCCGCGAAACGTTGAGGGGAGTCGGCTATACGCGCGCCAAGTACGGTTTTGACTGCGATACTTGCGGCGTCGTGGTCTCCATCAAGGAGCAATCGCCTGATATTGCCATGGGTGTGGACCATGCACTGGAAAGCAGGGAGAGAGCAAACAACACCATCAATGAACGGGATACACTGGGCGCAGGCGACCAGGGTATGATGATAGGTTTCGCCTGCAACGAAACCCCCGAGCTTATGCCCTTACCCATCGTCCTTGCCCACAAGCTCTGCCAGCGCCTTGCACAGGTCCGCAAAGACGGGACTCTCCCCTATCTGCGACCCGACGGCAAATCCCAGGTAACCGTCGAATATGCCTACGGTATACCCAAGCGGGTAGCTGCGGTGGTCATTGCCGCTCAGCATAATGAGGCTGTCAGCAATGACGTCATAAACCGTGATATCCGTGAACTGGTAATTGAAGAAGTCATTCCCGGGGACCTACTGGACAAGAAGACCAATTTCTTCATCAACGCAACCGGCAGGTTTGTGATCGGCGGGCCCATGGGAGATACCGGCCTGACCGGGCGCAAAATCCTGGTGGACACCTATGGCGGAGTCGCCAGGCACGGAGGGGGTGCTTTTTCCGGAAAAGACCCTACCAAGGTCGACCGCTCTGCTGCCTATGCAGCGCGGTACGCGGCGAAGAACCTGGTTGCCGCCGGCCTCGCGGAACGCCTAGAGATTCAACTCTCGTACTCAATAGGCAAAGCCCATCCCATAGCGATCTCGATTGAGACTTTCGGTACCAACCTGGTCGATGAAGAAACCATCATCAGGCTTGTGGACAAGCACTTCGATTTCCGCCCCGGCGCTATTATCGAGACCCTGGACCTGCGCCATCCCATATACAAGCAGACTGCGGCCTACGGTCATTTTGGCCGTGACGACCTCGACCTGCCCTGGGAACGTGTTGACAAGGCCGCCATTCTCAGGGAGGAGGCCGGTCTCGTCAAGGTTCAGGAGCGCGCCACGTGAAGGCTGTCATTCTTGTCGGGGGTGAAGGACTCAGACTTCGCCCCCTGACATGTAATCTCCCCAAACCCATGGTCCCGGTAGCCAACAAGCCGTTCCTTGAACACACTATCGACAATCTCAAGAAACATGGCGTTGACGAGGTCATACTGGCCATGGGATATCTCCCGGACCGCATAAGGCAGTATTTCGGAGACGGGTCGACTCTTAATATCCGCCTGATATACTCTGTCGAAGATACGCCTCTGGGCACCGGCGGGGCGGTGAAGAATGCCGAGCGTTTCCTTGACGACACATTCATCGTTCTCAATGGGGATATTTACAGTGACCTTAACCTAACGGACATGGTCCGGCTGCACCTCCGCCGCAAAGCTAAGGCGACCATCGCCCTGACCCCGGTAGAGGACCCCACCGCCTATGGAGTTGTTGAAATCGATTCGACGAGCAGGGTAAAGGCCTTTATTGAAAAACCGAGTCGGGAAAGCGTTACCTCGCACCTGATCAACGCCGGAACTTACGTTCTTGAACCCGAGCTCCTGGACATGATCCCGGCCGGCGTTCATTCCATGGTCGAAAGAGGGCTGTTCCCCGACCTGGTAAAACAGGGTGCGCCGTTCCTGGGCTATCCATCAGACGCTTACTGGATAGACATCGGAACCCCGCAGGACTACATTAGACTGCACCGTGATCTCCTGATGGGCAAGGCCCATGTC
>JACUUS010000256.1 GCA_014859215.1 Dehalococcoidia bacterium | reverse complement strand
TCCATCGATGCATAGTCCAGCAGAAGTATAGGCCTGCTGGAGGAAGGTTGAGCGGGCCATTACGCGCAAATCACACGCAAGCGCCAGCGAGAGTCCCGCTCCCGCTGCTGTCCCGTTGATCGCAGCTATAACCGGTTTCTTCATTTTGCGAATCTCGGTGAGGGCCTGGTGCAAGCGTGACGCCAGCACATGAAGGGCAGGCGATATGCCGTGAGGGTATCCGAGCATCCACTTCAGGTCGCCTCCCGCGCAGAAAGCTTTTCCTTTTCCCGAAACCACAACCGCCCGGACCCTGTCATCAGTCGTGATGTGCAGGAGACGCTCCATCAGGCCCTGCACAAGGTCGAAATCCATTGCGTTGTAGGCTTCGGGACGGTTCAGCATCAAGACCTCTGTGTTCCCTTCCTGCCTGTGCTCGACTGGATCCTTCATCAGGTACCTCCATCAACTATCGTGCTTCCCGAGAAAAGGCCGCCCACATCAGGGTGCCGCAGGACGGGCTCTCTGTCAAGCGCCCTCAACGAAAGTCCGCGCAGGCAAAGAAAAAGGGGCGCGGCAATTTGCCGGCCTCAACAGTCAGTAGACTGTTCATTTCTGTCGCGCGGGACTTGTCAGGGGCTCTCACCGCCGATGCCTGATCTGCGATCCACATGCCTGATCCGCGTAACGCGGTCCATTTCTCTACTTACATCCGCAGGTCCTGCATATTCCATGTCGGAGAGCCTGCTCAGCAGCGCAAGCACCCCGTCCGGTGCGTATTCTGATCTTGCCTGGTCGATGAGGTCCTGCCTTCTCGCCGGGTATCTTACCTTCTCGAGATAGACAAAGGCGCTGACGGCTGCCGCCCGCAGATCGCTCATCTCCATTGCGTCGCCGCTGGTCATCATCCCCTCCTCCATAGCATGCTGCGCTCTCAACACAGTGTATTTTCCTTTTCCGGATGGTGTCAATATGAACCGAGTCCCTCCGCTCTTTCTTACAGCTCAATCAACATCCACCGGTTCGCGGCAGTTCCGGCACCTCTTTGCTCCCCTGAACAGCCTGTAACCGCAATGAGGGCAGTGGTAGCGCTTCTCCTCTTCCTCGATCCATTTCTCAGTTCCCAGCTCTTTCCAGGTTGGGATAGCGCGCAGTATCACCTTCTTGCCCACTGGAAGGGGGAAATCATCGACGAAGCCGCACGGGAACCTGTCACACTGGTGGCACCCTTCGATACCTCTCTCCAGTGCGCACGACCTTATCGGGCAGGTCCGGCAATACTTGAAGATGTCCCTGGATAGGCAGCCCTCGCATCTAATCTCAGCGGGGGTTACGTTGTAGACTGTGCACAGTCGCTCTTTGAACTTCGAATTGCCTTCTCTATGCGCCATGAGGATGCCGCACACTCCGCAATACAGACCGCACGGGGCCGCAAGTTCCCTCTCCATCGCCATCCTTTCTGCAAAGTAGTCGGGGCCATTCGGTATAAAGGCGGGAGGACATTAATATCCCCGCTCCATGCTTGAGAAAACTTAGCACGGATACGGACCTGGTTCAAGTCTGGACTAGCGACGCGGCGGCACACATCCTATCTGGCCCTCGTAGCGGCGGAAGATGTGAAGAAGCCTGACCCCGAATTCGGGCGGAGACCGCCGGTGCTCAGACGCATCAACGCTACCCCGCGCGCAGGGCCGCTTCCGGGGAGGACTGAACATGGCGGATGCCGACCTTTCCGTCCGGGGCCGTCCGCTTACCGGCTGATTCGGCCGGTATCGGCAGCCGGACTTCCACGCGCGTACCCGATCCAGGAGTGCTGGTGACAATGCAGCGTCCGCCAAGCAGAAGGGCCCGTTCTCTCATGGCGCTGAGCCCGGTTGAACCAACGCTTGCTCTGGCAGGATCAAAGCCCGCGCCGCGGTCCGAGACACGAAAACATAGCTCTCTTCTTAGGCTCCAGAGCCTGATTTCAGCCTTGCGTACACCGGCGTGCCGCATGGTATTTGTCAGCGCTTCCTGTATGATACGGTATGCGGCGGTGGCAACATCGCCCGGTATCACACGGTCCAGTCCCCTGTAACTCAGCTTTACCGCCAGGCCTGTGCGAGCAAGCTGGCGATCCAGGTACCATTGCAGCGCGGGCACAAGCCCCAGGTCATCGAGTATGCCGGGGCGGAGATCGAGCGAGAGATTGCGCACCTGTCTGGTGACTTCATCGATTACCGAGTCGATTTC
>JACUUS010000051.1 GCA_014859215.1 Dehalococcoidia bacterium | reverse complement strand
AAAAAGCAGTACCACGTTCCCTTCAATTCCGTTCAGGAACTGGTGGAGTGTTGTGGGAATACCGCAGCCGGGGCAGGCGCCGTGCCCTGGAGCGATCCGGCCTGGTATCGCCATCTGCTGCCGGGGCCCCGGTACAGCCGCCTTAGCCTTGCCCGCCTTTTTGTCCCATCCGGTCTTGACCAGTCCCGGGCTGGTCTCCTCCTTGTTCAAGGGCTTTTCCAGGCGGTCGAGCCTGGCTTCCGGGGAGCCCTTGGTCGCTCCAAGGTAATCGAAGGGCTTCTCCGCCCGGCCGGTCTCCGCAGCCTTGAGCGCCTCGAGGAGAAACATTCCCGCATCCTCGGTGAAGAAGTCCTTGCCGCCGAGTCCGTAAATCCGGGAAAGACAGATAGTCCGGTTATCCGGGTCGTCCTTCAGCGCGGCCTTGACCTCGATAGACATGTTGCCGCCCTCGGCGCCGTAGGAATCGGCACGGTCTCCGATCAATACCGCCTTCACGTGCTTCAAGGAGTTCCGGACGGTTCCCGCCGGGAAGGGCCGGATCACGTTCGGGCTGACCACCCCCACCTTGCGCCCTTTGTCCCTGTACCTGTCCACCGCATCCTTCGCTGTTTCAGCCGCGGAGTTGAGCAGGAACAGGGCGGCCTCCGCGTCCTCCATCCGGTACTCGTCAATGACCGGGTAGAGTCGTCCGCTGAGCTCGGCGTATTCGGCAAATATCTGCGGAATGAGTCTGTCGGCTGCCTGCATGGCCAGCCTGAGCTGGTACTTGTTATTGATAAGGTCGGGATCGTTCATCCAGGGGCCGATCGTCACCGGGTTCGCCGGATCCAGAGACGTTATCGGAGCATTCTGGATACCGACGAATCCTCGCACGGTCTCATCGCTCTCAAAATAGTATACCCGCCGTTTCTGGTGGCTGGTGAAGAACCCGTCCGAAGCGACAATCACCGGGAGCCTCACGTCGGGGTGTTCCCCGAGGCGGACCGCGATAATGTTCATATCGTAGACAGCCTGCGGGGAGCGGGCCAGCAGGATTATCCAGCCCGCGTTCAGGGCCATCATGATATCCGAATGGTCTCCGCGTATATTGAGCGGACCGCTGACCGAACGGGTAACCACGTTCAACACCATGGGAAACCTGGTCCCCGACTGCACCGGCAACTGCTCCATTGCGAACAGCAATCCGTTTGCGCTGGTGGCATTGAGTACGCGCCCTCCGCCAGTGGCGGCTCCGTAGCACATGCCGGCTGCTCCGTGTTCCCCGTCTGCCGGGACCATCCTGATATTGTGCTCTCCACGGGAATACATTTCGTCCAGATCTTCGGCGATCTCCGTGGAGGGCGTGATGGGATAGTAGCCCATGAAGTGATAGTCCACTTGCCTGGCGGCAAGCGCAGCCATCTCGTTTCCCTTGCGAAAATCAACAACCTGCGCGGCGGGCCGCGCCTTTACTTTCTCTTCAGCCAGGGCCATTGCAGGTCCTCCTTCCATGGCTCACGATTACCCTACACGGTGCCAGTAGTAGCCTTCCTCCTGTTCCCACTTTGCCGGCTCGTTGTCCCGCCCCTTGTTCACAAGCGCGTCAATCGGTCCCCAGAGCTGGGGATCCGCCGTGTACCTGAATTCGGGCCGTTCACATTCCATGGTCAGGGCCTCCACCGGACAGATCACGACGCATTTGAGGCAGCCCTTGCAGTACTGGAGGTTCGGCCCCCTCATCACCATGGCGGGGTGGCCCTCCCGGTCGACGCCAGGGCCCCATACAAAGACATAGTCGGGGCAGGTTAGGGTACAAAGCCCGCAGTCAATGCAACGGTCCCGGTGGTACAACGGGAATATGCCCTGGCGTGATGCGCTGTGGTCCTTGTGTATAGTGTTTCCTGGATTGACCACAGTCCCGCCCGGCGGCGCGTTGTCATAGCCCAGGGCCGGTCCCGGCCTGAGAAGCAGCTCGAACTCCGTTCCCGCATCGAGGACCGCCCCATGCCCTTCCGCAACCATCTCGTGAATGGGCCCATGATGTAGTTCGGCGGAAGCGAATCTGGAATCGTAAGGGACCTTCTCGATCTTCACTTCGTTGAAACCCCGCTCAAAGGATTTCCGGTTCGGCTCGACAAGGTGGGGGTATCTGTCTCCGATGTTGGCGGCAATATGCTTCTTTACTATCTCGGGGTCGATGAAACCGGCTACCCTGACGATAGCGCCCAGCATCACGGTGTTTATTCTTGTTCGTTCCTGGACGGCGATACCCAATGCGTCAACCACGGCCACCGTCCCCGAGACTACCCTCGCCCGGTCACGAATCTTCTCCGGCGAGTCCGCTGAGTTGACAACCACCGCGCTGTCCTCATACAGTCCCGAGGTAGTGCCGGTGACACTGAGCAAGCAGCTATGAAATACGGCCAGCAGGTGAGGCCTGCTTACAGGGCTGCTGCTCCTCACTTCCTGTTCGGGAGCACATACCCTGACGAAGGACTTGACCGGTGAACCCTTTTTCTCCGAGCCGTATGTGGAGAAATGCGCCCCATTGAATCCCTGGCCAACGACGAGCGCCTCGGCGAGGATTTGTCCGGTCAGGTTGGCGCCGAGGCCGCCCACCGATTCAAAGCGCATTTCGTAGAAGCCCAGATCGTTCTTCATCGGTAATCTGTGACCGTTCTTCATTCTTTGCCCCTTCCAAGCATCCGGTATTATTGCTCTCATACTTGATCCTATGGAGTCTCACCTTCAGCACATATCCGTAAACCTACCTAATTGTGAAAGTCAGGCTCTCTAATTTGGATCATGATTGAGCTTCGTGTTAGCGCGTTCGCAGTTTCAGGGGAAGAAAGAGAATCCTCGCCCGCCGCGCCGTGCAGGGTAGAGGGATTCCAGGCTGTCCGCGGATCCGGCGCAGGCATGGTCACTTTCAACCCTCATCGCAGCCTCCTCTTGCTCTCGGGAGAAGGAGCCTGTCGATTACTCGCGAAGGGAAATCGCTATTATGGTGAGATTATCCGAACCGCGCCTGTTTATCAGGACCTCGGTCTTCAACGCCTCAAGGAGCTCGGCCGGATGGGGATATACCCCGGCGAATGAAGCGACCTCTTCATTGGTCATGAAGTCAAACAGGCCGTCAGTGGCTGCCAGCAGCATCCTGTCATCCCTCGCGATTGCGTAAACTCCGGTCGAGGGAACAGTCATAATCCCCACCGGCCTGAAGTATTCGTCCCCCAGCGTCCGCGTCGGCATCAGGCCCATTTCATTCCTGAACGTATATGGGTCCTGGATCACGCCGCCCATACTCTCGATCCTCTCCCTCTCGACAATGTTGTCCAGCCGGTGATCGACGGTCAACTGGTGAACATCGGCGCCGATCACGATTGCGCGGGCATCTCCCGCATTTGCTGTGTGGATCACACCCTCCTCGATCAGGAAGTTCACCGCCGTGGCGCCATAGTCCTGTGCCTTCACCCTGTTCGAAATCTCCTCGTAGCTTGCGGCGAAGGCCTGCGGTATTGGACTGCCTGCCGATAACTTCTCCAGGAAAACGTGGTGGAGGTTTTCAGCGGCGTATTTCGCCACATGAAGACCGCCGTGCCCGTCATAAACTCCGCCGAACACCCATCCACGGCTTCCAAAGTCGAGGTCGAGGAAACAGGTATCCTCCATCTCCCGTCTCATGCCTTTCTCCAAAATGACGGCGCTCTTCATGCTTCCCCCTGAATTTGTGCGGGCCTATGTCTATTCTTGCATATCAAATGACACCTGCAAACCCTGCCATAGTACTGGATTTCGGGCGCGCATAATCTGTTTTCCTTGAGAGCCATTCGGGCTTCGGGTATAATCGTACGAGCGCGTATCGGACCGACTGACCCTGGAGGGCCGAGAATGAAAGAGCTTCACGGATATGCGGGGGCAATTCTGCGGGTCGATCTTTCTTCGCGGAAGATCAGCCGCCAGCCGACCCTGGACTATGCGGGCGAGTTCCTGGGCGGGAGGGGCATCGCCGCCGGCATTTACTGGGACGAGGTCCCGCCGGGTACAGGGGCGTTCGATCCCGCAAACCGCCTGATCTTCGTCACCGGGCCGCTTGCGGGCTTCAGCGGGCTTTCGGGTTCCAGGTGGCAGGTCTGCGGGAAGGCGCCTGCCATGGTGCCCGAGCAGTTCTCATACGCAAACCTGGGCGGCCGATGGGGAGCTCAGCTCAAGTTCGCCGGCTTCGACGGCCTGGTCGTTCACGGCAAGGCGGACGGGCCGGTCTACCTGTATATCAACGACGGTGCTGTTCAGATAAGGGATGCGTCGTACCTGTGGGGCAAAAGCACCGTCGAAACCCGAGAAACCCTTAAGAGCGAGCTCGGCGTGACGACGGCCGTGGTCACTTGCGGACCCGCCGGTGAGAACCTGGTGGCCTTTGCCAGCCTTCTCGCGGACAACGACGCCAGCGGGTCAAGCGGGTTCGGCGCGGTTATGGGCTCGAAGAATCTCAAGGCGATCGCAGTAAGGGGCAGGGGAAAGGTGGCCGCGGCGGAACCGGAGAAGCTCAACGATCTGAGAGCCTACATACGGGACATATCCCGGAAGTACATTCCTAAGAGTATCACCAGTGGGTTTGCGGAAATGAAGTCGGCAGCGAGCAATCCGGCTTCACAGAAAGTCCTGGACCTTCACTTCGAGGTCCTGCCCGGCCAGAGAGCGAAGCGGGAGCTGTGCTTCGGCTGCACGGGTTACGGGGAAAGGATAAGAGTATGGTCCAGAGACGGCGCAACCAGCGGGAAGTCCTACTGCGCCTCCGCTCTTTTCTACATCAACCGCGCGGTCCGCTACTACGGCGAGCAGAACGAGGTCCCTTTTCAAGCCGTCAGGCTCTGCGATTCGTACGGGGTCGACGCTCTTTCCATCATGACCATGATCATGTGGCTGACAAGGTGCCGTCATGCCGGAATCCTTAACGATGAGAATACCGGCATCCCGCTCTCGCAGCTGGGCAGCATGGAGTATATCGAGTCCCTCGTGAAAAAGACGGCCCTGCGCGAGGGTTTCGGCGATATCCTGGCGCGGGGGACCGAACGGGCCGCGTCTGAGATCGGGCAGGAAACGCAAAAGCTCATCACCGATTATTTGTCGAGGGCCGGCCATCACCTCACATTCTGCCCCAGGATGTTCCCGGCGCATGCCCTGCTTTATGCCATGGAGCCCAGGCAGCCCATTCACCAGCTTCACGAGATGGGCGTGCCGATGTTCCTGTTCGTCGGCTGGGCTGGAAATGACGAGAGCTCCTATATGTCCAGCGAGGTCTTCCGCAAAATCGCACGCAGGTTCTGGGGAGGCGAGCTCGCCGCCGATTTCTCCACCTACGACGGGAAGGCCCTGGCGGCAGTCAAAATCCAGGACCGCGCCTACGCCAAGGAATGCCTTATCCTCTGCGACTTCGCCTGGCCGGTCGTGCACCGTATATCCGGCGACCACGTGGGCGATCCCTCTCTTGAAAGCAAGGTCCTGTCAGCCGTCACAGGCAGGCCGTTTGACGAAAACTCACTGTACAGGGTGGGCGAGAGAGTCCTCAACCTTCAGAGAGCCATACTGGCAAGGGAGGGACACCGCGGAAGGGACCACGACCGCATCCCGGAGGCCTTCTTTTCCGCGCCGCTCAAGGGAGACGAGGTCAACCCGGAGTGCCTTGCCCCCGGGAAGGACGGAGAGATCATATCGCGAAAAGGGGCGGTGGTGGACAGAAATGCATTCGAGAAGATGAAAGACGAGTACTACACGCTGAGGGGATGGGATACGGCGACGGGCCTGCAAACGCTGGCCAAACTCAGAGAGCTCGGCCTGGAAGACGCGGCCCGCTCCCTGGCGCAAGCCGGGCTCGCGATTTAGTCATTTCCGGCAGTCCTCTTCGGTCATTCTTCTTCCTGACAAGCTCCAGCGCGGCTGCCGCCACGTGTCTTTCCGGCTGGACTGTTCTCTCGCTTGCAGCCATTCGGTATTAATGCCTAAGCATCCCGACTCTCAATCTGCGGTTTTAGCTGCATGCGAACAGGCATTCCGGCGGAAGCGGGTCTTCTGTTTCTATGGTAGTCTTCAGGTGGATGATGGGGGAGTGTTATTCTCCCCGCTAACTCAGCGCAGTTCCCGGGTGGCAGAGATGAGAGCAGTGGAAGGCCCGTTGGCGAATATCCCCGGCGTGCTCTCCGCGTTCGCCGCCCGGATCATGGGCTCGTACAGAAAGGGCTCGATTGTCTATGCGTATGAGGACAGGCTGATGGAACAAACGGCACAAACACGCGTACGGCATTCGAATGGCAGTCTTCTCATCCTCATAGGGCTCTTCGCTCTTTGTACTCTCATCTACTATGTCGAGCAGCTGCTTGAGTTCGCAGGTGTGGCCAGTTCCCGCTGGGCGTTCCTTTACAGCGTGCATGATATCCACCGCATTGCATTTTTGATTCCCGTTCTCTATGCTGGACATATCTACCGGGTTAAGGGGGCGATCACGGTCGCCACCGCGACCATGATCGTCTTCCTGCCGCGCGCACTGCTAATTTCGCCCTTCCCTGATCCGGTGCTCAGGGCCATGGTCTTCGCCATGGTTATCGGCCTCGCCGGGACATTCACCGGGGTCATACGCAACGAGTTCGAGCGGCGCACCCGTCTTGAGGCTCTTGTCAGGAGCGAGAGAGACCGGTTCGTGAGCTTGCTTGGCACGATGGAGGAAGGGGTTTTCATCGTCGGCCCCGACCACGTGATAAGGTACACCAACCCGAGCATGGTCAAGGAGTTCGGCCCGGGTACAGGCAGCACCTGTTACAGGTACCTGCACAATCTGGAAGAGCCCTGTGGACCGGCCTGTAAGCTCCCGGACGTTCTAAGTGGAAAAACCGAAACATGGGAATATGCCACGCCCAACGGACGCACCTATGAAGTTATAGCGTCGCCCTTCGTTGACTCGGACGGCAAGGTCTGCCAGCTTGCGGCCTTCCGCAACATAAGCAAGAGAAAACAGGTGGAGCTTGAGCTGGTGGAGCTAAACCGGCTCAAATCGGAGCTGATTTCCAACGTCTCCCACGAACTGAGGTCACCACTTACCTCTATCAAAGGGATCATAGGCACCCTGATGCAGAAAGAGGTAACGCTGGACGGCGACACTTTCGACATGTTCCTGACCGGCGTAAGCGAGGAGACGGACAGGCTGGCAAGCCTGGTCACGAAACTTCTGGACATGAGCAAGCTGGAAGCCGGTATCTGGAGGCCGGAGAAAGAACAACTGTCTGTTCCTGAACTGATCTGCGACACCCTGGAACGTCAGAAGTGGGTCAACCGCGGCCGCACTTTCGAGACAGAACTCGAGCCTGACTTGCCTGACGTCCACGCGGACTATCACCAGGTGAAACAGGTCCTGATAAACCTGCTGGAGAATGCCGTAGCCTATTCCCGGGAAGACACGCGCATCACGGTAGGCGCGAGAGCACGGGACGGGATGGTGGAGGTCACCGTTACCGACCAGGGCGCGGGCATACCGGCGGAGGACCTGGAACGGGTCTTCGAGAAGTTCTACCGCGGCGCGCAGAAGAGGCAGAAACCGGGCGGAACGGGACTGGGCCTGGCCATCTGCCAGGCTATTATTCACAACCATGACGGCATGATCTGGGCAGAAAGCAAGCCCGGCAAGGGCTCCACTTTCCATTTCACCCTGCCGGTCTGCCCGCCCCGATCGGATGAAGGAGGCGCGCAGTGACCTCCACGAAGACCTCCATACTGGTCGCCGACGACGAGCCCAAGATACGCATGTTCATACGCGCCAACCTGGAGGCCAGAGGCTATATCGTCCACCTGGCGCAGGACGGCGTTGAGGCTTGCGAGGCGGCCGAGCGCTTCCTGCCCGATGTCATTATTCTGGATGTAAACATGCCGGGAATGGATGGGATTGAGGCCTGCCGGCGTATCCGGGAATGGGCGGACATGCCCATAATCATACTGAGTGTGAGGGGGGACGAGAGCGACAAGGTGAAAGCCCTTGACGAGGGCGCTGACGACTATATTACGAAGCCATTCGGCATAGAGGAGCTTCTCGCCAGGATCAGGGTCGCCCTGAGGCATTCGTCAGGCACGGCCGGCGCCGCCCCTACGCTTACCGCCGGAGACCTGGAAGTGGACCGGGTGCACCGCATTGCCACGCTGCGGGGGGACCTATTGAAGCTGACCCGGACCGAGTACGAGCTGCTGGTCTACCTGATGTCCAACGGCGACAAAGTCCTCACCCACAGGGATATCCTGCATAACGTGTGGGGTCCCGACTACGGGGATGAGCGCGAGTACGTGCGCGTATTCATAGGTCAGCTAAGGCGCAAGATAGAGGACGATCCATCAAATCCGCGCTACATTCTTACCGAGTCCCGCATAGGCTACCGCTTCACGAAGCCCGCACAGGCTTCCGCCGAGTGAATTCACAGAAATAAGCGTCGAGTTTCCATAGGCTGCCGTTCATCCCGCTATTCAATCGCTTTCTTCTCCTTCAGCCGTGCAATCCCTTCATCGGTCATGCACAGCAGCTCTTTCAGAATCTCATCGGTATGTTCTCCAAGAAGCGGAGCATACTTGCTTGGTAGGGCTGGGGTATCAGACAGGTTTATCGGTTGGCCCAGATAAAGATGATTTCCCGCAAGAGGATGGTCAACCTCGACTATGAAACGTCGATATTTCAATTGTTCGTCGCGCCGGACTTGGTCTTCAGCGCACTCGACTACTCCCGCCCTCACACCGAAGTGCTGGAGAGTTTCCATTGCCTCGAATGGGTCACGCAGGCACGTCCAGGCCTCTATGAGTTTGTCGAGCTCTTCCTCATTCCTGAGTCGCTCAGAAAGTGTGGCAAATTCCGCGTTCCTGGTCCATTCCGGGTTACCGATTGCCCTGCAGAAATTATCCCATTCCCTGTCATCAAGTACAGAGATGGCTACCCAGCAGTCTTCCGTGGGTTCCTGTGGTATCCGGATATCTGTGCCTCCCATGTGAGGATAGCCCGGTTCGTAGTTGACGACACCCTTGCATTTGTAGCAGCCATGAGGAGCCGCATACGGGTTGCGATTCCCAATGGGGGGTTCGATTCGCCGGTTCATGCTTACATCCAGGTAGGCTTCTCCAATCAATCCAGCCGCTACTTCAATCTGGGATAGGTCTATGAGTTGCCCCTTTCCACTGCGGCGCCTGTAGTCCAACGCAGCAAGCAGAGCAATGAAACACATTTTGGAGGCTATATGATCCGGGTGGATCAGATTTCCGCCAATGGGATAAGGACTATCCTGATGGTTCCACATCCATGTCAAACCTGTCACATGCTGAGCATGTGGGCCATAAGTCTGGAATGCCTCATAGGGCCCCCCCGAGCCCCAACCATGCGAAGAGACATAAATAATATCAGGCTTAACCCTTGCTACACTCGCAAAATCGAGCCCCCAACCGACCATCACGGAAGGACGATAGCTTTCGGCTACAACATCGCTAACCTTTATGAGGTCCAAAACTACCTCATGGCCTTCCTCTGTTGTCAGATCAACCCCCAGGCACCTTCGATTGCGGAACGCGTCGTTATGGGCAGGGCTGTTGTTGGGATCGAAGTTTATTCCAAGTCTTCTCAGGAATTCCGGGTGTTTGGAGCATGCTATTTCAATCACGTCGGCACCGAACTCACCGCACATTTTCAAGGTTTCGGGAAGCGCCGCGCCGTTGCTGAAGTCGAGGATTCTTATGCCTTCGAGGATTTGCCGCGTCATTTCACGCCTCCTTCATGGGAGTAGACTTACTCTCAGATAATGCCGGCTTCCTTCAAGGCCTTAATCTTTGCAGGAGATAACCCTAGATCACCATGGAAAATTTCTTCATTGTGCTGCCCCAGGCGCGGAGCCGGCCGGAATACACCGGGAGGAGTCTCCGTCATTTCAAAAGGCATCGACGCATATAGGCCTCTTCCCGCGTCCGGGTGTTCAACCTCCCTAAAGAATCCGCGGGCTCTTACATGGGGGTTATCCATGTACTCTGCCTGCGTGCATACAGGACAGCAGGGGAGCCCGTGCTTGCCCTGACCTCGCTCAAAGAACTCCTGCATGGTCATATTCATGGTGTGGCTAGTGACCTTTTCGATGTGCTCACCTATCCTGGGAGCTACTTCGAGGATTTTGTTTCCCATCTCTACCAGTTCCGGCGGGTTCCCCAGCAGTTCGTACAGAGCATCGAATTGCCTCGGTGACGTGGCCAACCAATGAACATAACCGTCTTTGCAGGGCACAATACTTAGAGAACCGGTACGCGGCATCATCCGAGGGCCGGCAAAAGGGATTCGGCCAGCCGCAGATCTATAGCTATAACCAGGTATCGACCAGGAGAAGAGACCGGCGAGTGCAGCTTCCTGAACCGATATTTCTACGTACTGTCCTGTTCCCGTAGAAGCGCGGGAATAAAGAGCGAGCATTACTCCGCACATGGCATATATGGCGCCACAGTCTCGTGCGGGCGACCCCGGCATATTTACGGGTGGGCGGTCTGGAGTCCCATTGACGATCATCGCCCCGCTCATAGCGAAATCGACGATGTCTGATCCCTTGTACTTGCTGTAAGGCCCGGTCTGGCCAAAATCAGTAATTGAAGCCATGATCAGGCGGGGATTGACCTGGCGCAGAATTTCATAGTCAAGCGCCAAGCCTTTCATGTATCCTGGGTCAAAGGTCTCCACTACCACGTCGGCACTCTTCACTATGAGCTTGAATAGTCCTTTGCCTTCGTCTGAATCAAGGTTCAGCGTTACGCTGCGTTTGTTGAGATTACGATATAGCCAGTACATGCTTCTATCAGGACCCGGGACGTCATCAACAAATGGAGGTTTCCTTCGCAGAGGGTCACCGTCCAGGGGTTCGATCTTGATTACGTCTGCTCCAAGGTCAGCCAGTATCCGTGTACCGTAGGCGACTTTGCCATCAGCCATATCCAGGACCCTGATACCTGACAGTGCTGATTGCGACATCTCTGTCCTCCCAAGAAAGGTTTCGCCTTTTGCCGCGCGCTTCTCTCCCTGAAGCAAGATAAATGCTGACACGCATAATTGGGTCCTGCAATAAGCAAGACTGCGGAGAATTCCTGGCCCCAAATGGCTGCCGTAAATGGGAGTCTCGCGTTGGACGAACTTATATCACCTGTGACTATGGTTGTCAATAGTCAGGCTTTGCGAGGTAGAAAGCATTAGCCGGGTCTGCGCAGTGATCCTACCACCCGCCTGACCGCAATCCCCACAGAAATCTTTATCGAATCTTTATGTTCGCGGCTCCTATCATTATGCCTTCTTTACGATTAATCGAGCAGAATATGCGGGAAGGAAGCGAAGGAGGCTGAGATGGACATCGATCTTATCGTGAAAATCGTTCTTCTGGCGATGGTCCACTGGGCGCTGGTCGCTATCGCCCTGGGTTACCTCGTGGAGAGAAAGTGGGTGCTGGGCGGGAGGAAGGGCCTGTGGGTCCTGCCGATCATCTTCGTCACCTGTTTCGGCCCTCTGTCCTATCTCATAGTTCATGAACTCATTCCCCAGCCGAAAAGGCATTTCGACTACGAACGATAGTGAGCAAGCGCATGGAGATGCCAAAGAAGAAGGTCCTGCTGATTGACGACAATACCCTCCTATCCGGGATGGTCCGGCACTGCCTCACGGCAAGAGGGCACGAGGTCAGGACATCCCACAGCGGGGTTGACGCGGTGGGGCACCTCTTCCAGGAGATACCGGATACCATAGTGCTCGATCTGCTTCTGCCGGACTGCGACGGCTGGTTCATCACCAGGCTGCTGGAGAGGCTCGACCAGAAGCAGGTACCGGTGATTATCGTCTCGGTGCTGGACCCGGATCGCAGGGAGATCGGGGACCTGAACGTATTCGCCTATATTCAGAAGCCCTTCGACATGGAAGAGCTTCTGGAAACGGTTGAACGAAGCCTGGGGAACGGGGACAACAGCCGCCGGAACCAGTGCTTCGCATGAACCAGGAGTTTCTGCCTTTGCCGGTTTTTTCATAACAACAGGGACGTCCCGGGCGGGTTAAGCGCTTGCCCTGCCCGGGTGTGTCACTTCTCGAAGCAGACGAGCCTTCCCCTGCTGAACCCCATGGATTTCCAGAACTGCGCCAGCCGCCTGTCACTGGCGAGGATCACTCTTACCTTCATTCCTTCCCGCCGGCACTCGTCGGAGAAGGCCTCAACCAGGCTGCGTCCTATACCTTTGCCCTGGTACCGGGGCAAAACACCTATTATGTCTATCCAACCACTGGCCTCCGTCCCGAATGCAGCGCCCCGTATATCTCCCAGCAGGAAGCCGATGACCTCACCGTCGACTTCAGCCACATAGTTTGAAAGCCCCTGGTAGACCCACCAGTGGGACTCGATCCTCAGCGGCCACGAAGCCAACCGGCCCGGCCCGGCAAGCTCACGGTCTATCTCCTTCACACTCTTAATGTCCGCCTCCGTCATCCTGCGGACCCTGACATGTCCCCCGCCTTCTTCCATCAGGACCTCCTTCTCCTGTCGAGAAGCCTGCCCCCGCCGCTTACCGGGTTTTACCCGGCCGGTTGCTGCCCGGCGCCGGCTGCCTTCAGATAGTATCCCGTCAGGTATTCTTTCAACATCCGGCGTGCCGAGAAGCCGGGCGCGACCGAGCAGATGGCCTCTTTCACGACCTGGATCCACCCGTGAGGCACTCCCTTGCGGTCCCGGTCATAGTAAAGCGGCACGACCTGGTTTTCGAGAAGGTCGTACAGCGCTTCCGCATCCGCCCTGTCCTCCTCCTCCGAAGTTGCGGGCGCGCGGCCGTCGCCTATCGCCCATCCGTTTCTCCCATTGTATCCCTCATGCCACCATCCGTCGCGTACGCTCAGATGGGGGGCACCGTTCAAAGCCGCCTTCATCCCGCTTGTCCCGCACGCCTCGTTGAGCCTGCGCGGTACGTTCAACCACACGTCCACGCCCTGAACGAGATAACGCGCCATGTGCATGTCATAATCTTCTATGAACGCGATGCGTCCTCCGAACTCGGTACTGTTCGCCAGAGTATAGACCTGGTGCAGCAGGTACTTGGATGGAAAATCCGCCGGATGCGACTTTCCGGCGAATACCACCTGGAGCGGCCGGAACCTGTTGCCCACCAGGCGCTTCAGCCGCGGCAGATCATGAAAGATGAGGGCGGGCCGCTTGTACTCGGCAAACCGCCGCACAAACGCTATAGTAAGGGCCTCGGCATCCAGCAGTGAGCCCATCGTAACCACCTGCCGCGGCGAAACCCTGCATTCAGTCCACGACTGGCGCGCCCAGTCGAGTGTGGCGGCCTTGAGCTTCTGCTTCAGAAGAAGGTGCACCTTCCAGATTTCTTCATCGGGGATGTCCATTACGCGTTCCCAGATCCGTGGATCATCCTGACGCTCTACCCAATTAGGTCCCAGGTACGTTTCGAGGAGACTTCTCATCTCGGGGGCGATCCACGTCGGGACATGAACGCCG
>JACUUS010000255.1 GCA_014859215.1 Dehalococcoidia bacterium | reverse complement strand
CTGCCGGCCGCGCTCATAGAAATAGACATAGATGTCGGCTGCCCCGTCATAGCATTCAAAGTACTTTTTGAGCTCCGGTTTAAGCTCTTTCAGCTGCTCCTGGCGGATGTAAGGCGGATTGGCGACTACGACATCGAATCCGCGATCGTCCGTATTGTTGCCCCTGGGGAACACCTCGGAGAAGTGAACGGTGAAATTGAAGTCCCTGCCGTCCTGTTCAATTCTTTCCATGAATGCGCCTATCCTGCGCCTGTATTCCTCTTTCTTGCCTCTGCTTGTTTCGCTGAAATAGGCTACCTTAAGCTTCTCCAGTTCTTCAAACAACGGCCAGTACAGGATATCCTGCTCACATTTCAGCAGTGAGTTGCCGCAGACTATCTTGTAATCAAGGTTGGGCAACGGCTGAATCTGCTTGATATCTTCCTCATCCACTACCAGGGAAAGCCACAGCCGGAGCTTGGCGATCTCCACCGCGCCGGGGTCGATATCCACACCGTAGAGGCAGCTCTGGATGGCGTGCCTCTTGAAGTCATAGTTCGAACGGCCCTCTTTGTCAGGCAGGTAAACGGTGAGCGTATTCCTGGCGCGGACGATCTCCGTCATCAGGCCGACCGGAAATGCACCGGAGCCGATCGCGGGGTCGCATACCCTGATGTCGGCGAGTTTCCGGTCTATCACTTCCGCGTTCCAGCGGATGGACTCCGGCAGCCGGTAGGAATATCGCCCGGTCTCCCTGGCCTGGGCCTCGACCTGGGTGTCATGGTCGATAGCAAGTTCGCCTGTCCGTATAAGGGCCTCGATATCTGTGCGGGGGACCTTCGCCTGGTAGCCGGGAATGGTCAGTGCGCCCTGTTCGGGGTCCGGGCTGCCGAAAAGCTTCCCCTGCGGCGGGCGCTTTGTTACGAGAGGAACGTCTCCAGTGTTCAGCGCGGTATCCAGGTAGTTGATGAGGCTCTCCTGGCACATGTAATGGACGATCTCGCGCGGGGTGTAGTAAGTGCCTTTCGACTTGCGGTCCTTGACCTCGAGCAGGTTCTCGAACACCTTCCCCAGCATTTCGGGATCGACGGCCACCTCTTTGTCCAGGGGCTCGTCTTCTCTGACGGTGAAGTTGTACCTGTCGAAAACGTCCAGGATACCCGTGCCTGTATCCCCTTCCCGGGTCTTCTCGGAATTGGAGAAGAGCTCGTTGGGGAGTAACATATCCATGTGTACCCAATCATAGCCGTTGATCGGGTCGAAAAGGCCGCCGTTCAGGAAAGGGATCTTGCAGTTGAAGCGGTCATAGAAGTCGTCCGTTTTCTCAGTGGCCAGTGCATTATAGAAAAGAGGCTCAAGGATATCATTGAAGAAGTTCTGATAGGGGACGATTCTCATGTAGAACAGGCGCCGCAGAAAGTCCTTCGGTCCGGTGCCCCAATCATCATCCCGTCCCACTCCGAACCATCCCTTCTTCTGCAGGAAATACAAGAATACGATCTGGCCAAGGAGCTTCTTGGCGAAGTCGACGGTGTCAACACCCTTTGCCTCGAAGTCCTGCCTCGCCGCCGTATTACGCTCGAGCTCCTTCTGCAGGGCTTCATCAACGTCGTGAAACAGCTCGCGGTATTTGACGAAGAACTCCCTGGTGACTACCTCGATGCTGAAGGCTTTCTCAAAATCAGAGAGCAGCGGCCTTCTGTCGTCGTCCTGCAAGATGGGCAGCAGCTGGACCTGTGCCGTGTGACTGCTTTCGTTCTCCCCGACAAGGAAAGAATACCGCTGCGCCGGGGTGAGCTCGGTCTCAACCTTGCCCGGCGCTTCCAGGCTGTACTCCATCTTGACCAGGGAAAAACGCCAGTCTCTGCTATCCGGCGAAACGAAGGCAGCGAGGGCCGCGTCCTTCTGTTCGCCGCCCCGGCTGCCGTTCAAGTACCAGGCAACGAAATTGCGCTGCATGGTGCGGGCTCGCTCAATGGAGCGCTCTTTGGCCAGCCGGACGATAATGATCTCTATCTTGTTGCCGTCGGCATCCTCATACTTGCCCACGCGCTCAAGGCTTTGAACGCGCTGCTTATATGCATCGGGGACGATGTTTCCCCGGTAAGTGAAGTTCTTCGATGTGTCGAGGCGCTTGACCAGGTTCTTGCTCAGATTGATGAACCGTCCCCTGTCGAAGGGGTTTTCAAACGTCTCCCGTATGAGCTTGATCGCTGTCTGCCTGTCCGTCGCGCCGCTCTTTTCCTTGACAAGTAG
>JACUUS010000254.1 GCA_014859215.1 Dehalococcoidia bacterium | reverse complement strand
ACAGGGGTACAGATACTCCCTGCAACACTCTCTCGGCCACGCTGCCGAAAACCCAGCGGCTGATGCCTGAACGGCCATGGGTGGCCATGACTATGAGGCTGAAAGGTCTCCGGTTGGCGCAATTCACAATCTCTTCAGACGCGCTTCCCACTACTACTTCCACGCGTGCATCGAATCCGGCGCCGGCCAGCTTCACCGCCACCTTCTGAAGGTAATCCAGGCTGCCGCGCTTACAGCCGTCTATGTGGTCTTCCCAGTTGTATGGAATTTCGGGAGGATAATAGCCGGGAAGTAGAGGGGGTTCGCAGACTCCGAGCAGGACGATGGGCGCTCTTTCCGCTCCGCTGGTCGCGGCAAGAGTCTGGACGTGCGGGAGCACCGATTCAGCCAGCTCCGAGCCGTCGAGGGGTACCAGAACGGACCGACCTGGCGGCGCTTCAAAGATGCTTTGTGCCGGAACGCCGGCCCGGATGAGAAGCACCGGCGGCTTTGCGGCCCGGAGTACTTTGTCAGCTACGCTTCCGATGGCCCACCGCCCGATTCCTGAACGCCCGTGAGTCCCCATGAGTATCAAGCTTATTCTGTTCTCTTCGCAGAACCCGAGTATTTCCTCGGCTGGATTGCCCGTGCGGATTGTGCCAGTAACCTGTATCCCGGATAGGGGTTCCCGGACATCTACCAGTTTCTGCTGCAAAACCCTGCATTCATGGTCGAGCTTTTCAGCTTCCTGGTCAATGTAGGACTGGTGCAGGGCAAGGGATTCGCGCTCGTTTACGCCGTGCACATGGAGGAGATAGATGCGCAAGCCCAGCCTCACAGCGAATTCAGCTGCATAGAACAGGGCTCCCCGGGCAAGTTCGGACCCGTCTAGTGGAACGAGGATTGACTGGTACATTTACTGTCTCCTGTGACGAATGATGCGTTAGCAGACCCGCCAGGTGAATCGGCGTTGGCGGTCTGGATGGTCAATTCCAAACCGGGACGCAGTTCATAGGTCGTCTGTCCTTCGTTCGTGAATATGATTCATCGACACACATGTTATCCTGAATTCGGGCCTGATTCTCGACCTTGCTGATAAGGTTATTCAGAGCTGCCTCCCAGGTGAAATAACGAGCGGTCTCGCGAGCCGCCCGGCGTATGCGTTCACTCTCGTCCGGGTGCTCTCGCAAATACGTGAGATAACCGACGATTTCCAGGGGTTCTCCGGTCTCGAGCACCAGGGCATTTACAAATGGTATCGCGTAGTCTTCTCCGGTGCAACCTGTAAAAGCAATGCCGCCGGCTGCCATTGCCTCCAGCCCAACGATGCCAAAAGGCTCATGCCCGCTGTTTGCCAGCACCCCGTCCGCCGCTCGATATAGTATGCGCAGGAAGTCAAGTGGCAAATGAAATTTGACATCGACTACATCGGCCGGTGCGGCTTCGCGCAGGGCGCTCAGGTAGCTTTCGGGAGACCCCGTTTTGACTGTAGCTTCCTTCACAGTAAGACCAAGAGCCAGCGCGTTGCGGGTTACTTCCTGTCCATGAGCCTCGATTCCTCCGCGTGCGACCAGGACAGGCCTCATGCCTCCCTCCTTCAGCCGGGCAATCGCCTCTATAGAGGCGTTCCATCGCTTGTCGGGGTCCCAGCGGGCTATCTTGCAGAGAAGGAGGTCCGCATCCAGGGCTTTTCTCACCTCCCGGACAAGTCCCTCATCCACCTCTGCGAGAAGGCTCGTGGGAATTCCGTTCGGTATCACGATCGGGTTGAGTCCCATACGCGACATAATATGCTTCATGTACTTGCTGACGGTGCTTATTGTGGCGGCTTTTTGCAGCTGGGCCCAGTCAATCCTGTCAAAAGAGAAGGTGTTATTCGCATTCCAGAACATTACTACACGCTTCCTTATACCCTCTCGGCAAAGCATGTCGTTCAGCAGGGACACGGTCGCTGCGGTCTGCCATTCCTCGCCCAGGACTACCACACGTCTTCCTTGAGAGAGCGTGGGCTTAACTATACGGTCCCGTACGAAACCCGGTATAGATCGCGTGTAGTCCGAAAGCTTGTACTCTTCACCGTCATAGACTCCATGGGGATGATACCTGCTGATCCGCTGACACCACCTGTGGAGGACCAGCTTTCCGTCGAACCTCGTCTCTTCCCCGTTCAGGTAAGGGTCGCCGATAAAGAAGAAGGGTGCGGAACCCGCTCCGCGCCAGTGTGGCGGAAAGGTGATTTATTCTCACGCCAAGGCCCCCCGCG
>JACUUS010000050.1 GCA_014859215.1 Dehalococcoidia bacterium | reverse complement strand
CTGTCGAAGGGCTGGGTGCGGGCGAGATACTGCTTACCAGCAAGGACGCTGACGGCACCAGGGAAGGCTACGATCTTGAGATGACGAAGGCTGTTGCAGAGGCCGTCAAAATACCCGTAGTTGCCTCCGGCGGCGCAGGCAGCCTTGAACACCTGTATGACGCAGTAATGACCGGCAAGGCTTCGGCTGTGCTGGCCGCATCTATTTTCCACTTCGGCGAGATAAGCATACCAGAGGCGAAGAAGTACCTCAGGGAAAGAGGCATCCCCGTAAGGACATGAGCCTGGTCGTATCGGCGGGAACGGGGACGTCCACCGTAACCACCCCGAACGAGGCACCCATAGAAAGGCAACCTGATGGCGAACTGTGAACTCGACAAGGTGGAGAGTATAGTACGTAACAACGGCGGTAAGCGAGAACGACTCATATCCATTCTCCACGAAATTCAGAATGAATACCACTACCTTCCCCGGCACGCTGTGGAGGCCGTGGCAAAGAACCTGGGCCTGCCCCTCGTGCAGGTTTACGGAGTAGCTACGTTCTTCAAAGCCTTCAGTCTCGAACCGCGCGGCGAGCACATGCTCAACGTCTGCGTAGGTACCGCATGCCATGTGCGGGGTGCGCAGTCCGTACTTGATGAAGTCAAGCGGCAGCTCGGCATCCAGCATGGCCAGACCACGAGCGATATGCAGTTCAGCCTCGAAACCGTGAACTGCCTCGGTGCGTGCGCTCTGGGACCGGTGATGACGGTGGACGGGAACTATCACGGAAAACTGGGAACAGGCAGCGTCAGAAGCGTGCTGAAGAAGTACCGGAAAGCGTCCGGGGGACGGGTCGAATGAAGAACGCTAGATTACCACTCTCGAAAGCGGCGCAGCGCTTCAATGAACTGAAGGCTGGTGCGATAGCAGAATGGCAGGATATGCTTGAGAGCTCCAAGCCGCGTATCTTAATTGGAACGGGTACCTGCGGCCTCGCTGCAGGAGCGGCCCAGGTCTTGGAGGCAATCCAGAGCGAACTGGCACAAAACAGCGTGGATGCTGATATTATCAACGTGGGATGTATTGGCCTTTGCTACGCGGAACCGCTGATCGAAATTGTGACACCTGGTTCCGCAGGGATATTCTATAACAACCTTACGCCCGCGCTTGCGGCAGATGTTATCAGAGACTACATGGTGAATGGGAATCCCAGAGCCGATCTGGCAATGGGCAGCCGGGCTTTGGATTCAGCGGGCGTTCCGCCGTTATTCGACCTGCCGGTGCTCAAGCTGCAGGTCCGTAATGCTCTGAGATATTGCGGGAGTATCGACCCTGAGAACATCTATCACTACATTGCTAATGGGGGCTACAGCGCGCTAGCACGAGTGCTATCGGGAATTGGCCCCTTGGAAGTCCTGGACGAAGTGAAGAAATCCAGTCTGAGAGGCAGGGGAGGAGGTGGCTATCCGACGGGCGCGAAATGGGCTTCATGTCGCAATGCCCCGGCGCCGGACGGCGTCCGCTACACGATCTGCAACGCTGACGAGGGGGATCCTGGGGCGTATATGGACAGGGGTCTTCTGGAAGGGAATCCTCACAGCGTGATCGAAGGAATGATCATCGGCGCGTATGCCATTGGTTCATATGATGGCTATATATATATCCGCCACGAGTACCCATTGGCCACAAGAATCCTCCGCGTAGCCTTGGATCAGGCCAGAGAGTGCGGTCTGCTCGGCCGCGACATCCTGGGATCGGGTTTCGATTTCGACCTGCATATATCACAGGGCGGAGGCGCCTTCGTCTGCGGAGAGTCCACCGCTCTTATGGCCTCGCTGGAAGGGCGCATAGGCGAGCCGCGCGAAAAGCACATACATACCTCCGTTAGCGGCGTGTACGGGCGTCCCAGCAATCTCAACAACGTGGAGACCTGGGCTAACGTACCCTTGATCATTAACAACGGGGCCGACTGGTTCCGCCGGATTGGCACTGAGAAGAGTAAGGGCACCAAGATTTTCTCACTGGTGGGCAAGGTAAATAATACCGGGCTCGTGGAAGTCCCTATGGGCATCACTCTCAGGCAGGTCATCTTCGATATCGGCGGGGGAATCCCGGACGGAAAGGCGTTCAAGGCAGTACAGACGGGCGGCCCTTCAGGCGGCTGCATTCCCGAGAGCCTGCTTGATATACCGGTGGACTTTGATGAGCTGGCCAGGGTCGGGTCCATGATGGGCTCGGGCGGCATGATCGTTATGGACGAAGGGACCTGCATGGTGGATGTGGCCCGGTACTTCATCAAGTTCCTGACAGAGGAGTCGTGCGGTAAATGCGTTCCCTGTCGGGAGGGGCTTGACAGGATGCTCGACATACTCGATGACATCGCCGGTGGAAAGGCCGGTACAGGCGATATCGAATTGCTGGAAGAGATCAGTGAAGTAGTGAAGGACACCTCCCTTTGCGCGCTGGGAGGCACCGCGGCTAATCCTGTCCTCTCCACGATCCGGTACTTCCGCGACGAATACGAGGCGCATATCCTGGACAGGCGGTGTCCCGCCGGCGTCTGCAAGGCCCTTATCACGTTCAAGATCGACCCTGAGAAGTGCACCGGGTGCATGGTGTGCGCCCGGGAATGCCCGCAGGACGCTGTGACAGGCTCGAAGAAAGAGCCGCACGTCATCAATGAAGACAGGTGCATCAGGTGCGGGCTCTGCCGCGACCTGTGCAGGTTCGATGCCGTTACAGTCTCATAGAGGAGAAGGCACAGTGGTGCAGTTGACGATAGATGGTTTGCCGGCAAGTGTGCCTGAGGGCACGATCGTCCTGGAGGCGGCGAGCGATCTCGGTATCGTGATTCCGACGCTCTGCTACCACCCGGGGCTGACAGCGTACGGCGCGTGTCGCATATGCCTGGTCGAGGTAAAAAAGGGAGAGAAGTCTTCGCTTGAGGCATCCTGCAACCTGGTTGCGTCAGAGGGGCACGTGATAGAGACCTGCTCGCCCAGAGTATTGAGGGCGAGACGGATGATCATGGAGCTCCTGCTTGCTTCCTGCCCGAATTCGAAGACACTCCAGGACATGGCTGCATCCATGGGCCTTAACAAGGTCCGGTTCAAGATTAAGAACCGCGATTGCATCCTCTGCGGGCTCTGCGTAAGGTACTGCAAGGAGCAGATGCAGTCCGGGGGCATCGGGTTTGTGGGACGGGGAACTTCGCGGCGCGTGGCAACCGCCTTCGGGGCGGTTCCGCAGGAATGCCGTAATTGCGGCGGCTGCGAATGGATATGCCCAACCTGCGAACGGGCATGCAACGCTGATAACCTGGTGGACGGCCTGTGCGGAGGGTGCCAGAACCTTGTACAGGTCGAGACCTGCCCGGTCTGTACCAGGTGCTCAGAAAGCGTTGGCCCGCGCGGCCACAGAGTTTACTAAATTGAAGTTGAACACAAAAGGAGGCTAAGGTGCCACTGACCAGATATAACGCATCCGCGGCAACACTCACCAAGAACCGGACGGGCGGCGATTGGTGCCCCATAAACGGCATGTGCGTCACCTGCGTCGAGGGATGCATCGGTATGTGCGAAATAGGTAAGAGCGCGTACCGCGGCGCAGAAGTCATATACCCCGGTCCTTTCGGCATTATTACAACCGGGTCCCAGAAGGCCTACCCCGTCGATCTGTCACATTTCAATATCATGGGTACGTGCGTGGGCGCTGTGGGCATAGAGGCCGATTCCGACCGGGCGATTTTCCCTAACGTGAACCTGGAAACAAGGCTTGGCCGTGACAAGGGCATCCGGATGCGTCTGCCCATCATCATTGCAGCCCTGGGGTCGACCAACATCGCGAAACAGAACTGGGACGGCCTGGCCATCGGCTCGGCCATCAGCGGCACCTCCTTGACTATAGGCGAAAACGTGCCGGGCATGGACTCGGACTCGATAATAGAAGACGGCCGGATCAAGCATTCACCGGACCTTGAAAGCAGGGTGAAGCTGTTCAAGGACTGGCAGGAAGGCGGCTACGGAGCCATAGTCGTCCAGGCGAATGTGGAGGACACGAAATTGGGCGTACAGGAATACGCCATAGAGAAGCTTGGAGCTCAGGTGGTTGAGCTGAAATGGGGCCAGGGAGCAAAGGATATCGGGGGCGAGGTCAAGATAAAGAACCTGGAAAAGGCCCAGCTTCTGAAGAAGCGCGGGTACATCGTGCTCCCCAACCCGCTCGACCCCGCCATAATCGAGGATTTCAAGAAGGGCGCTTTCGGCGAATTTGAGAGGCATTCGCGCGTGGGCATGGTCAGCGAGGAAGAGTTTGTGAAGCGGGTTGAAGCCCTCCGAAACGCGGGTGCGAATTATGTGACGCTTAAGACGGGAGCCTACCGCCCGGCGGACATTGCCCGCGCGGTCAAGTATGCTTCCCTGGCTAAAATAGACTACGTGACCTTTGATGCCGCAGGCGGCGGCACCGGTATGAGCCCATGGCACATGATGAACGAATGGGGCGTGCCCGGGATCGAGATGTGGTCGCTGGTCAAGAAGTATTGCGATCGCCTTGCGGCCAAGCGCGAGTATCTTCCGGACATTGTCTATGCCGGCGGAATAGCCTTTGAAGACCAGATCTTCAAGTGCTTCTCCCTTGGCGCCCCGTACGTGAAGTCTATAGCCATGGCGCGCGCCCCGCTGGCGGCTGTGATGGTCGGGAAGACCATCGGCAAGGTGCTGGAGCAAGGCGACGTTCCTGTTTACATACAGCGGTTCGGACGGACAAAGGAAGCCATTTTCATAACAGCCGAGGAGCTCAAAAGGAAGTACGGGAAGGACTACGATAGAATTCCGGCCTCTGCCATCGGCCTCTACACCTATTACGAACGGCTGGCCCAGGGTCTGCGCCAGTTGATGTGCGGCGCAAGGAAATTCAATCTGCAATGCCTTGATAGAGATGATATCGCCGCACTTACGCCGGAGGCCTCCAGGGTGAGCGGGATTCCGCTCGTGACCGATATGGACATGGAAGAGGTGGCGAAGATACTGGGCTAGACAGCTTCGCGGCCGGACCCGGTCCAGGGACTTGTAAGCCCTCTGTCCGAACAGGATAGAGGGCTTTGAATTTCGCCGTGCGCCCTGCAGAAGAACAAGCGTGGTAAGGCAAACTGCAGATTCGCTAATCATTGGACGCGGGTACCACGGCACTCTCCTGACAGTATCCAGCCGAAAAGCACATTACGCCGCTCCGTACCTTTGTCTCCCCCGGAATGTTACCAAATAGTAGTGTCAGGGATGACCAAATGACCATACCGTGCGCGTCGCGGTAATGTTATATTGTGCGAACGAAGTCCGCATAGGAGTATGCCGGGAGGCGTTGCCATATGCAATCGCGACGGAGACGCCGCTATGTTAAGGGCCTGATCATTGCCTGCTGCATTGGCACCGCCTTCTGCATCGCTTTCTGGTTCAATTTCCTTAGCGGTCTGCAGATGCGGGGCAGTGACTTTCTGTTCAGGTCAGCCGGGGCGCAGGAAAACGCCGGCACGGAGGCGCGGATTGTGATCGCCGCCATCGATGACAGGAGCCTGGATGAGCTGGGGCGCTTGACAGCATGGCCAAGGTCCTATCATGCAACGGTTGTGGACGCACTTGCGCGGGCGGAAGCCCGGACGATTGTGTTTGATGTACTCTTCGCCGAGCCTGCAGCCGGAGATGAGGAGCTGGCCGAAGCTATGAAACGTGCCGGGAACGTGGTGCTGCCGGTCGCATATACCGGTGCTCAGGAAGCGCCCGGTGTAGTCAGGCCCCTGCCTATTTTTGAGGAAAACGCCGCTGCTCTCGGACACGCCAATATGCTGCCTGATGCTGACGGCGTGGTCAGGAGGCTGCCCCTCGCCTGGAGCGATGGCGATGCTTACGAACCGGCGCTGGCTCTGGCCGCCGTGGCGGAGTACCTGCGGCGTCCACAGGCCATCGAATCACCGATTGAGAATAGTCAGCTCCACTTCGCCGGCCGGTCTATTCCACTTGATAGCTCCCACGCCATGATCGTTAACTATCCCGGCGGACTTCAGACCGTGTCCTACCTGGATGTCCTTAGAGGAGAGGTTGATCCCGCTCTCTTTGAGGACCGTATTGTTATTATCGGCGCGACTGCCGCGGGACTCGGCGACATGTTATGGACCCCGGCGGGGCAAATGATGCACGGGGTCGAGATTCATGCGAGCGCTATGAACACCATTCTCAGTGGGGATTTCCTGAAACCTGTCCATCCCGGCGTTACCAGCGGCCTGATTCTCTTGCCGGCGCTTCTTTGCGCACCGCTGGTGCTGCGGCTGCGCGTGCTCTGGGCTGCGCCTTCGGTCCTCCTGCTTTGCATGTTCTACCTGTTTGCGGCCTTCTTCTGTTTTGACAGGGGCACAATGCTCAACATGGTGTACCCTCCCATGGCTTTGCTCGGCGCATTCGGGGGAGTCAACCTTTACAGCATTGCCTCCGAGCGATCTGAAAAGAGAGAGATCGCGAAAACCTTCGGCCGCTATGTCTCATCGCCGGTGGCGGAGAAAATCCTGGCTGCGCTGGATGAGGGCGAGCCGGTCCTGGAAGGCTGCGAACAAGAGATAACGGTGGCATTCGCCGACGTACGCGGTTTCACCGGTTTGTCGGAGAAGATGCCGCCTGAGGAATTGCTCAGGATATTGAATACACATTTTTCTGCCATAATCACCGAGTTTGAGAAGAACCGGGGCACTATCAACAAGTTCGGCGGAGACAGTGTAATGGCGATCTGGAACGCGCCGGTCCGCTGCGAGGACCATGCCCTGCTTGCGGTAATAGCCGCTGTTGATGCCCGGCGTGCGCTGAGAGAACTACGGGAGAAGGACCCGTCCTTGCCGAGGGTGGATTTCAGTATCGGGATCAACACTGGCAAGGCGATGGCCGGCAATGTGGGCTCAGAAGAACGGCTGGAGTATTCAGTGGTCGGCGACGTAGTCAACACCGCCGCGAGGCTGACAAGCCTCGCCGGAGGTGGAGAAATCTGGATCGGGGCGGACACTTATTTTCGCGTGAAGGACCATTGCGCGACCACGCCGCTGGGAATGCTTGATGTGAAAGGAAAGCGCAAGCCGGTAAGCGCATACGAAGTGACGGACATTCGGCGCTCTGTACTTGTGGGATGCTGAAAGGGACATCGAGTCTGGGAGTCAGGTTGAAGGAATGGCTGCGAGGAGACTGAAAGCCTGTGGGAAGCTTTCCCACTTGAATCTTTGCCTCGAACCTCACCCGTTCGTTGCCGGTTTGCCCGGAAAGGAGCCTTGATGCCTTCGAGAAGTCAAGAAGCTGACTTGAAGGAAAGACTCGGAGGGAGAAGAGTCCTGGCACGTTTCCTGGGCGGTCCTCGCATACTCGCCTTGCCATCGGTTCTTGCTTTGCTTCTTGTAATAGCCATCGCCGGATGCCTGCTTGTTAGTTTCAGCCTCTCGGCCACTCCCGCCCTGGCCTCACAATGCACGCTCACCATCCTGAGCGGCCGCGCCGAAATTCAAGACTCGGGGTCCGGCTCATGGGGAGAAGCCGGTGACGGCGTAGTCCTGCAGGCAGGCTCCAGGGTCAGAACCGGCCCGGACTCGTTCGCTCTGCTTACCTTTTTTGAGGGCAGCACTATAAGGCTTGAGCCTGATACCGATCTGCAAATTCAGCGGCTGGAGTCCGCCGGTGCAGAAGGCACGGTAATTGCCCTCCAGCAGTGGTTGGGAAAGACCTGGAGCCGGGTAGTTCAGATGGCAGACCCGGGGTCCAGGTACGAAATACAGACGCCGTCAGCCACAGCTCTGGTGCGGGGCACTCTATTTGAGATTGAGGTCGCGGAAACAGGCTTGACCGTGGTACGGACCATAGAGGGGCTTGTAAGCGTGACAGCACAGGGGGAGGAGGTGAGCGTAGCTGCCGGACATGAAGTGCGCGTGGAGACTGGAGCATCTCCGTCTGAACTGTCGCCGGTGCGGCCAAGCGAGAACGCGCTGATGTTCGCAGTGAGCGCGCCTGCATTTGTCTCGGTAATCGATCCTACAGGTGCGAGCATAGGTTTTCTGCCTGACGGATTCTCCTTTAACCAGATATCCGGAGCACAGTCCACGTCACCTTCAGACGGGCTTCAGGTAGTAACGATCCCCGACCCGGAGCCGGGCGACTATTTCGTGGTCATGCGCTGCGTCGCTGATGGTCTGATTCGATTTGTCCTCGAAGGATTCCGGGGGGGAGAGTCTGTCTTCACACACTACAGGGAGTACAGGCTTTCTGACGGCACTGCGTGGGTGATTCCGGTCCATGTAGAAGTCGTGGACGGCCAGTCAATGCGGGCTGTCGTGGGACAGAAAGCCCCGCTGGGAGACAGGATGCCTGAGAAGATTGTGATTACCCGGCCTGTGGAAGCATCTCCGGTACCTGTCCACCCGTCGGACGAACCGGGTGAGCCGGCTGGCACGGAACGTGAATATGTACTGGCACTGGTCAGCAGCAACGGCGGTTGTGTTTCCGCCCCCGGTCAGGGGTTATTCTCCTACCGCACCGGATCCGTTGTCACACTCGTTGCCAGACCAGATCCGGGGTGTGACTTCGATAAGTGGTCGGGGAAAGTCACTGATCCGTACTCGCCGGTAAGCACCATTGTCATGGACCAGGCTGAGGCAGTTATGGCGCACTTCCTGTGCGCGAGCCAGAATTAGGGGAGTTGGGAAACTAAATGGTTGAACTATCCGCCAAAACAAAAGAGCATGTCAGCCATCCCTCCCGCATGACCGCGCGGCCGACAGGGAGCCAGGCGAGGAACGCCCCCGAGCAGGATGCAAGGCTCAATCTCTTGTGCGAAGTGGGCAAAATAGCAACGTCGTTGTCCAGAGCATCCGGCGTCGTCGATGAAGTCGTGACCATGACCCGGGAGGCGTTGAAGGCTTCAGCCTCATCGGTGCTATTGCTGGACCGGGAAAACCGGCAAATGCGCTTCGAATTCGCCGACGGCGAAGCAGGCGAAGCGGTAAGAAAGGTGACGCTTGATATTGACTCCGGCATAGCGGGCTGGGTTGCCAAACACAGGGAGCCGCTCGTAGTAAATGATGTTTCCGCTGATGAGCGCTTTTGCAGCGATGTGGACAGCGCCACGGGATTTCTAACGAGGTCGATGATCTGCGCACCGCTAATCGTCCATGACGAGGTCATGGGCGTGATCGAAGTGATCAACAAGCTCGACGGAGGTTGCTTCACAGCGGGTGACCTGGATGCCCTGGTCTCGGTGGCTTCGACTGCGGCGATAGCGATAGACAACAGCAGGCTGCATCAGTCGCTGGTGGAAGCGTACAAGAGCACCATCAGGGCGCTTGCCGCGGCTGTCGATGCCAAAGACCCCTACACTCGCGGGCACTCTCAGCGAGTCGTGCGATTCGCCATGGCTGCAGGCATGGAGCTTTCACTTCCCCCAAAAGATTTGCAGGTCCTCGAGTACGCAGGCATCCTTCACGATATAGGGAAGATAGGCATCCCCGACAGTCTGCTGGGTAAGGCCGGGCCTCTTACCACGCAGGAATACCGCATTATGCGCGAACACCCTGTGATCGGCGCCGGCATCATTGAGGGCATTCCCTTCCTGAGCCCCGCCAGACCCCTTATTCTCTACCATCATGAAAGGTATGACGGTACCGGTTACCCGGCGAGGCTGAAGGGCGACGATATTCCGGTAGGCGCCCGGCTTCTTGCCGTTGGAGATGCTCTGGATACTATGACCACAAACCGTCCATATCGTGCGGCGCTGGATACGCAGCGGGCGATCTGCGAGCTTCGCAACTGCTCCGGGACGCAGCTGTGCCCGACTGCCGTTGAGGCGTTTATTCGCGGCTTCGAGAAAAGGCTTCGACCAGGAGTAGAGAAGGGTTTCAGGAAAAAGGCGGAAAGCGCCCCGGCCGTTGCGACTTAAGAGACAGGAGGATATTTCGTTCATGCAATTGCTTCAGCACAACATCACCTATATCCAGTGTCTGATCGAGGACATCCTTGCGGTGACAGAACAGACATTGAAGGCTTCGGCTTCATCCGTGCTTCTAGCGGACCAGGAAAATCACGAGCTCTGTTTCCAGTTCGTTGGCGGTCCCGCGCAGGGCATACTGAAGGAAGCGAGACTCGGCACTGAGACGGGTATTTCGGGCTGGGTGGCCCTCCACGGCAAGCCGGTCATGGTAAACGATGTAACGGCAGATGAACGCTTCTGTAAGGACATGGATGAGATAACCGGCTTCACTACCCGGTCCATCCTTTGCGCGCCGCTGGTGGCTCGCGGCAAGCTCATAGGGGTTATCGAGGTCCTTAACAGGGTGGACGGTAGCGATTTCAGCGAGCAGGACCTGCAGACTCTTGTAGCCGTAGCTTCAATCGCTGCCGCGGCAATCGACCTGAAGCTGGCGGAGGAAGCATTGCGGCATGCCCAGGCACACTACGTGGAACTGGTAGCCAACCTGACCGAAAAGGAGCTCGAACTGTTTTCTCCGGGCTCCCCCAGCGAAGAACTTGCCATCCGGCCTGACAGGGGTTCGAGGAACTGATTTTCAGGCAGCCGCTGCAGTAAGTCCCCGGGGGCGGATATTTCCGGCGCATCATGCCGCGCAAGACCCCATACGCTGGGTGCGACCCTGGCCAATGGCAGAGATTCTGCTGCCTCCGCTGTCCGGTTGACTTCCGAGTGCTCTGACCTCTAATATTCAGGTACCATATTCGGGCAAGTCTTTCCTGGGCTTTACACGCTTTCATGTGAAACGGTATTTTCACTGCCACTTCCTTGTTCGAACAAGGCGATCGAAATCGTATTGAGTGATAACCGGGCGCAAGTGCAGAGGAGACCGAATGAGCACAGTTGTGACAGGATCAGCTTCAGGCATCGGGGCGGCTGTTCGCAAACGCTTCGAGCATGATGGAGATACGGTCATCGGCATTGATATCAGAGATGCCGAGATAATCGCGGACCTTTCGACCCGCGAGGGCAGGGAGGCCGCAATTGCCGGCGTGAAGCGGAGGGGGCTTACCATCGATCGCTTCGTGGCCTGTGCGGGACTGGCGACCGATACACGCCCACCGTCGCTGATCGCATCCGTAAACTACTTCGGAACGGTCGACCTGCTGGACGGTCTTTTCGAGGAGCTGCAACAGGGAAGCAGTCCCTGCGCGGTTTTGGTCCTGTCTAACTCGATGCAATGGCTGCAGCTAGACGGTAGTCCCTTCATGCAGGCCCTGCTTCAACACGATGAACATGGAGCGGCAGAGATTGTCGATCAGATGCCCGACGCATTCTTCGCCGCGTCCCTGGCCTACGTAGGGTCCAAGCTGGCCCTGGGTCGGGCGGTACGAAAGCGCGCGTCGGTGTGGGGAAAAGCCGGAGTGCGGCTGAATGGAATTGCGCCCGGGAATACAAAGACGCCCATGCTCCAAAGAATACTCGAGGACCCGAATACCCGCGACGGCGTCGCTAACATGGAAATCCCGCTCGGGCGCCTGGCAGACCCTGCCGAAATAGCGGGCCTGGTCGCCTTTCTGTGCGGCGCGGAGTCCTCGTATATTCACGGCAGTATAATCTACATTGACGGTGGAATAGACGCGACAGTCTGCCCGGACAGCATATGAGACTGCAGGTGAATCAGTCTCCTGGGTGGTTTGAAGTATAGTGAACGTGAGGTTGCCAGGCGTTCAGGTGCTGTACTCCGGCGGGTGACCTTGTCGATGACCCCTGGTATCTTCACTATACCTTTGCGAATGTTGAACGAAGGTGGGATCATCGCGCTACGCCCTGTCTTGCTGGCATCTTATTTTGGCCTTCGTTCTTTTGGCACTATTCAAGGCCTTTTTGTGGGCATCATGACAATTGGAGGCTTTATAGCACCCATTCTCGTGGGAGTTCTAAGGGATTGGAGCGGTGGATACAGTCTGCCCTTCATCGTGTTGGCAGTGGCAATGCTTATCGCAATTCCAGCATTTTTTTGCTTGACCGGCGGGAGCGGCGGTCCAGGAAGTAAACATGAAGCGCGTGAAGACTCAGATATCCTGACGCGCTGAAGCCGCGTGCCTCTTTATTTGACACGTCTCTTGCACGTCGCTATATTTTCTACAGACTGATGAACGAAACACTTATTCTGGTCCTGATAGGCGTTGTCGCCTTTGTTGCCTTCATTTTCATCCTTAGATTCATTAAGGGCTGTCTCGTTAAGATCGCCATTGTTGCGCTGCTGATTGCTCTGGGCATCTATCTCGCGTACAGACTGCTGGTATCGTAAACCTTGAGCGGTGCGCTTGCCGTGATTCTCCCGCGCCCCTTGTCCATACAATTGTGAGTCACTGCACTCAGCTACAGCCTCATATCAGTACAAGATAATAGGCTGGTCCAGCTCTGGAGGGTAGAACGTCGCTGTACAAAGCCCAGTCGGACATTGATGAGCCGGAAAGGCATAAGCGGAAAACCGGTTGCGGTTGCCTGTCCCTCGTGCTAATTACTCTGGCCGGAATCGGCATTGTCATTTTTGTTCTGGTATTAGATACGCTTTGGGAATCCGAGCCTCCCGCATTCGCAAGAACAGAGACTTCAGAATACTTCGAAGTGCGGTATGAATGGACTTTCGACCAACGGAGATGGGAATATGAAGCCCGCATACCAATAACGGCTTACCAGTACTTTAGAGATAGGAGCAGGCAGCAGCCCTATAGCGAGTTTGTCCTCAATCCAGACGATGACGAATGGCTCAACCGGCTCGCGGGTCGATTCTCGCAAATAGCGGACGATCATAACTGGGGTGAGTGGCAAACCATTGGTTTTGTTCTATCGTTCGTGCAGAGCATGCCTTACACGAGTGACAAAGTCACCACCGGGTATGACAACTATCCCCGGTATCCTGTAGAGACTATTGTGGACGGTGGTGGCGACTGCGAGGATACTTCAATCCTTTTTGCATCCATAGTTAGAGGTATGGGTTATGGTGTAGTTCTCTTGCATCTCACTCAAGATGCACATATGGCGGCTGGAGTCGCAATCTCACAAGCAATTGTGGACGGCTGGAACCTCCATTATCCGCTTACCTACTATAGGGATGGCGATAGACTTTACGCATTCTGTGAAACGACCGGCACTGGCTGGAAGCTAGGTCAGAAGCCGCCCGATTTAGGTGGGGCTGTGGCAATCCTTAAGCTTCACTGACAATGGTACAGTGCTGAAAAGACAGCGAATGGAGGTCCGTGGGGGGAACAAGGTTCTCAGGAGTTAAACGGTCAATCTATGCCTTGCGGCACGGGATTAGCTTCGTGGAGCGGGTGATGGGATTCGAACCCACGACTCTTTGCTTGGGAAGCAAATACTCTACCACTGAGTTACACCCGCATCCCGAGTCCAATTATAGGCACCGCTTCTGAGGCAAGGGACGAGAAGACATCTATTTGGGCCACAGCGCAAGCCACTTCCAGTATGCGCTCAGCGGCAGCGCTAACCTGGTGGCAGACCTGGCGGAAGATACTGCCTTCAAGCTCAGTGACCCTATCCTGGGCATTGAGAATCAGCGACTCATATTCCTTGAGTTCGGGGGTGAAGAAGCGCTCCGCCCCTACCAGCGTCTGCTTGCGAATGTACTCAGCGGGTACTTGAGAAAGATTGGACTTAGAGACCTCGATATAATAGCCGAATACCTTGTTATATCTCACCTTGAGCGATTTGATCCCAGTTTTCTCCCTCTCCTGA
>JACUUS010000049.1 GCA_014859215.1 Dehalococcoidia bacterium | reverse complement strand
AGACTGCACCCGAAATCTTCACAACCCAAGAAGCTCGTTTCGCGGAAGGCTCGGACAATCCTTTGCCTGGCGGGCAGTGTACGTTCAGGCTTGCTGGCGCCTGGCAATCGGGATCCATCTGTACAGTCGTGAAAACTCGCCTTTATCCCAGGACACCACGAGCTGACCGGCAATGAACAGCGAGCTGTACAGGCTCGCCACCACTCCGATAACCAGTGCCAGGACGAAGGTCTGAATGGTCTGACCGCCGAAAAGATAGAGAGCAAGCAAGACGGTCAAAGTGGTCAACGCGGTATTCACCGAGCGGATCAGGCTTTCAGTAATGCTCTTGTTCACTATGCGTTCGAGCCCGAGGGCGGGGTCGCGGCTGCTGTTCTCACGTATACGGTCAAAGATGACAACCGTATTATTTACCCCGTAGCCGATCACGGTGAGTACCGCGATTATAAAGAAAGCATTCACCTCAAACCTGAAGATGGCGAAGACAGCGAAGAGTATCAGCGCGTCATGGATGAGGGCCAGAATGGCTGCGACGCCGAAGCGGAAGGACTTCGCAAGCTTGCGAAAAGCCCAGGCTACGTACAGAAGGATGGCGACCGAGGCAACCACAACGGCATACCCCGTGTTGAGGACCCGTTCGGACGTGATTTCCTGCGAAATCGTGTCAAAATTGAGAAAGTCCAGCTGGCCGAATTCTGCCGCAAGTGTGTCTCGCAGAAGGGCCTGGCTCGATGTGCTTGCTGCCCCCTCGTCCTCCTCCGATCTCTCGCCTATGCGCACCAGGAACATATCCAGAGTCGCCTGCTCGGTGCCGGCTCCCTCATACTCCAGCTCCGCGAGGCGGCTGTCGAGGTCCGCCCTGGACACCGGCTGTCCGAAGATAACGGCTAGAATTCCATCCGTGGTGAAGCGGGCAATCCGCACAGTGGTGTGGAACCTGGCCTGAAGCTGTTCAGCCAACGCGGCTTTTTCAGCATCCGGAATCCCGGACACAAGGAAAGCCTGCTGAGGGCTGTGCTGGATTACTGCATCGGTGTAGCCCATTCCGGCGAATGTACTTCTCAGCCTCTCCTGCTCGACGGGCTGGCTGAAGACCACGGTCATGGTCGTCCCGGGCTTGAAGTCGAGGCCGAGATTAAGGCCTCCCACTATCAGCGCGATGATGCCGAAAAGGATGACGATGCCGGATCCCAGGAAGAACCACTTTCTTTTCGTTACGAAGTTCATATTCTGATGCTACTCCAGAGAATGACCAGCCTGGCGGGTTCCCGGTATCCCGAAAAGCTGGGTCCGTTTTGCGAACTCGGTGCTTACATAGAGACGCAGGAAGGTCCTGGTAACAAATATAGCCGTGAACATGCTCAGGGCTACGCCTACTGCGAGGGTCAGGGCGAAGCCCATAACCCGGGGTTCAGCGAAATTGCTTCCCATCCAGTAGAGCACGCCGCAAATGATGAGCGTGGTTATGTTGCTGTCGCGAATGGCACTCCAGGCCCGGTTGAAGCCTGCTTCTATCGCGGCTCCCAGCGTTCTGCCCGCCCGAAGCTCTTCTTTAAGACGCTCGAATATAAGGATATTTGCGTCCACCGCCATGCCTATGGACAGAATGAAAGCCGCGATACCGGCGAGCGTAAGGGTAACAGGCCAGACCTTGAATACCGACAGGACCAGTATCCCGTATACGATCAGGGCGCAGCCGGCGATAACGCCCGGCACCCTGTAGAAGATGACCATGAAGAGCAAGACCAGCGCCAATCCGATCATGGCCGCTGTCACACTCTTGCTGATGGAATCGGCGCCTAGAGTCGGGTCCACCGCGTCCTGAACGGCAGGCCCGGATACAAAGTTGCCGTGCAGGAAGTGGCCAAGCGGGACCGGCAGGGCGCCCGCGTTGAGCAGGATGGCCATGTTGCGGGCCCGGTCCAGCGGAATATTCTCGATAACGCCCGCATCCTCAATTTTTGACCTCACTATGGGATCGGAAACCAGCTTGCCGTCCAGAAAGATGCCGAGAGGCTTGTTTATCAGTCTTCCCGTTATCTGGCCGAATAACCTGGCGCCTACATCATCGAATTCAAATGCCACCTGCGGCTGATTAGTCCGCGGGTCAAGAACCACCCGGCTGTTCCTCTTCAGGAAACCTCCGGTCAGGGCAGTGATATTGTTATTGTCGTCAAGTCCGAGAGCGGGCACCCAGAAGTACGGGTCCTGCTTCTCGCCGGGCTCGGCATCAAAGTACGACACTTTGTTGACCGTTACGAGGCTGGCGCTTTCATAACCAAGGTCATCGAGCTCACGTTCGACATCAGCTCTGGCTATATCATCCTTGAATACCAGCGCGTACTTCCTTCCGCCAAAGAAACCGTTTATCTCTTTGAAGCTGTCGAATCTCTCACCAAGATCATCCGCAAGGGATTCGGCATCTTCCTCGGTGAGGGTGACATTTCCAAGTATGAATGCGACATTGCCTTGAGCGGGCAGACCGGAAGCATCGCGGAGAATCTCCCTGAACTCAAGCTCAGCGGTGGAGCCGATGAGTTCAACTGCACTCTCAATGTCGCTGATGCCCGGCAGTTGAATGGATATGCGCTCTTTGCCCTGTATCTGGATAACCGCGGCGGACAGGCCAGAGGCGTTGACCCTGCTGACCAGGATGTCCCTCACGCCTTCCATGGCTCTTGCGGGGTCTTCGTCTCCTATCCTTGACAGGTCCGCCTGGTAAACAAGATGAATGCCGCCAGCCAGATCAAGGCCAAGGCTCATGCCGAGGGTAGTGTTGGCATCGCCTCTATGGCGCCCTAGGAACTCATATTCTGGGACCAGTACGGCTGCCAGGGCCAGGCCTGTGATAACTACAATTAAGGCCAGTCTTACAAGGTTAGCGCGGTTCACTCGTACCTTTCTCCAGATGCTCTGCTACCAGGGCCAAAGCCTCCTCAGGGGTTCTTATGTCGCCTGCCGCCTGGGCCTCGCGGACCATTTCCAGTAATTCGCCGATTGCAGGACCGGGCTCAAGCGCGAACTTCTCTATTATTGCATGTCCGTCAATGAGTCGGGGTGGGACAACTGTTGTTCTTTCTTCGAACCATTTCGAGACCACGTATCCGGTAAACTCGCAGTGCCGTCGCCATTCATCCAGGTCCAGAGCCGGTCCCCGTGCGGCCAAGTGGTCGGCGAGACTGAGGTAGAGAATGTCAATCCCGACGTCCTCCGTGTCGCGGAAGTACCTGTAAATCGCGCGCCGTGAGGGTACGTCGGCGGCGGAGAGGAAGCCCGGACGAAGGTGGTGTTCAATCATAGTGCTTATCATCCTGATCTGACGGTTACTGAATCGCAGCCTTCGCAGGATATGTGACGTCGTCTCCGCTCCTTCCTTGCCGTGCCCGAAGAAGCGCATCCGGCCGGTGCTTTCTGTAGTCTTCGTGGACGGCTTCGCAACGTCATGAAGGAGTGCGGCGAGCTTGATAAGCCCCGACCTGCTCATCCCGGCCACCCGCTCGCAGAAGTGGGCCCGGACTGCTTCCGTCAGGGGTACAAGCTCCAGGATCGAATCATCCTCTTCTGCCGGCGGGGCGCCGATAATCTTCTCCACGGCCAGGACAGTCTCGAGGGAGTGGTCGAACACGTTCCAGTAATGCTCTTTCGGTTGTTCAACGCCTTTTGCCTCCGCCAGCTCAGGGAAAAGGATGTCGAGGAGCCCCAGGCGGTCAAGCATGCGAACAGCCTGGTAGGCACGCGAACTCTCAAAGATAAGACTGATTTCGTCCTTCAAACGTTCCCCGGCCACCGTTGTTACCAGAGCCTGAGCTTGCTTCATGAGAGACACGGTGTGAGGTTCCAGTTGAAAATCCAGAACAGAAGCCAGGCGGACGCCCCGGAGCAGCCTCGCGGGATCGTCACGAAAAACGTGGTCATTCACCGCGCGAATGAGTCTTTTGCGGAGGTCGTGCTCGCCGCCGAGGGGATCTATCACCGGTATATGAGACCAGTTGCCTTCAGTCTCCACCAGGTCCAGGGCCATGGCATCGATTGTGAAATCACGATGCCCGAGGTCTTCCTCAATACGGCCTCGCAAAGCGGAAAAATCGACATGCCAGCGACGGCCGGCATGGTAGAGGACTACACGGGTGATTTGGTGTACCTCGTCGAGGGGCACCACTTTGCCTCGAAAAAGACTGGCTGCTTCCGAAGCCACGGTTTTGATGTTGCCTGTTAACGCGATATCGATATCGACACTGGGGCGACCCAGGAGGCCGTCTCGAACGAATCCGCCGACGAGATAGCAGGGGATACTCCGCCGCCGGAAAAAGCTTACCAACTGTTCCAGCAGGGCAATCGCATCGGTCGTAGCAGAAAACGCCACTCTATCTCTCGTGACTTTCGTCATATGGAAATGCTCTGGAAGAGAGGTTTCCCTGGGGCCGAACAGGATGCCTGCCTGGGGTCTGCCGGCCTAAATACCACCGGCCTCTTCCTCTTCCTCGTCCTCAACCTTGTAAAGGTCGTCCATGCTTTTCAGGTGATCAATATAGACCACGCCGTTTACATGGTCGATTTCATGTTGCAGCGCCTGGGCTTTGAGACCATCCGCTTTTATGCGGATCTCTTTGCCATGACGGTCCCGACCCTTCACGGTGACGTTAGATGCCCGGACTATATCCCCTCTGTATCCAGGCAAGCTCAGGCAGCCCTCAACGACTTCAGTCTCGTCTGAAGACTTCACAATCTCTGGATTGATGATCGCCAGAGGCTCTTCCCCCGGCATTTCGATGACTACAACCTGCAGCGGAATGCCGACCTGCGGCGCTGCGAGGCCCGCGGCCCCGCCGATATAGTGCATAGTCTCGATCATATCGTCGATCAGTTTCTGTATGGAACTGTCGATACTGCGGACGCGCTTCGCCTTTCGGTGGAGCACCGGATTATCCATCATAACAAGAGGAAGGAGGGCCATATACGGGTCTCTTGGCTCAGCTACTCGAGAATCTCATAGATTATATTCCATTAGCCTGGCAGTGTAAAGCTCAGAGCAAGCTAACCGGATCGATGTCCAGGGACCAGCCCGAAGGTAGCGAGAGGTCGGCAAGAAGTTGAAGGGGTTCCGGGGAGCGGACTATTATTTGCCAGCGGTATCTTCCTCGCAACCTGCGTGCAAAAGCTGGACACGGCCCGATGAGGTCTGTATCCGCAAGACCCCTTTCATTCCGCCGCTGCCCCAGAAGTTCGAAGACCCTCTCTACTTCTTTGCCGCATTGACTCTCACCGGTATGAGCATATATGAGAGAGGCCAGCCGGCGGAACGGGGGATCGCCCTGCTGTTGTCGAAAAGTGATTTCTTTCTCGTAGAAAGCCGGGTAGTCGTGCTGCGCAGCGGCCGTGATGGCATAGTGTCCCGGTGTATACGTTTGAATTACCACTCTGCCTCTGTTTTCTCTCCTGCCGGCTCTTCCCGCCACCTGCGCGAGTAGCTGGAACGTCCGCTCGCTGGACTGGTAATCGGGCAGGTACAGTCCGATGTCGGCGTTCATAACACCTACCAGGGTGACAAGAGGCATGTCCAGTCCCTTGGCGATCATCTGCGTTCCGACCAGGATGTCCGCCCCGTGAGCCAGGAAGAGTTCCATCGTCCGGTCATGCGCTCCTTTCGCTCGTGTCGCATCCCGGTCCCATCTGAGGGTCCTTACTCCAGGAAAGGCTGCCGCCACCTCCTGCTCCAGCTTCTGCGTGCCCATGCCTAGGAACTTGATCCGCTTGCTGCGGCATTCCGGGCATAACTCGGGGATATGTGTCCTGTGGTTGCAGCGATGGCAGACAAGATCATCCCCGGCTGAATGGTAGGTCAGGGACACGTCGCACCTGCGGCAGCTCAGGACGTGTCCGCAATCACGGCACTGCACGAAGGTGGCCGTTCCTCTGCGGTTCAAGAACAGTATGACCTGCTCTCCAGCGTCGAGAGAGCTTGAAATCGACCTTAACAGCGACCTGCTGAAGACACTGCGATTGCCTTCCTTGAGTTCACGCCGGAGGTCAACTATCTCTACCACGGGCAATAGGGATGCCCTGCCTGAAGATATGCGCTGCGAGAGCTTCAGCAGGCGGTATTCTCCTTTCCGGGCTTGATGGAAACTGACCATGTCCGGAGTGGCGCTTCCCAGAAGGAGGACCGACCCAGTCAAATTCGCTAGTTTGACGGCGACATCGCGGGCATGGTAACGGGGAGACTGGTCATGCTGCTTGTACGTCCACTCGTGCTCCTCATCCAGGACAATAAGCCCGAGGTCAGGCTGGGGCGCGAATAACGCTCCTCTGGAGCCTATCACCACGTCACAGCCGCCGCTCTTGATACGGTGCCAGGCGTCAAACTGCTCTCCCAGGGAAAGGCCGCTGTGTAGTACGGCGACCCTGCGAGGGAAGCGGGATGACAGGACTTTCACGGTCTGGGCTGTCAGGGCGATCTCCGGCACAAGTACGATCGCCTTCTTGCCCAGTGATATTGCGTGTGTCAGGGCTCTGAGATATACCTCAGTCTTGCCGCTGCCGGTGACGCCGTGAAGAAGGAATATGCGTGATTCGGGCGAGGTTCCTGTGCGGTCCATCTCGGCTCTGATTGCCAGCCATGCTCTTGCCTGGTCTGCAAAGAGGACGGGCGGGGAAGCCGGAGGGAACGGTCTATCCGCCAGAGGGTCCCTTTGTACCGTCTTCTCCTCTATAGTGATGAGGCCCCGGCCTGCCAGGGTCTGAAGGGCGCGCGAGGATATGGCAAGGTCCTTCCTGATATCGGGCAGGGCCATCGGGTGCCCTTCCCGCAGTAGCAGGTCAAGTAAACGCGCTTGTCGCCCGGCTCCCCTTTTCTCAAGGACCTCTATGGCTTTGATTAATTGAGCGCTGTCTGCCGCCGGGGCGACGTGCGCAATAGTTTTTGCGGAGACTCGAACACGTTCCAGTTCATGCGTCTTCTTCACGAGGCCCCTGTTCAGGAGCTGCGCTACAATTGCGTCTGTCTTGCCTGCTCCAGCTAGCTTTCTCAGCCGGCGCAGCTCTACCCTTCCCTTTTTCCGGATAGATGCGAGGAACCGGGCCTGGTCAGGGGTAAGAGAAGCGGCGGCGTCGTCCGGCGCGGAGACCGGCTCGATGAAAGTGTTCAGGCGCCGCTCGAAACCGGGAGGCAGCATCAGGGCAGCGGCGTCAAAATACGAGCAAAGATAATGCTCCGCCATCCAGCGGCAGAGTTCGATTTGGTGGGATGAGAGCAATGGCGACGGGTCGATGAGGCTTGCTACCGGTCTGGTGTCCTCAACGGGAGCATAGCTGCTTATGTTGAGGACGATTCCTTGGACCACTCTGGCGCCAAAAGGCACCCAGACTGCATGACCAGCACCGACAACTATATCAGGCGGAATAGCGTAGCTGAAGGTCCGTGTTTGCGCCAGCGGCACGTTAACAGCGACTTCAGCGTAGGACATTCTACGAACTTGACTTGATCTTCTGTCTCGCCGCTTTACTGCTAAGCTTGCGCAGGTAATACAGCTTTGCCCGGCGAGCTTTGCCGTGCTTGGTCACCTCGATGCTTTCAAGGCGAGGCGAGTGGTACGGGAAGGTGCGCTCCACGCCCACACCATGGAAAACCTTCCTCAGAGTGAAACTTGCCCCGAAACCACCGGACCGGATGCGAATGACAACCCCTTCGAAGGTCTGCACTCTTTCCCGTTCGCCTTCGATAATCTTCAGCTTGACCTTGAGTGTATCACCGGGATTGATCTGCGGGAACTTCTCGTTCACCTTTGTATCTATGACCGAGCTGATATCCATCTCAGTATTCTCCTCGAAGCGCCTCAGCTTTGTGCATGGCCGCAGGTTGGCAGTGCGCTTTCATTCTCCTTGTCAGATTCTGGCTTTAGTCGTGCCATCAATTCCCTTTCGTCGGGAGTCAGGTCTGCTTTTTCGATAAGATCGGGCCGGCGGCTGAGAGTCCGCAGAATTGACTGCTCTTTGCGCCATTTCGCGATAAGCGCATGGTTCCCGGAAAGAAGCACATCGGGCACCTCCCAGCCCCGGAAGCTCTGCGGGCGCGTGTAGTGCGGATACTCCAGCAGACCACGCGTGTGTGAATCTTCCCTGGCCGAACTCTCGGACCCCAGGACACCGGGGAGGAGCCTGGCTACGGCATCCACGACCACCATCGCAGGCAGTTCGCCTCCCGTAAGGACATAGTCCCCTATACTTATCTCGTCCGTGATGAGGTGCTCCCGCACCCTCTCATCTATTCCCTCGTAATGGCCGCATATGAGAATAATTCGTGAGTATTCCGAGAATTTGAGCGCTGTACTCTGATCAAACACCTTTCCCTGTGGCGTAAGAAGAACCACAGCCCCGGAGGTGTCTGCAAGAGCCTGAATGGCCTCGGTCGCCTCGAAGACCGGTTCCGGCCTCACTACCATGCCGGTGCCCCCTCCAAACGGGTAATCATCCACTACTTTGTGCTTACCCAGTCCCCAATCACGCAGGTTGTGGACGTGAATCTCCAGCAGCCCGCGGTCGATCCCGCGCCTGATGATGCTCTCGTTAAAGGGCCCTTCGAACATGCCGGGAAAGAGTGTGAGAATATCTATCCGCATTGTACCATGCCCCGCTCAGGGCTGTGATTCCTCCGGTCTCGCGCACTCCCCTGCCTCTCCTTTGAGCACCTCGACGGCATGGGGCAGGGCCGGAAGAATAACCGGCAGAGATTCACGCACGGCTCGGGGACTTCCGGGAAGGTTCACGATGAGCGTCTTCTTTCGGCTGCCGCTTGTTTCCCGGCTGAGCATGGCATGAGGCGTCTTCTTCAGACTAAACGCTCTTATTGCCTCGGGAAGACCGGGTATGATCCTGTCAACAACGGCGAGTGTAGCCTCAGGCGTAACATCGCGCGGCCCGAGGCCGGTCCCGCCCGTAGTTATGATCACGTCAACGCCGTTCCTGTCGGCCCAGTCAGCAAGCTTGCTCGAAATCATGCCTTTTTCGTCCGGGACAACAGCGTAGTCCACAACGTGCCCGCCGGACCCGGATATGATCTCCCGAATAGCCTCGCCGCTCAGGTCCTCACGCAGGCCTTGCGAGCACTTGTCACTGACGGTCAAAATTCCAACGGTGAAAGTCATCCCGTTCTCCGGCCATATTTACCCTTAGTATAGTATCACAGATAGGCCAGCCTGCAAAGGGCCACAATAAGCACGGCAGGAGCTTGCCGGCAACCTCCCAATTTGCCCGCCAGCAGCCGCCAGAACTATTGACAATGCCCTACCGATATGGTAAAAGTGGGACAATGTGGCGGAAAGTGGGGCAAAGTGGATGTTCCTCGGGGAATACGAGCTAAGAATCGACCACAAGGGGAGAGTGGCGATACCTGCCCGGTTCAGGGATGCCTTTCGGGAGGGGTTGGTCATTTCCCGTGGATTCGACAAGTGTTTATTCGTATATACAGGAGTTGAATGGAACAAGGTAGCCGAGAAACTGGTGTCCCTGCCCGTGACACAGCTCAATCCGAGAAGAGCAGTACGTTTCATCTTCTCGGGAGCGTTCAACCTGAACCTCGATCGCCAGGGAAGAATAGTCCTGCCTCCCGCCTTGCGCCAGTACGCCGGCATCAACGAAGAAGCGGTGATAGCCGGCATATACAGTCATCTCCAGATATGGTCCAGGGAGCTCTGGGAGGATGAAAAACGGTATATGGCCGAGCACGCGATAGAGATAGCGGAGGCGATCGAGAAGTAGCGATGAATACCCGAATAATGATGATGCCAGCAATACATCAGCCGGTCATGCTTGATGAGTGCCTGAGAGCCTTGAACATTCAGCGCGGGGGGAGGTATGTGGACTGTACGGTGGGCGGTGGCGGGCATGCCGAGGCAATCCTCGAGGAAAGCTCCCCCGGCGGCAGCCTGCTCGGGATCGATGCCGATCCAGGCGCCATAGAGATTGCAGGGGAGAGGCTGAAACGCTTCGGGAAAGATGTCATTCTTGTGAATGAGAATTTCAGGTTCCTCGAGAACATTTGCACCAGGTACGGGTTCCGCCCGGTGCACGGGGTCCTGTTCGATCTGGGCATGTCCTCACTGCAACTCGAGGACGCAGAAAAAGGTTTCAGCTTCCAGCACGATTCGCCGCTTGATATGCGCTTCAGTCCGAGGCAGAGCCTTACAGCGGCCGAGATAGTCAATACATACTCCGAATCGGACCTCACCCGTTTGCTGGAGCAGTACGGCGAAGAGCGGCGCGCCAGGCGGCTAGCGAGGCATATTGTGGACAGTCGGCCTCTGCGCACGACCCGAGAGCTGGCGGAAGCCGTCACGCATGCAGTGGGGGAAATTCGCGGGAGAATTCATCCGGCTACAAAGACCTTCCAGGCACTTCGGATAGCTGTCAACAGCGAACTGGAGAATCTTCGGCTCGCGCTCGAGCAGTCGGTGAACATTCTTGGAAGCGGGGGCAGGTTGGTAACCATTGCCTTTCATTCTCTCGAAGACCGCATTATCAAGGAATTCTTGCGCCGTGAGTCCACCGGGTGCATATGTCCACCCGAAGTCCCGGTTTGTGTCTGCGACCATGCACCGCGTCTCAAACTGTTGAACAGGAAGGCGGTTTTTCCGTCGCCGGCGGAAGTGAAAAGCAACCCACGTAGTCGTAGTGCTCGCATGAGGTTTGCGGAGCGAATGTAGCATTCTCGAGGGGGCACAACGTGACAAGAACGGCAGTAAATACAAGAGTTAAGAGCATTGAATCTGCGGGCAATCTGACGCAGATAAAGGTGATTGGAGTTGGAGGCGGCGGTTCCAATGCGGTGAACAGGATGATCGAAGAGGGCTTACCCGATATCGAATTCATCTCTGTCAATACTGACGCTCAAGCCCTGGTTCGGTCTATTGCCCCCACTCGCATTCGTATTGGAGACAGGCTCACGAGGGGACTCGGTGTGGGGGGCGATCACAAACTTGGCATGCTGGCGGCGGATGAAAGCCGGGAAGAAGTTGCCAAAGTTATCCACGGAGCCGACCTGCTGTTTATTACGGCTGGTATGGGCGGCGGTACGGGCACCGGCGCAGCCCCCGTACTCGCGGAGGTCGCGCGCCTCCAGGGTATCCTCACAATAGCCGTTGTAACCATGCCCTTCGGATTCGAAGGCTCTTTTCGTGCCAGGGTGGCGGAGGAAGGCATCATTCGTTTAAAGGAGAGGGCCGATACTATTATCGCCATCCCCAATGAACGCCTGCTTAGCTTGTGCGATACCAATGTCTCCATCGATCAAGCGTTCAAGATGGTGGATAGTGTGCTTCTATCCAGCGTTCAGGGTATCTCCGAAGTCATAACAACGTGCGGCCATATTAACCTGGATTTCAACGATGTGCGGGCTACGATGAGTGAAGCTGGATATGCCTGGATAGGGATGGGCTATGGTGAAGGGAAGACCCGTGCCGCCGACGCAGCCAGGGGAGCTACCGTCAGTCCCCTGTTTGAGTATTCGATTGAAAACGCAAAGAGAATCTTGTTTAACGTGGTCGGGAACGATCTCGGCCTTTCGGAAGTCAATGAAGCAGCGAATCTTATCCGGGACGTAGCAGACCCCACCGCCCAGATAATCTTCGGGCTTGCTACGGACCCGAAACTCGGCAAGAAGGTGAAGATTACCCTGATCGCAACAGGTTTCAAAGAGCATAAGGGCTTGGATGAGGGCGAGGACATTGCCTCCGCCGGTGAGATGGGGCAGATGGGCATGACGGCGGCGGAAACGACCAGGCGGCGGTCGTTCTTTCCCTGGTCCAGATGAGACCTTAGCCCGAGAAGAATTCCTGCTGGTCAGGAAATGTGTGAGGCCGTAGTCGCCACTACGGCCTTTCTGTTTCTACAAGAACATCGTTCCGCATTAGGTCCTGGTACGTCTCACGCTTACGTATCAGGCGCGGATGTCCATCCTTGACCATGACCACCGCCGGCTTCAGGGAAGCATTGTAGTTGGAGGCCATGGGGATACAGTATGCTCCCGTTACCGGAACTGCAACGAGATCTCCGGCTGTCACCGCGGGCAGGTCCACATCCCTGACCAGCACATCACCTGATTCGCAGAATCTGCCAACGATTGTGACTCTTTCGGAAGCCTCCTCATTCATCTTGTTTGCGATCAATGCCTCGTAGCGGGACCCATAGAGCGCCGGACGAATATTGTCCGCCATGCCGCCATCAACAGAGACGTACTTTCGGACTCCCGGCACAATTTTCACTGATCCAGCTCGGTAAAGAGCCACACCCGCTCTTGCCACAATTGCCCGACCGGGCTCTACTACCAGACACGGAGCATGCAGTCCATATTCTCCGCAGTTTGAAGCTATCGCGCCGCTTATCGCTTCAGCGTAGTAAGCTGCCGACGGGCTCGGAGCGTCCCGGGTATACTGGACAGCAAAGCCTCCTCCCGGACTGAATTCCCTGAAGTCAAGTCCATATTCCTTTTTCATCCGGGCCGCAAACTCGAAAACGACACTGACGGCCTCGGTATACGGCTCGGCTTCGAAGATAAGTGAGCCGAGGTGGACATGCAGGCCGACCAACTCGGTGCCGGGCGCGGCTATGGCGCGCGCGACGCAATCCTCAGCCGCTCCCGAGACCATGGGAATGCCGAATTTGCTGTCAACTACTCCTGTTGTGATATGTTTGTGCGTGTGCGCGTCTATCCCTGGCGTGAGTCGCAGCAGGATCTTCTGGCGGAGCCTGGCAATCATCGAAATCTCATTGAGAAGGTCCAGCTCGTACATGCTGTCGACAGCTATCCGGCCGACGCCCAGGGAAACCGCGAGTTCGAGTTCTTCTCTCTGCTTGTTATTGCCGTGGAAGCATACCTTCTCCATGGGGAACCCGACCGACTGAGCTACAGTCAATTCTCCCGCGGATGCGACATCCAGCCCCAGGCCCTCCTCGTTGATCACCGCCGCCAGTGCCCGGTTGATGAAAGCCTTGGCGGCATAGATCACTCGTGAGTCGGGATAGTTCTGTCTGAACGCCGTGAGGTATTCCGAACAGCTATTCCTCAGGGTCACTTCGTCAAAGACATATAGCGGAGTCCCGAATTCGGAAGCGAGCGATGCGGCATCGCAACCGCCCAGCACGAGGTGGCCTTTCTCGTTTGCGGCGGCGGTCTCCGGCAGCAGGGTGGAGAAGTCTTCCAGGGGTGACATGGCTCCTCGCTTTCACAGGGATTATACTTTGCCCGCCGAGGGTTCGCAAATCTCGCGCTGTAGACAAAGGTTCTCCTATAGTGTATTATATTGGTTCGGAGGTTCGGTTTGGCTCATACAAAGTCAGCAAAGAAATCAATACGTATTAATCAGGAAAGGCGTTCGCGCAACCGGTCCGTCAATAGCTCACTCAAGAGGCAGGTAGGCAAAGCGGAATCGAGTATAGCCGGCGGGGAACTCGAACCTGCCAGGGAAGCGGTATATCGAGCTTCCATCGCCCTTGATAGGGCCGCCCGCAAAGGGATCATCCACGTAAACAATGCGTCGCGGAGGAAGTCACGCCTGGCGAAGAAACTTAAGTCAGCCTTCGCGATTTCCGGGTAATTCCCGGGTTCGTCACCTCTAGTGAAGCAAGCTGCCTCCCGGCAGCTTTTTTCTTTTCGATACTGTATCGTTTTAGTAGGCAGCGGGGGTCTTGAAAAGAATCGAGAGACCCGCCAAACTCCCTCTGGAAGAAAACCAA
>JACUUS010000048.1 GCA_014859215.1 Dehalococcoidia bacterium | reverse complement strand
TCTGCTGCAAATGGAGGATGAAGGCTCGGATTTCGTGATGATTGACTCGGGTTGCATCTTCGGTTCTCCCGTTGGAGGTGAGAAAATCTTGAAAGTAAGTCACGCTGTTGATTACAATGGCGATGGCATTGGGGCTTTTGCCCTCGGTGGCTGCGCAAAGCTGATAGCCTTTGATTAGGTGATCGAGGGCTACCAAGTGTGCTGTTATCATCCTGTCCCTCCAAGAATCTGGCGAAGCAAGAGGTGTTTTGAACAGAAAATCCCGGACTTTCGCCCGGGTGGGACAAGATTTCGTAGCTATTTTCGCTGTTGCGGGCGCCTTCTATGCTCTGTGAGAAACCCCTCTTGCGTGTGAAGCAAGCGCTCTCACCACTGAGCTAACCGCCCCCGATGCAAAGCTATTTTACCGACAATGAGCAGCTTTGTAAACACGACGCTAATGAAGGAGGGAGTTTCAGAAGTAGTTCAGGCTCTTGCGGCGCACTGTACCGCACGAAGTCGCGGGCATGAAGCGAATGCATCTATATCGGGGATACGACTACACCGGGTGCGGAGAGCACTCTAGACGACGTCCATCAGCTTAATGTCGAACGTCAGCTCTTGCCCGGCGAGGGGGTGGTTGGCATCGAGTGTCACCTGATCGGGCTGTACATCCGTTACCCGTACATGGAAGGTCTGTTCGTCGGCCTGGCGGACCTCGAGTTCCTGGCCTATCTCGGGCTGAAGTCCCTCCGGGAATTTGTCCTGGCCTACCTGCACAACCATTTCGTCCCGGTGCGGACCGTATCCTTCCTCTGGCGCCGTTGTTACGGTCTTCTCTTGACCGGGCTGCATGCCGATCACGGCCCTTTCGAATCCAGGAATTACCTGGCTCTCACCTATAGTGAACTCGATAGGTTCATTACCCTCGGAACTTCCAAAAACAGTGCCGTCTTCAAGTTTTCCGGTGTAATGGACCTTCACGGTGCTGCCTTCTGTTGCCTGGACCATGACGTCCTCCTTTCTCTACCTGAGAATTCAGCTTCAGCGGGTGCTTTGTCCTGTTGATGGGCTCTACTTGTTCACGGGCCCCTGGGCCGTCTTTGCCGCTTTCCTGGCCCAGACCTTCTGGCTGATTGCCTGTTCCCAGGAATTACAGAAGTGTTGGTGTGCCCCGCATTTCTTGCAGATCCCGACACTGTCACTTCCGATAATCCAGTGATGAATGCAATTCTCGGAAAGAGGGATGCGGGTATCTTCGCTCACCGGCCACCTCCTCGGGCTATGGCTGTCCCTGGAGTGCTTATGCCTCATGTCGGGACTTGCCAGATGAATACAGGCGGCTGAATTTCAACCGTACTGGGGAAAATGCTGCAGTGAACCGGGCATCATCCCCAACTGCCTGGTTCACCGCCTGGTTTTCTAAAAGGCCTTAACGGGTTCTTCTAGTCTTAGCGTCTGCTGCCGGTGTAACACTGGGAGCAGTATACCGGCCTGCCGTTTCGCGGCTCGAACGGCACCTGGCATTCCTTCCCGCAGGAAGCGCAGACGGCCTGGTACATCTGTCTCTGGCGATAACCGCCGCCGCCGCCGTAACCTCCGCCTGAGTTCCGCTGCTTTCTGGCTGCCCTGCAATCCGGACAGCGTCCGGGTTCGTTGGTAAAGCCTTTGCTCGCGAAGAACTCTTGCTCGGAGGAACTGAAAGTGAATTCCGTACCGCAATCCGAACAGGTGAGTGTCTTATCTGTGTATCCCATGGATGACCTCCTCAAGATTACCTGGTTGGAGTTTGATCATCCATGGCCTGGGGAATGGAGCATTAGCAGGTCGGAGAATAAGCAAACTTCTACAGGTTCTTATGAGATTTTAGCACATAACAGCGCGATGTCAAGAACAAACGAAGTCGCTGGACTGGCCGCCCAATACGACTCCTCATGAGGCCCTCAGTAACTCGTACTCGTCTAGGAGGCCGCCCACGGCTTCTTTCGCGGTCTCCAGCACTCTTTCGATCAGCCGGTGCGCCTGTTCACGGCTGATGTTGAACTGGTCCGCGATTTCCGTCACATAGACGTCAGGCGGAGTCATGATAATCCGCCTCTGCCGGCCTCTGAGTTTATCGAAGGTCAAAGGGTCAGGAAGACTCTCCGTTAGCTTCCGGGCCCTCGATTCTTCGATACTGCTGGCCAGGATGCCCAGCACCGCTTTCACAGCACTGTCCGCCGTAGCGTCATCCGCGATGAACTCGAGCCCTTTCACATCCTCTATGAAACGTTCGTATCTCATTCGGGCTTCTTCTTCCTCGTACTTGGGAAGCGTACAGGCGGGAGACTGAGGCAGGACCTACCTGACGCCGGCAGGGGCTCCAATATGCGTCTTCAGGAGCTCGTGAAGTTCCCTGATGTGTTCTTCTTTGTCGCGCTCCAGCTTCTCCCAGAATGCCTGGCATTTGTCGCAGCCGAGAGAATCTCTCTTGTAGGTGTCCCTGATGCGCCAGAGACTCTTGTTTTCTTCCACCATCTGAATCATCAGGTTGTAAGTATTGTTGTCGAGCATTTCCCTCTCCTCCCTGTTTCATCTCAATAGTAAACACGACCTCTAAGGCTCCCGTTTTCCGCCCTGTTGCATCAGGAAGGTGACCGGGCAAGATACATGTTAACTGCTGAAGGGTTAAATAGTCATAAAATTCCAAAAAGAAAAGATTAAATACTTATCACATTTGCAGGCGAGACTCCGGCCGGCAACATGTGTCGCAGGCCTTGGATGCGATAACTCCTTTAGTTTTCTGCGCTCTTTTTTTATGACTTTTTAATAGTGCGCCGGATACTATGAACAAAGACCTTTCCTGTTTGAAGGCAAGCCCGGAGGGAGGTAGAAATGTGGAAGAATTGCTCACGATACCGAAATTTCCCTGCTCTGCTTTTGGCTCTGGTCATTGCGCTGGCTGTCGTTACCGCGTGTCCGGAACCGGTCGTCACCCCTGCTCCAGATTCGGAATCCAATTCTGAGCAAACACCTGACTCTCGCCCGGGAGGTGAAGAAGTCACAATAGAGCTTGTTGCCGAAAATAACGAATTTGACGTGCAGGAGATCAGTGTGCCTGCCGGGTCAAAAGTCGTGGTCGAGCTCCAGAATAACGATCGGGGAATACGGCACAATTTCGCCCTGTACGAGTCTCCCGGCGCGGAGCAATCCATATTCATAGGGGAAATCATCACGGGACCGGATTCAATCACCTACGAGTTCGAAGCGCCGGACGCGCCCGGGACCTACTTTTTCAGGTGTGATGTCCATCCCGCGACTATGACCGGAGACTTCATCGTGACTGAAAATGAGGAAACGCAGGGCGAAAGTTGAGCCCTGCCGCTCTGCCGGCGTTCGGGCAAGGTTGAGCAGAATCCGGTAGCCAAATGTGATAAGTTTTTTACCTTTTCCACCGCCTTTTTATGACTTCTTGATAGGCCGGGGTTTACCATAAGGCATCTGTGTGCGTACCTCGCATTCTCGGGGAGCGTGCCGGCTTTCGCCGCGCGGCTGTCGTCCGGGTCGCCAGGTACACATCCGGGGTGAAGGACGTAATCAACGACTTGGACATTGAGTTCGCGCCGGGCCGGGTGCTCCCATGCGCTCTGAAGCGGACACAGCCGGGCAGGCAAATTGAGGAGGAGGAATGCTCGACAACAATGCCTATAACCTGATCGCGCAGGCCGTTGAAGAGAGCAAGAGTCTATGGAGGATGAAGGATACCTATAGAGAGGATGCGCTCGGATGCGAGGAATGCATTGCTTTCTGGGACAAGATGGTGAAAGACAAGGAAGACCACCTGACGGAGCTCAGGGAGGTGATCGCGTCGCATCTTTGAGACATCCGTCTTACCCGTTACCGCCCCGGAGGTTGGGCAAGCTCGCTTCCTGGCTTCTGCCACGGCGGACCGGGTGCTTCTACTAAGCCGGGCTTGAGCAAGTGCAGGCCCTGAGGAGGGTAATAATATGGTTATGGTCAGGCAATTCGAGAAGCTGCTTGCCGCGGGGACCATAGGGAAAATGAGGACAAGGAACAGGATCGTGATGGGCCCGATGGTGCGGAATTATGCGACCGAGGATGGCTTTGTGACGGGCCAGCTGGTAGACCACTACACGACTCACGCCCGCGGAGGAGCGGGCTTGATTATCGTGGAGGCTACTTTTGTGGACCCCGCTGGCAGAGGGTTCCATCGTCAACTGGGTATACACAGCGACCGGTGTTTGCCGGGGCTTAACCGGCTGGCAGAGGCCATCAAAGAATGGGGGGCCAGAGCTGCAATCCAGCTGCACCATGCCGGAAGGCAGACAAGCCCGGAAGTTACCGGAATGCAGGTTGTGGCTCCGTCCTCTGTACCCTGTCCTGTCTCTATGTCGATTCCGCGTGAACTCACGACCCAGGACGTGATGGAACTGGTGGAGACTTTTGCCCGGGCGGCGCTCAGGGCCAGAACGGCCGGTTTTGACGCCGTCGAGCTGCACGGGGCGCACGGGTATATTGTGAGCCAGTTCCTTTCGCAGAATACAAATCGTAGAGTGGACAAGTACGGCGGGGACCTCGACGGCCGGGCGACGTTTGCGGTGGAGATTCTCCAGAAGATCAAAGCGCTTGCCGGAAAGGATTTCCCCGTAATAGTCAGAATAAACGGGGAGGACCTGGTCGAATTCGGGCTGGAAGCGGAGGAGAGCCAGCAGCTTGCGGTGAGGCTGCAGCGTGCCGGAGCAGATGCGCTTGATATCTCCGCCGGTACCTATGAATGCCTGCTGAATCCCAGAATAACGAGCCCGTTTGGAATGGCTCCTACCTATGCGCCGCGAGGCGAGCTGGTTACCTATGCTGAGCATGTGAAAAGAGTCGTCGGAATTCCCGTAATAACGGTAGGCTCGATCACGCCGGAAATGGGAGAGGAGATCATTGAAAAGGGGAAAGCTGACTTCATAGCGATTGGACGCAACCTGCTTGTAGATCCCGAGCTGCCGCACAAGGTCGCAAGAGGGGAAGTCGAGCGTATACGTCCGTGCATAAGGTGTAACGAGATGTGTATAGGAAGGCTTTTCGACGGCCTTGAGGTGCGCTGCACGGTAAACGGCGAGGTAAGCTTCGAAAGCAATCGTATGGCTTTGCCGCTGAAGCCCAAGGAGATCGCGATCATCGGGGGAGGGCCCGCCGGGCTGGAGGCCGCCCGGGTCGCAGCCTTGAGGGGGCATTCCGTAACGGTATACGAGAAGGAAACGGAACTCGGAGGACACCTGCGAGAGGCGACAGTGGCGGATTTCAAGGATGACCTCAGGAGCTACAAGAAATGGCTCATAGCGGAAACGAGGAGGCTCGGGGTCAGGATTGAAACCGGTGTGGAGATAACACCGGAGATGTTTGACCGGGGAGATGTGGATGCCGTCATTATTGCGACTGGCTCCATCTTCTCTCGACCGCCTATACCGGGCATCGAATTGCCTCTTGTGACCACGGCTACCGAAGTGTTCCTCGGTACGGCGGATTCCGGAAAGAAGCCCATAATAGCGGGAGGAGGCGCCACCGGCTGCGAGCTCGGCCTTTTCCTGGCCAACCGGGGTGTGGCGCCCACTATAGTCGAGATGCTGCCCGATATCGCTACGGATGTTCCTACGATAAGTCGGGGCGCTCTGATAACCTCCCTTGAACGAAACAATGTCAGGGTGCTCACAAACATGAAGATAGTAGCGATAGACGAGACCGGCGTTACCGCTATAGGAGACCAGAATGTTACCGACATCGAGGGCGACCGGGTCATACTCGCAATGGGTTTGAAGGCCGAGAATGAGCTGTATGCCAGGCTTGACGGCAGGGTCCGCGAAATTTACCTTATAGGTGACGGAGTCGAACCCCGCAGAGTCGGAGAGGCCACCCGGGACGGCTACCGCGTGGGCTCAATCATATAGCCGAACTGCGTTCGGACCGCCAAGTTCAAAGCGCGACTGTGTAGAAACGGGGGTTGGCATGAGAGCCGCCGAATCCGGGCAACTGGACCTGGAAAGGATAGATGCCGTCATTTTCGACATGGACGGGGTCGTAACGGACACGGCGCGCACCCATGCCATGGCCTGGAAACAGATGTTTGATGAGTTTCTGGCTCAGAGGTCGGCGGGCTCCGCCCAGGAATTCGCTCCCTTCGATGCTGATCAGGATTACCGCCTGTACGTTGATGGAAAACCGCGATACGACGGCGTCCGCAGTTTCCTGGAATCGCGAGGAATTCCGCTCCCTGAAGGCAGCCCGAGCGACAGTCCTCAAGCTGAAACCATTCACGGGCTTGGCAACCGCAAGAATGAGTATTTCCTGCTCTGCTTAAAGGACTACGGCGCAGAATCCTTTCCCTCTACCGTAGAGCTGGTCAAACAGCTCAAAGCCCGGGGAAGCCGCGTGGCGGTGATTTCGTCAAGCAGGAATGCGGAAGAGGTCCTGGAAGCAGCCGGAGTGGGGAGCCTTTTCGAGGTGAAGGTTGACGGCAAGGACCTTGAGACACTGGGCCTCAAGGGAAAACCGGAGCCTGACATGTTCGTTGAAGCCGCACGCCGGCTGGGCGTTGCCCCGAACCGGACAGCGGTCATCGAAGACGCCCTGGCGGGGGTTGAAGCCGGCCGGAATGGCGATTTTGCCCTGGTGGTAGGGGTCGCCCGGCACGGGGAAGAGAGGGAACTCCTCGAACGCGGCGCACATATCGTTGTGGCAGACCTGTCTCAGCTTGAAGTAGTGGCGGGGCCGGCGGCGGGCCTGGATAATATCCCCTCCGCGCTGGACAAGAAACCGGAGATCTTCGCGCGCCTGCGTAAGGGGACTCCGGCAGTCTTCCTTGACTACGATGGGACGCTGACTCCGATAGTCGAACATCCCGCCCAAGCGGTGCTCCAGGGCGAATTTCGTTCGACCCTGGAACGCCTGGTGGAACGGTATCCAGTTGTTGTTATTAGCGGCCGGGACCTCGCGGACGTGCGGAAAATGGTGGGGATCAAGCAGATGATATACGCCGGCAGCCACGGCTTCGACATCGACGGGCCTGCGGGTACCTACAGGGACCAGGGGCGAGGAAGGCCCTTCCTGGGGGCGCTCGATCGTGCTGAGAAGGCACTGAGGGAAGAAACAGCCGGGATTCCCGGAGCATGGGTCGAGCGGAAGAGATTCGCAATCGCCGTCCACTTCCGCAAGGTCGATGACGCGCTGGTGGGCGAGCTGGAAGAGCGCGTCGATTTTGCAGCTTCGCCGGAACCTGAGCTCCGCAAGGAGCACGGCAAGAAGATTTTTGAGCTGCGCCCGAATGTCGAATGGGATAAAGGCACAGCGCTGCTGTGGATGCTCGACTCACTGTTTGTGGACGGCAGCAGGGTAGTGCCCATCTTCATCGGAGATGACGTGACAGATGAGTACGGTTTCCGCGCCATAAAAGAGCGCGGCATAGGTATACATGTCGGCAATGCGGACGCCACCGCGGCTTCCTACAGACTGAGTGATACGAAAGAGGTACAGCACTTCCTTGAGGGATTGATCGAGTTTGCCGAGGAAAGCGTGCCCGGCGCGTGGACTCTGGTCTACACGGACTTCGTTCCAGAACAAGAGGGACTGCGGGAATCACTCTGCACACTGGGGAACGGTTTTTTCGGGACCCGGGGCGCCGCCCCCGAATGTGAAGCCGACCGGGTCCATTATCCCGGGACTTATGTGGCCGGTCTTTACAACCGGCTTAAGAGCAGGATTGCGGGCCGGATCATAGAGAATGAAAGCATTGTGAACGTTCCGAACTGGCTGTCTCTCAGTTTCCGCCTGGAAGATGGAAAACGGTTCAGTCCGGACGAGACTGAGTTTCTCGATTACCGCCAGGAGCTTGATTTGCGGCGCGGAGTGCTGAGCCGTTTCATGAGATTCCAGGATGAGCGGGGACGCCGGACAAGGGTTACTCAGCGCCGGTTTGTTCACATGGCCGATCAGCACCTGGCCGGGCTGGAAACCACGTTTGTGGCGGAGAACTGGTCCGGACGGTGCGAAGTGCGCAGCGGCGTGAACGGAGAGATAGCCAACACAGGAGTGGAGCGTTACCGGCAGCTCAATTCACAGCATCTGAATTTGCTCAAGAGCGAACCGGTGGACGAGGAAACTGTCTACCTGGAGGTTGAAACCAACCAGTCCCATATCAGGATCGGAGAGGGTGTGCGGACGAGGATATCCGATAACAGGGAACTCATGCCTTTCGAGCGGCGCCTGATCCAGGAGAAGAACTACATAGGGCATGAGATCACTTTTGACCTTAAGGAAGGCTCTCCTGTATCAGTGGAGAAGATAGCCGCCCTTTTCACTTCCAGGGATGCCGCTATTTCCGAGGCAGGTTATGCCGTAAAAAGGGCGCTGGAGCGTGCGAGCAGCTTCGACGATCTTCTCCAGAGCCATGTACTCTACTGGGACCATCTGTGGCAGCTGTGCGATATAAGTATCAGGGACCGGGAGCGGAATGCGCTTGTGCTTCACCTGCACATTTTCCACTTGCTGCAGACGGCGTCCCTGAACACTATCGATCTCGATGTCGGCGTGCCGCCTCGCGGCCTTCACGGCGAGGCTTACCGGGGCTTCATAATGTGGGACGAGCTGTTCGTTTTTCCTTACCTGAACCTGAGAATACCGGATATTACACGCGCGCTTCTCCAGTACAGGTACCGGCGGCTGCCCGAGGCCCGGCGCGCGGCGAAGGATGCGGGATACCGGGGCGCTATGTACCCTTGGCAGAGCGGCAGCGACGGGAGAGAGGAGAGCCAGGTGCTGCACCTCAATCCGAGGTCCGGGCGCTGGATACCCGATCATTCCCGGCTCCAGCGGCACATCAATATCGCGGTGGCCTACAATATATGGCACTACTACCAGGTAACCTGCGATACCAGCTTTCTCGCCCTTTTCGGGGCTGAGATATTCATTGAGGTAGCGCGCTTCTGGGCAAGCATCTCTAAATTTAACAGGTCGCTCCAGCGCTACGAGATATGCGGAATAATGGGCCCGGACGAGTACCACGATGCGTATCCGGATGCTGCCAGGCCTGGCATAGACAATAACGCTTATACCAATATCATGGTCGTCTGGGTCCTGTGCAGGGCCCTGCAGGTACTTTCCATCCTTCCTGAAGACTATCGCGAGGCACTCTGCGAGAAAGTCTCGCTGAGGCGCGAGGAAATAGAGCTCTGGGATGATATGAGCAGGAGAATGCGGGTCATTCTCCAGGACGACGGAATAATCAGCCAGTTCGAGGGTTACGAAGAACTGCAGGAATTTGACTGGGAAGGGTACCGCGAGAGATACGGCAGCATACAGCGGCTCGACCGGATACTTGAGGCCGAGGGCGACACTACAAACAGGTACAAACTATCCAAGCAAGCCGATGTGCTGATGTTGTTCTATCTGCTTTCCGCCGACGAGCTGAGAGAGCTCTTCCGCCGGCTGGACTACAAGTTCGAATATGAGACCATTCCCAGAAACATAGAGTACTATCTCAAGCGCACGGCTCATGGTTCCACTTTGAGCCGGATTGTTCATTCCTGGGTGCTGGCCCGATCTCAGCGTGAACTCTCCTGGCACCTTTTCAAGGACGCGCTTGAGAGCGATATCTCGGATGCGCAGGGCGGCACAACGCCCGAGGGTATTCACCTTGGCGCGATGGCAGGGACGGTTGACCTGATCCAGCGCTGCTATACCGGGATCGAGACACGCGAGGACATACTGTGGTTGAATCCTGTCCTGCCGGAAGAGCTCAAAAGCCTGGATTTCCACATACGTTATCGTGGGCACCTCATACACCTCAGTTTCTCAGCCGGCAGGCTCAGTCTCAGTTCAGGCAAGAGCAATGCTTCGCCCGTCACAATTGGAATCAGGGATAAGAGAATCGAGATGAAACCCGGGGAGACCAGGGATATTGACCTGGCAGATCTTAGCCTCGATCGGGCACGATGATACACGAGATAGAGAAACCCGGCCACAGGATGCGCTTCGCTCGGGAGGGGATCGGGGCTATTCTATTCTGAGGTTATTGTTCACATCGATTACGCCGGGGGTGTAAGCGGCTGCGTTGTAAGCAGCAAGGTATGCGGTCCCGTTGGGCACCCGGCCGTAGAGCGTGACAAAACCATCCTCGACTTCCAGTGTTATATCGTTGACGTCGATATAGATGTTGCGCCCGAGTTCCGCCATGATGTTGTCGGCGATCGCCTTATCGGTCACACTCTCGGATGGCACCACCGCGAGGCTGTTTGTCACCCCGAGTACTCCGGTAACGTTTGAGACCAGGTCTTCGGCCCTGATCTTCTTCCAGTAGGCGTCCACGGTCCCGTTCAGCGTGACCCATGCGGCGTCCACGATTACATTCATATCCGAAGAATCTATGTCGGGATCTCTCAGCAGCACGTTGTCTACCCTGTTTCTGATCTCGTCATCGGAGGCGGTCATGATTCCTTGCGGCGGCTCGACTGCCAGGTCGTTGTCGACTGAGGTTACTCCGGGCACGATAATAGCATCCCTGTACGCGGCCCGCCGGGCGCTGTGCGAAGGCACGCTTCCGCTCAGGATCACCTTCCCGTCATATACCTCCACTTTGACTCTTGAGGCATCAACGCTGCTGTCCCAGTACAGCTGGTCCACCACTTCTTTCTTGATCTGCTCGCTGCTTATCGCCATTCGATTCTCCAGAGTTTTGAGTTGAGTGTGATTGACCCCGGTTACTCAATAAGTGAATTTCGTGTTTGCCAGAACAAGGCTGGGAACGCCGCGTTACGCTGCGGATTATGCCCGGGTCTGCATCAAGCTGGAATCCTGTCTAGAGATCTGTAGTCCTCGGGGCGCATCCTCCACCCGGCGGCGCCCGCGTTCTCCCTCACGTGCTTAACCTGGAGCGCTTTCGGGATCGTAACCACGTGAGGTTTCTCTATGAGCCAGTTCAGGCACACCTGGGCAAAGGTCCTGCCGTGTTGCTCAGCAAGTCTCCGCAGGTTCCTTGTCTCCCTGCCGCGATGATCGAATATGAAGCCGTGTTCAAAAGGGCTGTAGGCGATTATGGTAACGCCATGCTCCGCGGCATAAGGAAGCAAATCAGCCTCTATTCCTCTCTGTACAACACTGTACCGGACCTGATTGGCCACGATTCGCGATCTTGTAAGCGATTTCTGCGCCGTCATGAGCAGGTCCACGGGGAAATTGCTCACCCCGATAAAGCGCACCAAGCCCTCATCCACAAGGTGTTCCATGGCCTTCATCGTCTCCTCTAGAGGATGATCGAGGCTGGGCCGGTGCAGCTGGTAAAGGTCGATGCAGTCGGTGCCCAGCCTTTTCAGGCTGCCGCGTGCGGCCTGATGGATGCCGGCAAAGCTGAAATTCTCGGGCGAGACCTTTGTTGCGAGGAATACTCGATCCCGGATTCCCCTGATCGCCTTTCCAACTATCTCTTCGGCGCGCCCATCCGAATAGGATTCGGCAGTGTCAATCAGCGTCATTCCCAGGTCTATTCCTGCTTGGAGCGACTCGATAGCCAGCCTGTCCTCGCGTGCATCAGGGATGGAATCTACGAGGAGCCAGGTCCCCATGCCGATCGCCGGGATCTCAGTGTTCGTCCTGTCAAGCAACCTGGTCTCCATGCTACGGTCCGTCGTCGATCATGGAACTTGTGCATCCTTGCGTGCGCGAGGAGTTCGAAGGAGCAGCCGATATCCTGACATCGGATAGTCCGGCTTCGGCCCGTGAAATGGAAACAGAATGGTTCTCGCTCCGGCCTGCACTGCTCGAAAACAAAGCCGGACCGGGCAGCCGCGCAGCGGGCCTGCTCGTCCTCCGGGTCTGGCCGGTCCGGCACCAGCCGGAGATGATCGGGGAGTCGCAGGGGGGCTTTCCCCGGCGCTTGCAGCTGCAGGAATGGAACAGGTATTCGATCCCGAAGGCCAGTATGCCGAGGCTCATGATTGTCTCAATCAGGAGGACAGTCTTGTTGCTTTCACTGATGAAAACGCCGCCGTATATCCAGAACAGGGCGAAATGCAGGGCCAGGATCACTCCCAGAGCAATTATCAGGCAGGACGCTATGGCGTTTTTCAAGGTCATGCTCGTATCCTGTCCGAAGGACCCGCACCGTCTACTCACGATGCTCCCTTGTTTCATTTACTCATAGTGCCCGGCAAGTGTCCACCGTAGCATTACCTATTCTCACCAGGGAGGCCACTTATTTGTGGCAGATACGCGAAACAAGGGAATATGCTTGTGTGGACAGGCGGCGCTTGCGAAAGGTTATTGGAGACATGTCAAGAACAGAACTCGTCATGACCGCTCTGGAGATTCCCGGCGCAATTGGTGGTGATGAGCGGGAAATTGTGTGCTGAATGGTCCCAGGTGATGAAATATGGATGTGAAGCGGGTGAATGAAGAAAAAACAGGTGGAAGACGGCGGAGCGACCCGCCGGATTGGCGGCATAATGTGACAGAGGCTTCCAGGAGCAACCCGAAACAGGATTTACTTCGCGAAGCATCTTCCGTCTCAGGACCGGATTCTGGCGAAGAAAAAGACAAGCGCGAGTCTGTACAGCGCCAGTTGTGGACGGTCGAGCAGAGCTTCCGCAACGTGATTATCCGCAGCGCGAACGGCATACTGATCGCCGACCGGAACGGAGTAGTACGCTTTGTGAACCCTGCCGGGTTAGCGCTCCTCGGGCGCATTATGGTTGTACCCCGTCCGGGAGTGGAATTGATCGTCACCTTTCCGCCGAGTAGGCTCGCACGTTCGCGCATGCCGCTCAAGTCAAGGCACTGGTCTACATGTCTCATTACGAGGTTTCTTCACCGAAACCAGCGCTCCTATTATTCGTAGCTGCCCAAAACTACGGATAGTTCTTCCTCCAAACAAGTAACCCTACGTATGTCAATTGGTCCTGCATACCTGCGATACTATCTGGATACGTCATCCGGGCCGATCAGCAAGGAAGTCCAGTTCTACTTCGATTGAGGTATGGTGAATATGAGCGGCATCTTCAAGGCTTACGACATAAGAGGCAGTTATCCCGACGAAATCAACGAGGAACTCGGTAGAGACATCGGCACCGCTTTCGCCTATATGCTGAAGGCGGAGCGGATCGTAATTGGCCGGGATATGAGGATTTCCTCCCCGGCGCTGGCAGAGGCGTTCGCCGAAGGTGTCAGGCTGGCGGGATCTGCGGTGGTAGATGTGGGGATGAGCACCACGCCGATGCTTAACTATGCCACGATTTCGGGCGGCTTCGACGGCGGCGCAATGGTTACAGCCTCTCACCTGCCCGGTCAAATGAACGGCTTCAAGCTGTGCGGCAGAAACGCTGTACCGCTCAGCGAGGACAGCGGGCTGCCGGCGATTGAAGGCATGATTGGACAGGGGCTTACCTCTGAGTTCTTTGCCGCACACAGCGGGCTTTACGAGCGTACGGACATGCTCGGCCAATACATCGAAATGCTGGGCAAATTTGTGCGTGGTCCGGCTGAGCTCAAGGTAGTGGTAGATGCCGGGAACGGCACAGCGGGGCCAGAAATCGAGCTCTTCTTTGAGCAGAATACCGCATGGAGACTGACTCCTATGCACATGAGGCCCGACGGGAGTTTCCCCGCTCACGAGGCTAATCCCCTCATGCCGGCTGCCACAGAGGAGCTGCAGGACCGTGTGGTAAGGGAAGGTGCTGATCTCGGTGCCGCCTTTGATGGCGATGCCGACCGGTGCATGTTTATCACTGAAGGAGGAGCGAGGATTCGCGCGGACCTGATGCTT
>JACUUS010000253.1 GCA_014859215.1 Dehalococcoidia bacterium | reverse complement strand
CGTGCCCCGCGAGGGCCCGGGTCCTGTATGAGCGCAGCATCCACCCCTGGGAAGAGGAAATCGGGTCGATGCTCCGGCGATTTATTATACGCAAGCCGCGCTGTTCGCGTCAAATAGCGCTCGCACAGGCATGTCCCTGACCGCTTGTTGACGTCACCTGATTCGATGCTAAAATCGTTAGCACCGCCGGTGAGAAGGAGTAACCAGGTGGCGCACGAGATTGACTTCACGTTTCTCGACCAGCCCGAGATCCTGCATTTCGTATTCTATCCGCGGGAGGACTGGACGCCGCCTCCGTTCGGCGCCAGAGACTATTCAGTTCAGGTAGAAGTAGGAACATCCATTTCGTGCCGGTTCTACCCGTCGAGCGAGGACTCGCCTTCCGTACTGTATTTCCACGGTAACGGCGAGGTCGTATATGACTACGACGGGATCGCCCCCCTTTATAACCGGGAAGGCATCAATCTCTTCGTGGCTGACTATCGCGGGTACGGGCAGAGCGGGGGCAGCCCATCGTTCTCCACCGCAGTCTCCGACGCCCACGTGATTTTCGACTTCTTCAGGGACACGCTCCGGCTGGATGCCTACCGGGGTCCCCTATTCGTAATGGGGCGTTCCCTGGGCAGCCTCCCGGCAGTCGAACTTGCCTGCAAACGTCAGGAGGAACTGAACGGGCTCATGGTGGAAAGCGGGTTCGCAAGCCCCGGCAGGTTCTTCAGATACGCAGGCTTCTTCGATTCGCCCGTTATTGGCGAATTTGAGGAGGCGACGCTGGAGCGACTTCGTTCCATTACACTGCCCGCGCTCATCATACACGGGGAATGGGACGAGATAATCCCTTACGAGCAGGCCCAATTCCTTTACGAGAAACTGGGGTCCGAGGACAAGAGGCTGGTCACTATCCCCAGGGCCGGGCACAACGACATAATGCTGGTGGCAATGGAAACGTATTTTTCCAGCGTCCGCGACTTCGTTGAGCGCCACGCTAACTGATACCCGATTCTGCGCCCTCCCGCGGGCCAATCGCATCCCGTCTCCTTTCGATGCGCTTCATCCGGGAATAATAAGGTGACTGCCTCCCGGTACTTTCCGCGCAACTTGTTGACCAAACCTCACGCTCTACTACTGTAGTCCTCCCTCTATTCGCTAACCGCTTATGGCGCTAATGGGCGATTTACAGTTTACAGAATGCTGCCCTAAGATTTTCGTGGGGGCATAGGCGGGTTTCTTGAGGAACCCCGCGAGGTCCTCTGGAAAGGAGGTGAAACAACAGCAGATGCAGGTGCGGGAAGCAGGGCCATCTGTTATGGACGCACCTGAGGAATCTGCCGGACTGCGAAGCGCGCAGTCACAAAACAAGCGCCGTTAAGCCGGCGATATTCCGGTCGGAGTCCGGTCCCGTCTTAACCGGTTTTCGGCCTGTTGGAAATCCAGACACGAGGTGTCACATGCTAAGGCTAGCGCTTACTCTTACGGCTGTACTGATGGTAGTTGCACTGATGTCTATAGCCGCCCTCGCCAATGCCGAGATAGGGGACAGCAGTGTTCAGAAAGAAATCTCGGCTGATAAAGCAAACCTGGGCGATAGGATCGTCATTACCCTGACCGCGGAAGTCACGGAGATGCAGGGTAACGTATCCGTAATCGACAGCCTGCCTCCCGAATTCACCTATATTCCGGGCAGTCTGGACGTCCAGGGCGGTGAGTTCACTACCTGGACCAGCGATCACTGGGTGCGGTGCGACCTTCTGGAACTCGGGTTGTATACAATTCAGTTCGAGGTCCAGGTAACATCCACGCCCGCCGAAGCTGCCATAGTCAGGAACGAGGCATTTGTCTACGATGCCTCCGGGAATCCCGTACACTCTGATTACGCGGAGATTACCCTGGTTCCCTATGCGGGATTTACCCAGACGATTGTCGGGGCTGCCGTGGACAGCGAACCGTTCGGGAACGCAACCTTGATTCCGGTGATGACCGATGTTCACTGGCTGATCGAGATAGTGGTCATGAACATCGCAGGCGATTCAATCGGGGTCATGCAAGGCATCGACGTTAAAGACAGACTGGGGGGTAATCTTGAACTCGACGATTACCTGACCGTTAACGGTACTCTGATTGTTGACGAGACCGGAAAGGCAGCCAAGGTCCACCTGGCCTGGGCAGATGCAGGCGACCTCCACGAAAGTGAATGGGTGATGCTGGCTCTCGAGATATCGACCGCCGTGAATCCCGGAACCGGGAATAACAAGAAGTCCGGGCAGCAGCTCTACAA
>JACUUS010000047.1 GCA_014859215.1 Dehalococcoidia bacterium | reverse complement strand
CCCCTTTTCATTACCCGTTTTCCCTATGCGGAAGGACGTTTCGCGGAAGGCTCTGCCAGAAAGGGTGGACATGCGATGGCGCCTTGTGCTATAATCACCACGCGTAGCGTTGCCATATCTTAAGGAGGTATTCGGTGACCTGATTCCAGGAAAAATAAATAAGTACTCCGGGGGGCTCCCTGTCTGCAACCCCAACGCAGATAGTTGCCACTAATCCGCAATTCCGCAATAGTCATCTCTATCCAGAATATCACACCACTTTGAACCAGGGCTCCTTATTCGCACAGTAATCCCCTCGTATCCATCAATTTAGTTGTCAGGCAAAGAGGTTTAAGCCCCTCCATAGAATACCCATATCTTCCGTAAGAGGGGGTATTGAAGGAAATGGTGACAACCAGTCAAGCAAAAAGTAGAGTCGCATATCTGGGAAATATCAAGATAGATAAGGACAATGTCCTTCGCTACCTGGGCTACCGCCCGGGCGTTTTTCCGCAGGGTCGGGTGCTTAGCCTGCTGGATGAATATATCGAGAACGTCCACCAACTGTTAGAACCTTCCTATTCCTGCGTGATCAGGAATGTCGCCAGAGTTCGAGACTCCGCCACCCTCATAGAAGGGCCGGTTATCTTCAGGAGCGAGGTGGTAGCCAGGCTGCTCAAGGCCTGTCGCAAGGTAGCCGTAGTTGTGGTCACCATCGGTAACACTCTCGAGGATATGGCCAACCGTCTTTCCAGGGACGGTCTTGTTCTTCAGGCCTCGATCCTCGACGCAATCGGGTCAGATGCGGTGGAGAAGGCGGCTGACTTGGCGCATTCCCGGATCGAAAAGGAGGCAAACCGGGAAGGCCTGGCGACGAGCAGGAGATTCAGTCCCGGATACTGCGATTGGGATATCAGCCAGCAGGTGAAAGTATTCAGGTCCGTAGGGCCTGACCTAGCGACGGTCACTCTCACCGATACCTGTCTGATGGTGCCGCGAAAGTCAATCTCCGGAATAATCGGAATCGGGAGAGGCGAAGCGGTCCGGGACTACAACCCCTGCCATTCATGCGATAAACACGATTGCAGGGGAAGGAGGTCCGCTCCCGGAAAATGATAAGACGAGGTTTGCCGGGGGGCAGGTTCAAGCCCCTCAACGAAGCTGATATAGCAAGAATAGACGACACCGTGATGCGAGTAATCGAGGAGGTGGGCTTCCAGGTCAACTCCGAGACGGCGATCAGGCATTTTGAGAGGGCCGGAGCCCGGGTAGATTTAGATGGGAACCTGGTCCGGGTGCCGCGTAAGATGGCTCTGGCACTGATAGAGCAAGCGCCTTCCGAGGTCCTTCTCTGCGGTACCGACGAGAAGAACGATGCTCTTCTGGGCGGAAGCCGGGTGTACACGGGGACCGGGGGGACGGCCCTGTATGTTTTCGAACAGGCCACAGGCGCCAAGCGGCTCGCCAGCCTGGAGGACCTTAGTAGAATCTCAAGGCTTGTCAACGGCCTGGACAACATCCACGTTCTTCTTCTTCCCACTTACCCGAACGATCTGCCTGTCGAACAGGTGGATGTGAACCGGTTCTTTGCCGGTCTTAGTAACACCAGCAAGCACGTCATGGGCGGCGTATATACCCTGGAAGGTGTGGACCGGGTAATACGCATGGCCGAGATCATCGCGGGTTCGCCTGAGCAGCTCAGGCGGCGCCCGATCATCTCCATGATTATCTGTACCATCAGCCCGCTGAAGATGGACAAGGAATACGGCGACCTCATAGTGTCCATCGCCGAAAAGGGTGTGCCGGTTGTATGTCCGGCGGAGCCCCTATGCGGCGCTACTTCGCCTGTCACATTGGCCGGCAACCTGGTGGTGCAGGTAGTGGACTCACTCGCGGGTGTAATGCTCGCCCAGATTGTGAGCCCGGGGACGCCCGTCATCCTCGGTTCCGTCGCCAGCAATACCGACCTGCGGGACCTGAAGTACCTTGCCGGCTCGGTTGAAATGGGCCTCCTGAACGCGGCGGGAGCCCAGATGGCGCAGCACTACAGGCTGCCCTTCTACGCTACCGGCGGGATGACTGACTCCAAGGTACTGGACTCGCAAAGCGGCTACGAGTCCGCTATTACGAATCTTCTGTGCGCCCTCGCCGGCGCCAACTTCATCCATGATTCGGCCGGACTCATGGAGTTCGCCCTGACCGTATCCTTCGAGAAATACGTGATCGATAACGAGATACTGGGCATGGTCATGAGGGCTGTGGACGGGGTCAAGGTCAATGACGATACCCTGGCCTTCGACCTCATCAAAGAAGTCGGGCCCGGCGGGAATTTCGTAACGGCCAAGCATACGCGGAAGCACATGCGAGGCGAGCATTATGAACCTCTCTTGAGCAACAGGGACATTCGCGAGGAATGGGAGGCTGCCGGGGGCAAATTGACCTGGCAGAGGGCTGCTGAGAAGGTGAAGGAGGTCCTGGCGAAACATGACTACAGCCTGCCTGTAGATGTACGGGCCAGGATATCTGCCGAGATTGAAGGCATTGTAAGCTGAGGTGGTAAATGCTGGTAATTGGAGAAAATATTAACGCATCGAACAAATCGGTCGGGCAGGCGATCTCCGGCAAGGACCGGACGGTCCTGGAAAACCTGGCCCGTGCCCAGGCCGAGGCTGGGGCCGATTACATTGACGTTAATGCCGGAATCTCTCAGGGAGCCTGGGAAAGCCAGGAAGCAGCCATGGAATGGCTGGTGGAGCTTGTGCAGAGTGTCACGGACAAACCATTGGCTATCGACAGCGATGTGCCCACGGTAATAGAGGCCGCTCTTGCCAAATACAACGGCCAGAAGGTGATCATCAACTCAGTCAGTGCTGAACCGGCGAAGCTGGACTCTATCGGGTCTCTGGCTGCTGAACGGGGGGCGGGCGTTGTCGCCTTGTGCATGGGCGCGGCTGGCATCCCCGATAACGTGGAAGACCGGCTCAAAGCGTGCGACATGATCGTCGAGCATCTTGCCGCCCTCGGGGTGGGTGAGGAGCAGATATACTTCGATCCTCTCGTACTCCCCGTCTCGGTAGATTCCATGCAGGGCGTGATTACGCTGAAGACCATACAGGAGATCAAGAAACGGCACCCATCGGCAAAGACGGTTATGGGCCTGAGCAATATCTCTTTCGGCCTGCCCCAGAGGGGGCTGATCAATCGGGCCTTTCTGCTCATGGCTGCGTCTGCTGGACTTGATGCCGCCATCCTGAACCCTCTCGATGCGAAGATAATGGCCGCGGCCAGGGTCGCCGACCTGCTGGTCGGTAAGGACCCTGCGTGCAAGTCGTATATAAGGGCTTACAGGAAAGGATTTCTCGCGGAGTGAAGTCCCGAAATCAAGGCAACGAACCTGGAGGAATTGAATGAGCGAAGACATCCTGAGCTTGATAATGACAAATGTCATTCAGGGGAGGGTGGATCGGGAGGATGAGGGGTTGGAGGGAGGCATGGACGGGCAGCCCGGTGTTACGGAGCTTACCGCCGAGGCGATTGCCAGGGGCCTCAGCCCGGTTGACATAATCAATAGCGGTCTCACCGCCGGCATGGCGGTAGTAGGGCAGAAATTCGAAGCTAAGGAGTACTACATACCGGACATGCTGGCTTCAGCCGAGGCTGTCGGGGCCGCTATGAGCATACTTGAGCCTCACCTTGGCGCCAGCGGTATCAAGCCGAAGGGCAAGATAATCGTAGCCACGGTCAAAGGCGACATGCATGATATCGGAAAGAACATAGTGACCATTCTCCTCAGAGGGGCTGGATACATAGTAAAGGACCTTGGAAACGATATTGACTCGGACGCCATTGTCGCGGCCGTACGCGAGGAGAAGCCGGAGTTCCTGGGCCTGTCGGCTCTCCTTACCAGTACCATGATGCGGATGGGCGAGGCCATAGACGCGTTGAAGGAGAACAAGCTGCGGGATACCGTACGTGTAATAGTTGGCGGAGCGCCTGTTTCCGAAGAATACGCCAGGAGCATAGGCGCGGACGGTTACGGTGCCGACGGTTTCGAGGCTGTGCGGGTTGTGGATGCCCTGGCGTCCCACTGAGTGCGGGTGACGCCGTGAAGATCGCGAGGTAATAATGTTCCCAGCCATGCATTACGCAGAGATTAACCTGTACCTGTTCTACATAGACTAGCAGGCCCGTTTATGCCGAGCCGGGCCACCGGCTTGTACCAGTTTTCACATTGTTTGCGAGGTTCAAGGCACATGCCTGTCTCGCAGAGTTATAGAGGAGGAAAGCAAGTGCCGAGAGAAGGAATATTGGTTCACAGGCCTCTGGAAAGGATGACGGCGGAGCAGATTGCCCGCGTGCACCAGTCTTCACTGGACATTCTGAAGGACCCGGGTCTGCTATGCTATAACGCCGAGGCTGCGGAGATCTTTCACAGCAGCGGCGGCGGGGTCTCGTCTATCTCCTCCAGCGGTCACCCATGCTGGCAGGTAAGTATACCGGAGGAAATGGTTGTTCGAACGCTGGACAGCGCCCCGGGAACCGTGCGTCTGGGCGCACGTAACCCCGCGAATGAGCTGGTGCTGGACGGTGAAGTACCCCGTGTTTACTTCATTTCCGGGTCCGAGACCAACATCTGGCTGGATGTCAATTTCGAGACATACGTGAGGAAATCGGGCGGCGGCGCTGAGGTCACGCTGCCGGAGTTCCGCCCGAGGCGCGGCACGGTAGCAGACCTTTGCAAATCAGCCCATGTCTGCGAGCATCTGGAGACGCTCGACGGCTATATACGCACAGTGAACATCCAGGACAGGGAAATAACCGAAGAGAACAAAGACGTCAACAAGTTTTTCGCTTCCCTGAACAATACCACCAAGCATGTCATGTCTGGTCTGACAACCCTCGGCCAGCTTGACAACGTAGTCAGAATGGCGCAGCTAATAGCCGGAGGCAAAGAGAAGCTTGAAGAAAACCCGCTTATCTCGTTTATAACCTGCCTGGTCAAGAGCCCGCTTCAGTTCGTGGACGACACTACCGCTACCTTCATTGAGATATGCAGGCGAGGATTGCCGATCGTGGTCTCTTCCTCGCCGCAGGCAGGCACCAGTGCTCCCATCCGGGAGGCCGGAATCATGGCGCAGATAAATGCCGAGGTACTTGCGGGAATAACGCTCGGCCAGCTTGTGAGGACAGGTACACCGGTCATCTACGGAAGCGTGCCGGTTAGGGCGCGGATGGACACCCTCGGAGACTCATACGGGGCGGTTGAGACCAGCCAGTACAATGTCGACTGTGCTCAGATGGCTCGTTACTACGGGCTGCCCAACTACTCCACGTCCGGGGTCTGTGATCCGAAGACACCCGGCCAGCAGTCGTCGATCGAAAGGCTGTTCTCCAATCTACTGGTGACCCTGAGCGGGCCGCAGTACCTGCACTGCGCCTACGGCCTGCTTGACTGCAACTCGGTCTTCTGCCTGTTGCAGGCGGTTCTGGACGACGCCCACTTCAAGATGATCAAGTTCTTCCTGCGGCCGCCGCGGATTGGAGAGGACGATATCGCGCAGGCCGTCAAACAGGTGCGCGAGGTCACCGCGTCGGAGCAGAAGCTGTTCATCAGTCATATCCGCAAGGTGCTGCGTAGCGGCGAGCTGTCCTCGCCGTACCCCTTTGAGGGCGACGGGAAATCGGATGACGTTTTTGCGCTGGCTTATGAAAGGATGAATGAGCTTCTCGCCAGGCCGGTCGAGCATATAGACCTGGCAACGACCCGGCGAATCTTTGACGAGATTCCTGGATTGCTGCCTGTGCTCAATACCCATGCGGAAAGGACGTAGAAATGAGTGAAGATATTATTGCCCGGCTCAAGGAAAACGTTATTCAGGGAAGAAAAACGAGCGAGGATGAAGGTGTGGACGCTGACATGACCGGCCAGCCGGGCGTCCTCGAGCTTACCCGCGCAGCGCTGGAACAGGGGGTGCCCCTCAAGGACTTGATTACAAACGGGCTCACCGCCGGCATGCAGGTTGTGGGCGAGAGGTTCTCGCGCAAGGAGTACTTTATCCCTGATATGCTTGCCTCCGCGGAAGCCGTAGGCGCCGCGATGGATATCCTGAAGCCGCACCTGGAAGCATCAAGAGTAGAGACCAAGGGCAAGTTCGCTATCGCCACTGTGAAGGGCGATATCCATGATATCGGAAAGAATATCGTTGCTATCCTGCTGAAGGGTGCCGGGTACGAGGTGGAGGACCTCGGCATAGATGTTCCGGCGGAGAAGATTGTCGAATACGTGACGCAAGAGTCTCCGGACTATCTCGGCCTTTCAGCTTTGCTTACCACCACCATGGTGGCCATGGGAGAGGTGATAGAAGAGCTCAAGCAGAATGGAGTAAGGGACGAAGTAAAGGTCCTTATCGGCGGCGCGGCGGTATCCGCCGAGTTTGCAGAAGAAATAGGGGCGGATGCCTTCTGCCTTGACGGCTTCGAGGCGATCAGGGTTCTCGACTCGTTCGAGACGTCAAAGGCCTAGAACCCGCCGGGCAGTCGGCGAACGCTTACGCAAGAAAGGAAGATCATGCCTAGAATTGCTGGTATCCAGGGCACTGAGGAGGGCCGGTTGGAATCAATGCTGGAAAAGATTCACTACCCCGGTCATCATGAAGTATGGGTCAATGGCGGGCCGGGGGTGAAGATTGGCTGCATTGAGCTAAATGTGGGCGGCGACAGCAAGGACGGCTCGCACTACGCCTCTGATGATCGCAGGGCGGTCGTCATGGACGGGCGTGTTTACAACTCGGAAAAAGGAAGCATGACGGATGCGGAAGTCGTGCTGGATCTGTACAAGAAATACGGTCATCGCTTTGCCGGGAAGCTGGATGGCGATTTCGCCTGCGCCATTCATGACGGAGGCAAGCTCTTGCTTGCCCGCGACTGGGCCGGCGTAAAGCCGCTATACTACGGGCACTGTGACGGCAGCCTGTGCTTTGGCTCCGAGGCGAAGAGCCTGGTTGATATGGCTGACGATGTAAGGGAATTCCCGCACGGCTATGTCTACTCGAGAGAGCTGGGGTTCCAGAAGTATTCTCAGGAGGCGGTGACTACACCTGAGTTTGAGAACTACGAGCAGGCAAAGAAGGTGGTAAAGGACCTGCTGATGGAGGCGGTCGAGAAGCGGATGAAGGATAACGCTGTAGAGGGAATACTCCTCAGCGGCGGCCTGGACAGCAGCCTGATAGCCTACATGGCGCACGAGATCAAGCCTGATATTGAATGCTACACGGTGAGCATGGAGCAGGGTCAGGACCTGCCTCTGGCGAAGGATGTGACCAGGTATCTGGGCGTCCGCCACCACGTGCTGATCTTCGGCGAGCAGGAGATAAATGAGATACTGCCCCTGGCCATCTATCACCAGGAAATGTATGAGGAAAGCTGCGTGCATGGTGCTATCGCGAATTTCCTGGCTGGCAGGTTTGTGAGTCCCCATACGAAGTGCGTGCTTACAGGTGAAGGCGCCGACGAGTTCTTCGCGGGTTATGATGGCCAGTTCCGGCAGGGGAGGAATCCCGAAGAGGTTGCCGGAATCGTTGACTTTCTTATCAGGGTCGCCCATAATACTGCGCTCGAGAGACTGGACAGGCTCAATACGGCCAACGCTTACGAGAGCCGGACGCCGTTTCTTGACGCCAGGGTGATGGACTTCAGCCTGAAGATTCCGCTCGAGCACAAGATCCACGGGGAGGAGCAGGTCGGGAAGTGGATTGTGCGGCAGGCATTTGAGGGCTGTCTGCCCGATCATATTATTTACCAGACAAAGCGCTTCTTCGCCCAGGGCTCGGGCGTGGCTTACATAATGCGGGCCCAGGCCGAGCAGGCAATCTCGGAAGAAGAGCTTGCCGAGTTCAACCGCACGGAAGGCAATCCGTACCTGTCCTCGGTTGAGGAGCTCTACTACTACCGGATTTTCAAAAAGACGTTCCCTCAACCTGCCTATGACCGGCTGGTAGGAAGATGGGACCCACTGAGACCCGCCTTCTTCTGTCACCTGGAGAGGCCGAAGTCACAGCCGTCGGCAGCCTCAGCGATCTAATGAAAGGTTATCTACAATGTGTGGTATAGCAGGATGTTTGGGCGCCGCAGATACAAAAACAGTCAATCGCATGCTTGACGCGTTGCCGCATCGCGGGCCCGACGACCGCGGATTATATGTCCTCAACGGAATGGTATTCGGCCATACGAGACTGTCCATCGTCGATGTCACGGGCGGTCACCAGCCTATCCTCGCGAGAGGCGGAAAGCTGGGAATAGTCTGCAATGGTGAGATATACAACTTCCAGAAGCTGAGAGAGGACTGCCTCTCCCGCTATGAGTTTGCGACCGGGTCTGACACTGAGGTAATCCTGCACATGTACCGGGAAAAGGGTCCGGAATGTGTGAAGTACCTGGATGGCATGTTCGCCTTTGCCATATTCGACGGCGGTGATTTCATGCTGGCTCGCGACCCGATCGGGATCAAGCCACTGTACTACGGCTACTACGAAGGCAGACTCTACTTCAGCTCTGAACTCGGGGCCATGAGCCTGGCCGGTGTAGACGAGGTCCATGAGTTCCCGGCCGGACACTATTATACGCCCCGTGAAGGATTTGTGCAGTATTACCAGATTCCCGAAATCCAGGACCACCTGCTTACTGATGTTGAAGAGACATGTGCGCTGATACGGGAGACATTCATACAGGCGGTGAAGAAACGCCTCCTGGCGGACAGGGAAATACACGTGGGCTCTTTCTGTAGCGGTGGACTGGACAGCAGCCTGGTGGCGGCCATAGCGGCTGAGGAGATTCCGCATCTGCACACCTTCGTTGTCGGCATGCGTGATGCGAATGGCGACGAGAGCGACGATTTGAAGGCGTCGCGGGTCGCCGCGAAGCACATAGGCTCGACACACCACGAGCTGGTTTTCACGGAAGACGAGTACTACGAGGCCCTGCCTCTGGTGATAAAGAAGCTGGAAAGCTATGATCCCTCGCTTGTGCGCTGCGCGGTACCGTGCTACTTCACCTGCAAGCTGGCGGCGGATTATGTAACAGTGGTCCTGACAGGCGAGGGGGCAGACGAGTTATTCACAGGGTACCACTACATGAAACACTACCCTTCGGATGTTCTCAACAGGGAAGCGAGACGCTGTATCGGCAACCTGCACAACATCAACCTTCAGCGCGCGGACCGCATGGGGATGTACTTCAGCCTTGAGCTCAGAGTCCCGTTTCTGGATGTCGCTATGGTCGATCTGGCTATGAAGATTCCACCCGAGCTGAAGATCAGGGAGTCGGAATACGTGGGAGACCGAATCGAAAAATGGATCCTGCGCAAGGCGTTCGAGGGAACAGGCTATCTGCCGGACGAGATACTCTGGAGGTACAAGGTCCAGTACACTCAGGGGGCCGGCTGCGAGGACCTCGGCGAAAAGCTTGCCCATAGCGAAATCAGTGAAGAGGACTATCAGCGAATCAAGGCGGAGAACCCGAAGGCTACAATAAACAGCCGGGAAGCGGCTTTCTACTTCAGCATCTTCAGGAAATACCACCCGCAGGACTCGGTGCTGGGTTCGATCGGTATCTGGACCGGGTTTGACTTCGCCGAGGAGAGAGAAAGAGTGCGCGGCACCATGGACGGCGATCTCAAGCACCACCACGGACCGGAGAGGTACGCCATGCCGGAGATTGGCTGAGAATGAGATGGACTATCCTCGGCTCAGGCGGGTGTTCGGTTATTCCCAAACCCCTCTGCGGATGCCGGGTGTGCCGGGAAGCCAGGCTGAAAGGCCTCCCTTATTCGAGGGCCGGGCCATCCGCCTTCCTGCATGACGTTAACCTGCTGATCGATACGCCCGCCGAGACAGCTATCTTGCTGAACCGGTCGCGCGTCCGCCGGGTGGACTACCTGATGTTCACCCACCTTGATCCCGACCATACCGAGGGATTTCGGGTTGTCGAGCAGATCGCGCTTGACTTCCGCACCTGGACGGGCTACCCGGCTAAGCGGATTACTCTCCTGTTGCCGGAACAGCTTCTCGCTCCCCTGAGCGGGATATCGTCACAGTACGGCCCAGTCATCGATTTCTTCCAGGCGAGCGGATTCCTCGATCTGCATATCTTCAGGGAAGAGGTACAGGTAGACGATGTCCTCATTTCGGCTATTCCGGTGCAGCGGGGCTCCAGGCTCTCTTTTGTGAACGTCTTCCAAAAGGCGGGCAAGAAGGCGGTCTACGCCCCCTGCGACATCAAGCCCTTCCCGGAGGTCGAAGAGGTGATGGATGCAGATTTGCTCATCATCCAGCCGGGCATTTTCGAAACGGGGCTCAGGCACCGTTTCAAGTACCCGCCGGGCCATATTTCCAGGACCACTCTCTATACGTTCGAGCAGACGCTGGAGCTTGCCAGGCGCGTACGGGCAAGGCAGGTTGTGTTCGTGCACCTGGAGGAATACTGGAACCGGGGCTACGATGATTACCGGCGACTGGAAGCCGGGCTTCCCGGCATACGCTTTGCCCATGACGGGATGCGGGTCAAGGTATAGCCTCTGGCTCAGGGAAAGACCAGTATTTTGCCGCCGTCGCCGCTGAGCGCCAGTTCAAAGGCCTCGTTTATGCGGTCCAGGGGCAGGCGCGCGGTCACCAGCGAGAGAACGTCGATCTTCCCGTGCTTTATCATTTCCATCGCCTTCGAATATTCACCGGCGTGGAAGCACATCGAGCCCTTCAGTGTGAGCTCCCTCAGTACCAGGTTCCCGATCAGCATTTCCATCGGATGCAGGCACATGCCTACCAATATGACGGAACCGCCGCGGCGGGCAAGGGCAAGCGCTTGTTGTGTCGTGGACACCGCCCCCGCGCATTCGAACACTATATCCGGGCCCGTGCCGGAGGTCAGAGCAAGGATTTCTTCCACGGGATCGACCTGCCCCACGTCTACCACGTGGTCCGCGAACTTCCGGGCAAGCTCCAGCCTCGTTTTGCTCGCTTCGGTGGCATAGACCGTCCCCGCGCCCGAGGCCCGCGCCAGTTGCGCCACGAGGTTGCCGATGGGACCGAGGCCGAGCACGGCTACCGTACTTCCCGCTCGAATGCTTGACAGCTGGACGGCATGCAGGGCTACCGCGGCGGGTTCGGCCAGCGATGCTTCCTCGTAGCTGATCTCAGGAGGGAGCCTGTGCAGGCGGTCCGCCCTGGACTTTGTATAAGTCGCGAAAGCTCCGGCAGTGCCCGACCAGACGGCGTAGAAGTCCTGGCAGAGGTTGATCTCGCCGCGCCGGCACCACAAACACTCGCCGCAGGAGCCTACGGATTCGGCGGCGACCCGGTCCCCTGCCTGCCAGCCCTTCACACCGGGTCCGACCTCGACGATATCACCGGCGAACTCGTGCCCGTACCGTGCCTGAGCGCCCTCGACGTAAGTGTGCAAATCGGAGCCGCATATTCCGCAGCAGTGGACTTTTATCGTTACCTCGCCCTCGCCCGGGACGGGTTCCGACATTTCTTTGACCGCGAAAGTTCGTTTCCCTTCGAATACGGCTTCTCTCATCTTGTCTCTCGGGTCTTACCTGCGGAAACGCGCGATATCCTTATCGACCCTGTCAAGACCGAGCCGGGCCAGTGTCCGGGCAGCAGGGATGCCGTTCCGGTCCCAGCCTCGCAGATCGTAGTACTGGTCGAGGATAGCGTCAGGCTTCCTGACCACTTCGCCGTTCCGTACACCGCCCTTCAGGGGCTCCGTGTACATACGTCTGGGCAGGGCGTCGTCCTTGCGATCGAATCCCTCGCGTGTATTGAAACAGCGTTCGAGGTTGTAGACCTTCTCGCCCGTGTACATAAGATAGTCTTCGTTCTCGAACTTCGTAACGCCGGTGGCCGCGGCGAGCATGCTCCCCATGAGATCGAGGCCGAAGAAGGCCAGGTGGTGACTGGGAAAGATGCAGGCTATACCCAGTTCGAGCGCCGCTGTGGAGTCATGGTTATACTTGATCACATCGCCCTGGCCCTCGTCCGCCGCCGGGTCCAGGAGGCGGGGCCGGGGATCGCCGATCTCCTGCTGGGGCCAGCCGTAGTTGTGGCATGCGCCCATATTGCTCAGCGCGAAGTTCATACCCATTGCTTTACGCGCACGCGGATCGTAGCCCGGCATCTCCAGGCCCTTCACGTGCATTGCGTACTGTTCGGAGCCTTTCCCGAAATACGCCGCCGCTCTCTTCACCCCTTCCGCCAGGATATCGCCGACGCCTTCGCGGCGCGCGATCTTCTCCACGAGCGCGAGCATTGGAGCGGGGTCTCCGTACTTGAGCATGAGGCCGTCCGTGTCTTTCGCGGTCAGAATTCCCTTTTCGAAGAGCTCATAGGCGAAGCCGATCGTATTGCCTGTGCTTATCGTGTCAAGTCCCAGCTCGTAGCAAAGGTGATTCGCGACCAGGGTGGCCTGTGTATCGTGGCAGCCGGAAGGCCCGCTGAACGCCCACGCAGTCTCGAACTGTGGTCCCTCTGTGGTGATACCGGCGTAAGGTCCCTCGGTTATCTTCCGCACTTTGCCGCACTTCAGGGCGCAGCTGTAGCAGCCAACGTGCTTTTGTGTCAGCTTGGCGTAGGGCCACATCCCGATGTTGTCGGACCAACCGGGAAGCTCGCCGTAGCGGTAGTTTTTCATTGGTATGGACCCGAATACCGGGTAGAAGTAGTCGAGTCCCTGGACGGTGCCGTATTCAAGGAACACGTCGAAGCCCAGGCCCTGTTTCATCGCGTTGACCTGCTGCCGGACCAGTCTCCTGAACTCCGCCGGGTTCGCGACAAGGTCCCTGCGTGAAGACTCGATTACGATGGCCTTCAGGTTCTTGGAGGCCATAACGGTTCCCGTACCGCCCCGCCCGGCGGCACGCCGGTCGCATATAATGGGAGCGTAAAGTACAAGCTTCTCTGCGGCGGGTCCGATGCATACCAGCCTTGCCGCGGGGCCATGCTCCTTCTTCAGGTATCTCTGCGACTGGCTGGTGCTTTTGCCCCAGATCGGGGAGGCGTTGCGTATCTCGCAGCCGCCGTCGTGGATATAGAGATAGGACGGCTCTGGTGCCTTGCCCTCCAGGATGATTAGCTCTAATCCGGCCCACCTGAGCCAGGCGCCGAAATCGCCACCGCCCACGCTTCGCGTGAACGTGTTGCTCAGCGGGCTCTTCGTGACGGCGATCCACTTGGAGAAGGCCTGCGCGCTGGTTCCCGCCAACGGGCCGGCCACCAGTAGCAGCTTGTTCTCCGGTCCGAGGGGGTCGGTCCCTGGCTTGACCCCGTCATAAAGGTACTTCGCGCAGAATCCGCGTCCGCCGACGAAGTCCTCGGCAGTCGCGGCGGGAATGTCCTCCACGCCTGTCTTGCCGCTGGAAAGATTGACCCTCAGAAGCCTGCGCATGGGATGCCTCCCTTCTCACCGGGTGGCAAGGAAATCATAGAGCGAACAGGACAGAAGTCAATATGGCTGAAGTGGAGTTTTCGCCTTTTCAGTCTCTGGTAAAGGGGACGGGGTTGCCCTGCTAATCGGACAAAGATATGATGTTAGGACTCCGTCAAGTTGCGGGTACTATCCCAAAAGGAGGGCTGAAATGAAATTCGAGGGAGTCTATGCCGCGCTGGTAACCCCTTTCAACAGCAAGCTGGAGGTCGATGAGAAGGCGCTCAGACACGAAGTTGACTTTCTAGTCAGGAGCAATGTACATGGGCTGGTCGTGCTGGGAAGCGTAGGGGAATTTCCATATATTACTGTGGAAGAAAAAAAGAAGGTCATTGATATAGCAGTGAAACAGGCCGCGGGACGCCTGCCGGTGATTGTCTGCCCGTCCGCTATGGGCACTGATGAAGTCATCCTGCTGAGCAAGCACGCTGGTGAATTCGGCGCGAGCGGCTTCATGATTACCCTGCCGCTCTACTATCCGCTCTCAGACGACGATATATGCGGCCACTATCAGGCGATTTCGTACGCGGTAGACCTGCCCATTATTCTTTATG
>JACUUS010000046.1 GCA_014859215.1 Dehalococcoidia bacterium | reverse complement strand
TGGCAGGATCGCCTGGAAGCGCCTGTCTCTTCCCTGCTTGGCGGAGCCGCCGGCAGAGTCTCCCTCAACTATATAGAGTTCACATTCCTCGGGGTTCTTCTCGGCGCATTCGGCGAGCTTTCCCGGCAGTGTAGCAGTATCGTGGAGGCCCTTCCTGTTTACCAGGTCCCTCGCCTTGCGTGCGGCTTCGCGCGCCCGGGCGGCGGTAAGGCACTTCTCCATGATCCGCTTCGACTCCGCCGGGTGTTCCTCAAGGTAGACCGCGAGGCCGTCGGCGACCACCGATTCTACCTGGTTCTTGACTTCCTGGTTTCCCAGCCTGGTCTTGGTCTGCCCTTCGAACTGCGGGGAGGTGACCTTGACACTTACTATCGCCGTCAACCCTTCCCTGACATCCTCGCCGGTAAGGTTGGGCTCATTCTCCTTGATGAATTTGTACTTTCGCGCATAGTCGTTCAGCGCGCGGGTAAGAGCGGTGCGGAATCCGGTTAGATGAGTGCCGCCGTCCATGGTATTGATGCAATTGGCAAAACTCAACGTCGATTCCGTGAAGGCGTTCGTGTACTGGAGCGCGACCTCGATCTGTGTGCCGTTGACCATCCCCGAAACAGAAACGGGCATAGGCTGAAGCACATCCCGCTTCCTGTTGAGGTGGCGCACGAAGCTGACGATGCCGCCTTCGAAATAGAAGGTCTTCTCCTCGCCGGACCGTTCATCCTTGAACCATATTTCTACGCCCCTGTTAAGATAAGCCATTTCACGGAACGACTGGGCGAGCACGTCAAAGTTGTAGTCGATCCTTCCGAAGATGTCCGTATCCGCCAGGAAGCTTATCGTGGTGCCGCTGCCGTTGGAGTAACCGTTTTCCTTGACGTCGTATTTTGGAGAGCCTCGTTCGTACTCCTGGCAGTAGAGCTTGCCGTCCCGCTTCACTTCCGCCTTGGCCCAGGCGGAGAGCGCGTTCACAACAGAAGCTCCTACACCGTGCAGTCCCCCGGAAACCCTGTAGCTGCCGCTGCCGAACTTCCCTCCCGCATGAAGCGTGGTCATAACAGTTTCAAGGGCTGAGACGCCGGTAGCTGGATGTACCTCGACGGGGATGCCGCGTCCGTTATCCGCCACACTTACCACGCTGTCCTGGTGGATCGTCACCTCGACCATGGTGCAGTAACCCGCCATAGCCTCATCTATGCTGTTGTCCACGATCTCATTGACGAGGTGATGAAGGCCTCTCTGGTCGGGGCTCCCGATATACATACTGGGGCGCATCCTGACCGCTTCAATGCCGCCCAGTACCTGAATATCAGCCGCCGTATAGTGATTATCGGGGCCGTTAACGTGATTCTCGATCATGGGTTAGATCAGACCTCCGGTGAACGAGCTGGAAAAGGCTTCGACGAAGAAGTCATCAGGCTAATGGGGGTGGTGGTTTTGTAGGAGAAGGGGCTGCCGCCTTGTTTCCGGGAACGGTTGCCATTGCCAGATAATGAGTAAAGGTCCACTTTTATATTTTACCATATTTTCCGGCTAAAGTGAACGCGCCGCCCGGCTCGCGCCCTGACGTCTTTGGTTGCAGCGGTTCATTCTGGAAGCATTACCTCGCCGGAAGCGTCGGAGACAAGCAGGGCAGCAAAGTCATAGCCGCGCCGCCTGATCTCATCCGATCCGCCCTGGCAGCGGTCTAGAAGCGCGACAACCTTGACCACCGTGCACTTCTCAGCCTCTACTGCCTCTATAGCCCCGAGGATAGAGCCGCCGGTGGTAACGACATCGTCAACGATCATGACCCGGGAACCCTTGCGGAGCGGGCCCTCCACCCGCTTCTGGGTCCCGTGTCCTTTCGAGTCGGGCCTCACGATAAAGGCCGAAAGCGGCTTTCCTTCCTGGTAGCTCATTACCGACGCGGCAGCAGCCATAGGATCAGCACCCATGGTCATTCCTCCGACAGCTTCCGCGCCTGCCTGGACAGCTATCTCCAGGAGCCGTTTACCGACCAGGTATGCTCCCTCCGCGGAGAGCGTAACCATCCTGCCGTCGAAATAGAAGGAGGCCTTCATCCCTGAGGCAAGCACAAACTCTCCCTGCAGGACTGCCTCTTTCTTGAACAGCTGGAGCAGCCTATCATCCACATCCGGCATTCTCGCCCCCTTCCTTCGCATACAGTCTGTGTTCGCGGATGTATTGCTCGACGTCCCCCGGCACCAGGTACTTGATCGAAAGACCTTGCGCGACCCTGTTCCTGATATCGGTGCTGCTTATTTCAATCCGGGGCACGTCCAGGTACATTATACTGTGAGCCGCTCCCGGCAGGTCTTCCTCCAGCTGCTTCGGATCGAACCGGTCTCCCGGCCGGGTCACCGCCACCACCTGGCACTCCTCGATCAGCCGAAATGGATTCTTCCAGGCCGGAAGGTCCGCCAGCAGGTCCAGACCCATTATGAAGAAGAATTTGGCCATAGACCCCAGGGCAGAGCGCAGTTCAAGGATTGTGTCTTCACTGTAAGTGGGGCCCGGCCTGTCGATCTCCACGGATGAGACCTCGAAGTTCGGGTTGGATTCTATTGCGAGCCTGACCATTTCCAGCCTGGCGGGCGCGGGGGAGACAATCCGGTTCTGCTTGAATACCGGGTTGCCCGCCGGTATGAATAGCACGCGCGAAAGCCTCAACTGCTCCCTCACACGCTCGGCGACTATCAAATGACCCTGGTGCACTGGATCGAAGGTGCCGCCGAATATCCCCAGGCGTTCATCCATGTCTCCGGTTTTCCTCTCCTGCGGACTTGCGGGAACTGACGGGCCGCGGCCGGAATACTTTCGTCTCTTCCTCCGGTGCCGCGGGGACCGGCCTGGTCGCCGTGAGTATCTCCAGCACCTTCCTGATAAGCCCGTCTACGCCCTCCCCGGTGGCGGCTGATATGAAGTGCAGAGGCATGTTCAATTGATCGAAGTCCCCTTCCAGTGCCGCTCTCCGTTCACGCACGTGGGTCAGGTCAATCTTGTTAACGGCGATAATGCGGGGTTTCTGCTTCAGATCTGCCGGGTAGGCCGCGAATTCAGCTTCCACCTTCTTGAAGTCGGAAAGAGGGTCCTCCACGCCCCCGTCCACCACATGGATGAGCACCCGGGTCCGTTCCACATGCCTTAAGAATTCCAGCCCCAGCCCCTTTCCTTTATGCGCGCCCTCAACAATCCCTGGTATATCGGCCAACAAGAAAGACCGGCCGCCCGCCTCGACGACCCCCAGCATGGGCTCTGTTGTCGTAAAAGGATAATGCCCGATCTTTGGTCGCGCGCGGGAGACTCTGCTGAGCAAAGTGGACTTGCCGGCGTTGGGGTAGCCTACAATGCCCGCATCCGCTATCAGCTTCAGATCAAGCACCAGCGATGCTTCCTCTCCCGGCTTGCCGGGCGTAGCCCGCCGTGGGGCCTGGTTGGTCGACGTGGCAAAGCGGGTGTTGCCCAGCCCGCCTTTTCCGCCGCGGGCAATCAGGATTCGCTGACCCTGCTCAACTATGTCCGCCACAACCTCCCCGGAACCACCCTCCCCCTTCCTGCGGACCACGGTCCCCAGCGGCACCTTAATCGACAGATCCTCACCCTTTTTCCCCGTCATGTTCTTGCCCTTCCCATGTCCGCCTCTTTGGGCCTTGAAACGGGAACGGTACCTGAAGTCCTGGAGCGTAGAGACGCTTGAATCACCAGCCAGCCATACGCTTCCTCCATCACCACCGTCACCGCCGTCAGGGCCCCCAAAGGGAACGAACTTCTCCCTGCGGAAACTGGCTATGCCGTTTCCCCCGTCGCCAGCCTTTACATAAATTTCCACCCGGTCTATCAAAGCACGTTCCCGTTAATAAGACTTTCGGCTAGTCAATTATACCGGAAAAAAGTATCTGGTGATGTAATAAGTAATAGTAAGGGAGCTGAAAACTGTGGATATCATAGCTGGGTAGCTTGGGGTGGATAGTGGACTCGAGGTTCGAAAGCCGGTGTTTGGGGTGGAGAAAAGTGGGGCTGGTCGCAAGCTCAGGGGGTGGGACCGCTTTAAACAGAACGGGCATAACAGGACTTGACTTATCCACAAAGTAAACGAGATTTCCACAGAAAACAGAGACTTATCCACAGATTTATGTTGTCTGCGAATCTGGACGAGGTGGAAAGAATTAGCCGGCCTTGTTGTACAGGCCTTCCCTGATCTCGAGCAGTTCACGGAGCAAGGTTGAATCGGTATTCAAGTCAGTCGTGATCTTGTGGTAACCATGCAGGACAGTGCTGTGGTCCCGGCCGCCCAACTCTTTTCCGATCTGGGTCCAGGAGCATTTAAGCTCTTCGCGCAGCAGGTACATGATGAGCTGGCGCGCTACCGTGAAAGGTTTGTCTCTCCTCTTTCCCTGCAGGGTGTCGGCTTTCAGCCCATAATATGCCGCGACTGTATTAACGATGCCCGCGGGAGTAAGGGTGCGCCGGTGAGCGTCCCCGGAGATTTCCGCCAGCGAGCGGGTTACCAGTTCAGTTGTGAGGGGCTCCTTGATGAGCCTGGAATAGGCAAGCACCCTGTTGAGAGCCCCTTCGAGTTCCCGAATGTTTTTCTGGACCTTCCGGGCGATGAGGTCCAATACCTCCACCGGGACGTGGGCTTTCTCCTCTTCAGCCTTTTTCTGCAGGATAGCCATTCTGGTTTCCAGGTCGGGCGGCTGCATATCCACGATGAGCCCCCATTCGAAGCGGGATCTGAGACGGTCCTCGAGGAGAGTGAGAGACTTCGGAGGCCGGTCGCAGCTGAGCACGATCTGCCTGTTTGCGGTATGCAAATCATTGAAGGTATGGAAAAGACCTTCCTGGGTCTGCTCTTTGCCGGCTATGAACTGGACATCGTCCAGGAGAAGCACGTCAACGCTCCGGTACTTGTTCCGGAAGTCTTCGCTCTTGCCTTCGCGGATCGCGCTGATGAACTCATTTGTAAACTGTTCGGCCGTCACGTACATTACTCGGGTGCAGCTTCTCAGGGATACCCATCCTATTGCATGCATCAGGTGTGTTTTCCCCAGGCCTACACCGCTGTACATGAATAGGGGATTGTAGCTGCCCCCCGGATCATGGCCTACCCGCATGGATGCCGCGTGCGCCAGGCGGTTGCAGGCGCCTACTACGAAAGTGTCGAACGTGTAGCGGCGGTTGAACTTCGCTGGAGCTGTCCGCTGGCTGTAGCTGTGGTTAGTGGGCGCAGGAGAACGCGGCTCAAGGCCGGTATTCTCGCCGAGATGTACCTGAAATTCGATTGTCAGGGGGCGGCCGGCGATACCGCTGACCGTCTTCTCGATAAGGGGATGGAGTCGTTTTTCCAGAGCCTCGTTCACGAAAGAGCTTGGCACGCCGACCACTAGATTACCGTCACGTTGGACCAGCCCTACCGTGTTCCTCAGCCAGGTCTTGTAGTTAGCCGGGCTTACCTTTGTTCGCAGCTCCTCCAGCGATGCCTGCCAGAGTTCCGCTGCTGATTTTCCCTTCATTATTTCCTCGGGTTGGGGCGCCCCTCGGGCCTGCGAATGATGATTAGAGTACAGGCTCGGATCAGGTTTTCTTGCGATGTATCAGTACGAATGTACTTTCCTGGCGAGGAAGTCCACCCTGTCATTGTGCCTGTGGGAGAAAGCCGCCGAGGGATTACCTCCCGAAGATGTCGGCACAGAATCGATTGCCTTGAGGGACAAAACGGAAGCAGATTTTCCGGGGCGCAAGGAAAACAATAGCAGACGGGCAAGGCAAGGTCAAGAGACTTTTGGCGCGAAAATTTGACCTAAAGGCTACTTTTCCTCCCCAGTCTACGATGGAGTGTGAGCTGCCGCCTAGTCCTCGTACTTCTTGAAGACCAGGCAGGCATTCTGTCCGCCGAAACCGAAGCTGTTCGAAAGCACCGCCCTCACTCCCCTGCGCCGGGCTACGTTGGGTACGTAGTCCAGGTCACAGTCAGGGTCCGGATACTCATAATTGATCGTAGGATGGACTATGCCCTCTACGATCGACTTAATGCATGCAATCGCTTCAACCGCTCCGGAACCGCCCAGGAGATGCCCGATCATCGATTTAGTCGAGCTTACCGCGAGGTCGTAGGCCTGTTCTCCAAATAGACTCTTTATCGCGAGAGTCTCGATAGGGTCATTAATGGGAGTTGAAGTGCCATGGGCATTGATGTAATCGATGTCGTGGAGTGCCAGCCCCGCATCTTCTATCGCCAGCCGCATTGCCCGGACGGCTCCGGACCCCTCGGTGTCCGGGGCCGTGACATGGTAAGCATCCGATGAAATGCCAATACCTGCTGCCTCTGCATAAATCCGCGCATCCCGGCGAACGGCGTGCTCGAGACTCTCGAGTATGAGAGCGCCTGCGCCTTCAGCGGGAATGAAGCCGTCCCGCTTCGCATCAAAGGGACGGCTGGCCTTGGTCGGTTCATCATTCCTGGTGCTCAAAGCCTTCATAACGCAGAACCCGGCGATGCCGGTGGGCGTTATGGCGGCCTCCGTGCCGCCTGCAACCATGATATCGGCCTTGTTACGCCTTATGACTTCGATAGCCTCGCCGATCGCCTGCGTGGCTGCCGCGCAGGCGGTAGTTATAGTCGAAGAGAATCCTTTGAGGCCGAATATCATGCTGATTTGCCCGGCGGCCATGTTAGGCAGGATTATGGGCATGAAGAAGGGATTCATGCGCATGCCGCCCTTCGCAATGAGCGTGCGACAGCCTGCCTCTGCTTCAGGGAAACCGCCGATGCCGTTCCCGACCAGGACCCCCATGCGGTCCGGTCGTTCACGTTCCAGCTTCAACCCGGCGTCGTCAATGGCCATACGTGATGCAGCGACAATGAACTGGCTGAACCGGGCCATCCTCCTTGTTTCCTTGTAGTCCATGTAATTCCGCGGATCGAAGCCTTTTACTTCTCCTGATATCTTGCATGGCAGGTCGCTTACATCGCATAGGGTGGTAAGTGAGATTCCGGACCTGCCTTCGAGCAGGCCCCGCCAGAACTCGTCTATCGTAAGGCCCAGCGGCGTAATCGAGCCCATCCCGGTCACGACTACCCGGCGCCTCTTGTCCTTCCTCGCACCTCTACGCGGTCTCACGGCCGGCTCGGGCACGGGCTTATCCCTCCCGACCGTATCGAGAAGATGAACAAGCTCCTTATCGACTACTGACGTTGTGCTCGATTTATGCGAGATGTCGGACCTCACATGCCTCATCCAGTATCCTCCTCTAACGGCAGCGGTTGCTGGTTCCGGGATGGCGGGTAGACCTCGGGGCTTCTTCCCCACAGGTGTTCGAGCGCTTCGCCCACGAGAAAGAGCGAGCCGGTTGCGCAGATCAGATCCTTCTTCCCTGCTTCCTGGAGTGCCCTGTCTATAGCCCTGCTGACACTTTCCTCGACCACCGCCTTTATACCGGCTCGTGCAAACTGGTCTGCCAGCACCTCAGCCGCGGTCGACCGGGGATGGCGCGCCCTGGTCACATAGACACGGCCCGCCAGCGGCCCGAGTGCGGCAACTATCCCTGATGTATCTTTGTCAGCCGACGTGCCTATTATAAGAATTAATTTGGAGAAATCAAAATACTGCACCAGGGATTCAGCAAGCTTCCTCGCTGAATCCGGAGAATGCGCGCCGTCCAGTACCAGCAAGGGCCTCTTCCTCACCACCTGGAGCCGGCCGGGCCAGTACGTGCGCGCCAGCCCCGTTTCTATATGCTCGCTGGAAACACCGAGTGCTTCCAGGGCGGCAACGGCGGTCGCGGCGTTCTGCGCCTGGTACGCCCCCAGCAAAGGTATGCTTACTCGGTAGGAACCTTTCTGTCCTTCCACTTGCAGGACCTGTCCCCCCGGACTGGCGTTCACTTTCGTATATCCAATGTCCCGCCCCACGCTTATCAACCCGGCGCCCTTCTGCAGGCAAGCCTGCTGTATGACATCGTAAGCCTGATCATCCTGAGGGGAGGTGACAACCGGTACGCCTTCCTTGATGATCCCCGCTTTCTCGGCGGCGACCTTCGCTATCGTGTCCCCCAGGACCTGGGTATGATCAAGCCCGATGGAGGTGAGGACGCAAATTTCGGGCTGCGCCACGTTGGTAGCATCCAGCCTCCCGCCCAGGCCGGTTTCAAGGACCGTGAACCCGACTTTCTTGTCCGCAAAGTGCAGGAACCCGGCTGTCGTCAGCAGCTCAAACGTGGAGAGCTCCCCGTACACCTGCGTTTTGTCCATCTCCTCCACGTGCGTGCGCATACGCTCCGTAACCCGGGCCAACTCGCTCTTGAGGATCTGTTTCCCGTCCACCTTGATCCTTTCCCTCAAAGTGATGAGGTGCGGAGAAGTGTAGAGCCCCGTGCGATATCCGGCTGCCTGCAAACCCGCTGCAATCATGGCGGCGGTGCTGCCTTTTCCCTTGGAGCCGGCGATATGCACCGTTCGCTCTTCCAGATGAGGATCGCCCAGGCGGCCAAGCAAATCGTGCATGCGCCTCAGATCAAATCTGCTGGCATAGGTATACCCCGGCCATCGTTCATAGTCGGTGCGTCCAAGGATGAAGTCGAGCGCTGCGGGATAGTTCATAGTGTTCGAAGTGCTCTTGAAGCGGATTATAACATTGCTGGGGAAAGGTCAACAAGTTATTGCCGGCAGAGCCGCATGCATCCTATCTCGCTAGTGCCGCGCGAATTTCGTCTCTGACAAACGATGAGCCCTCCCGGAGCAGGCAGCGATTGAGTATCACGCGCGCTTTGCCTGTCCCTATCTTGCCCAGGGCCCAGGCAGCATGGCCGCGCACGAGGGCATCCGGGCCTTGTATTGCCTGTGTAATCGCAGGGATGGCATCCTCGTTTCGAAGGTTTCCCAGAGCTACAGCCGCATTCCTCTGGAAGTATCGCCTGTCCCCGATATATTGCAGAAGCGGGAGGACCCGGCCGCGGAAGTGCTCATCAGACATATTAAGCAGCCTGTCCAGAGCGAAGTCACCCGCGATGTGCTCCAGGTACGCATTCGATGGCAGCCTGGCCTTGAGCCGCGGCTGATTGCGCGGACAGACCTCCTGGCAGATGTCGCAGCCATAGACCCAGCTCCCCATTCCTTCTCTAATCTCGGGGGACAGAATATCAGATACATTGCCAAATACAGTGCCCGGGGTGGCGTAGGAATTGTAGGCAACACACCGCAAAGGGTTCATTCTTAGCGGTTGGTAAAGGGCTCCCGTGGGACACGTATCCAGGCACAGGGTGCACTTGTCAGGACACCCAACCTCGAGCGCGGGCTCATCGTACTGGAGGTCAATATCAGTCACCAGTGTGTTAATGACGATGAACGAGCCAATGTCCCTGGCAAAGGCAAAACAGTTCTTTCCAAAGTCTGTCACCCCGGCACGCGCGCCTGCCAGACGGGCGGGGGGCGAAATGCTGCCTCGGGCCACTCTGGCTCCCAGCTTCACAAGGAATTCCCGGAGAAGGCTATGCCGCGCTCTGTGGACAGCGTGTAGAGCCCCGGCGCCGTATGCCAGGTACACTCGTCCAATCTTGCCCGCCAGCGCTTTCGGGTAAGATTGCTTGCTGTAGTCATAGACAGTTACGACGATTGATCTTGCGCCCGGCATGATATTCCCGGGGTCTGCTGATTTCAGTAGTTGGAGAGATCCGTCCATCGCCCACGAGTACATCTGCGGCCGTTCAGAAAGCGCTTGCTCAAGAAGAGTGAAACGCTCTGCCGTGGTGAAGCCCACGCGGTCATAGCCAAGACTCAGCGCGTATTCCCTGATGTCCGAACTGATAGACATTTCACCCCTCTCTCAGGCCGTTCCCCCGTAGTATTATAACTGTGCCCGGCTCTCTTTGCTTACGGGAGCCTGGATGTCTTCCCGCTATAGACCATTGCTGGCAGAATCATGACCTCTTGTATTATACTTAACTCGTCGGCCAGCGGTCACGGCACAGGAGGAGAGCATGAAGGGCAAAGACCTTCTTTCAATTTGCGACTTGTCGGCGGAACGCGCGCGGGATCTGTTTACCGCCGCTATTCAGATGAAGCGGGCCGGCCTCTCATCGAGCCTCAAGGGGAAGAGCCTTGCACTCCTATTTGAGAAGCCGTCGCTGAGAACGCGGGTGAGCTTCGATGTGGCCATGCACCAGCTCGGAGGGCACTGCCTGTACCTGTCTCCCGCCGAGATCGGGCTCGGTACGAGAGAGTCGATCCCGGATGTTGGCCGCACGCTCAGCCGGTATGTCGATGTCCTGGCGGCACGCACATTTGCTCATGCCACGGTGGAAGCTCTGGCTGAACACTGCTCTGTTCCTGTAATTAACGCGCTTTCAGACCATGAGCATCCGTGCCAGGCACTGGCGGACCTGCTTACCATGTACGAACACAAGGCAAGGCTTGAAGGGCTTGACCTCGCTTATATCGGTGACGGAAATAATGTTGCGAACAGCCTGCTGCTCGCCTGTATGCTTCTTGGCGTCAATTTCAGGGCGGCTTCACCGCCCGCCTATGCTGTACCCGACGATATCCGGGAACGGGGAAAGGCAATCTCCCGAGGAGCCCGCATAACAATAGTCGACAGGCCGGAGGAAGCCGTTGAGGGAGCTGACGTAGTGTACACTGATGTGTGGACAAGCATGGGCCAGGAGGATGAAGCGGAGAAGCGCCGCGCTGCCTTCAGGAGTTACCAGGTTACCCCCGCTCTCCTCTCGAAGGCTGCGAGAGATGTCATCTTCATGCACCCGCTGCCTGCCCATCGCGGAGAAGAGGTCGAAGAGACAGTCGTTGATTCCAGCTGCTCCGTCGTCTTTGACCAGGCGGAGAACAGGCTGCATATACAGAAAGCGATCTTGTTGAAGGCTCTGGGCCAATCATGACAGTACCAATGGTGGCCGTTGTCGGAAGGCCGAACGTGGGCAAGTCGACGCTGTTCAATCGCCTGGCCGGCGAACGGATAGCCATTGTCGAGGACGTCCCCGGCACCACGCGAGATAGGGTATACGCGGATATTAGCTGGGGCGACCGCGAAATCAGCATAGTGGACACCGGAGGGCTGGAACCGAAGCCGGAATCAAGCCTCAGGCAGGAAGTACAGAAGCAGGCCGAGGTAGCCATCCGGGAAGCGGACGCGGTTATATTCATGGTCGACGTTCTGGATGGGGTGACGCTGCCTGATCTCGAAGTAGCCGAGACTATCAGGCGCTCGCATAAACCCGTCATTCTGGCCGCCAACAAGGCAGACAATGAGGAGCGGCGGCAGCAGGCCTTCCAGTTCCATGAGCTCGGGATCGGTGAACCGATTGCAGTGAGCGCCTTTCACGGGACAGGCATAAGCGATCTAATGGAAGCCGTAATGGCCGTCCTGCCTCCCCGCACGCCTGTCCTGGAGAAACCCGGCATGGTCAAGATCGCCATCCTGGGGCGCCCGAACGTGGGCAAGTCTATGTTGCTCAACGCCATTATCGGGCAGGAAAGGGCCGTCGTCAGCGAGGCGCCCGGCACCACCCGCGACGCTCTGGATACCGTCTTCACTTACAGGGGCGAGCCGGTTCTGTTCATAGATACGGCCGGAATTCGTCGCCGCGGGCGAATCGAGGCCGGCATCGAGCGATACAGCGTCATGCGATCGCTGCGCGCGATTGCAAGGGCGGATGTGGTCCTGCTGGTTACGGAAGCGGGGGATCTATTTACGGCCCAGGACGCGCATATAGCAGGCTACGTAAAGGATGCTTACAGGGGGCTGGTAGTGGTGGTGAACAAGTGGGACCTGGCCGGGGAAAAAGCGCTGGAACCCGAGGAAAGCGCCGAGCAAATACGCACCAGTCTCAGGTTCTTCCCGGGAACCCCAGTCCTGTTCGTATCGGCCCTGCTCAAGCAGGGAACCAGAAGGGTTTTGCCTGCGGCTCTGAAGATAGCCCATGAACGGGAGAAGAGGATCGCTACCGCGCAGCTCAACCAGACTATCAACCGCATACTGAGCTCCCGCCCGCCGCCCTCGCTCAGGGGCAGACAACTGAAAGTTTCCTACGTGACTCAGGCCGAAGCTGCGCCTCCCACATTCATTTTTTTCGTGAACGACCCGACCCTTGTGCACTTCTCATACCAGCGGTACCTGGAGAACCAGCTTCGGGAAGCCTTTGGATTCGGCGGTATTCCCATCAAGATTGTCTTCAAACGAAAGGGCAGGGAATGATCGAGTTCGCGGCCGTGATCTTGGGCAGCTACCTGATCGGCTCAATTCCGTCCGGGTTCATAGCGGGAAAGCTCAAGGGAGTGGACGTCAGGCAGTATGGGAGCGGCAAGACGGGCTCGGCCAACGTCATGCGAACAATCGGCAGGAAAGCCGCCGCGGCCGTCTTTATGGCTGACGTGCTCAAGGGAGTCTCTGCCGTCTTCCTGGCCGGGTACACGATTGGAAGCCCGGTAGCTGAGATGGCGGCCGGTTTCGCGGCCATAGCGGGACATGACTGGTCTGTTTTCATGAGATTCCAGGGCGGCCGGGGCGTGGCCACGTCCCTTGGTGGACAATTCGCGATACTTGCCTGGGTCGGTTTCGCGGGTCTCGGGGTTTTCGCCCTGCTGCTGGTGGTATTCCGTTATGTTTCCCTGGCTTCTCTTCTGGGGGCCTTCAGCGCGGTCGCGATCATGATTGCGCTTACCGTCCTGGGCCTTGTGCCTTACCACTACCTGATTTATACCGCGGTCGCAGTGTCGGTCATATTCATACAGCATCGCGACAACATCTCCCGGCTGCTGTCCGGCTCCGAACTTAAACTGGGTGAGAAGGGAGAGAGGAGGCAGGAAATTGACGCGCAGGCAGGATAAAGTTGCGGTGGTCGGCACCACGTGCTGGGGCACGACTCTCGCCGTCATGCTCGGCCGGAAGGGCCTCGATGTCGACCTTATCGCCAGGACCGAGGATGAGGCCCGCAAACTCAGTCGTGAAAGAGAAAACACTGCCCACCTGCCGGGGTTCCCGTTCCCGCCCGGCGTACGGGCTGTGGCATCGCTTGACGAGGGGCTGGGAGACTCCGGCATGGTAATACTGGCCGTTCCGGCGCAGAATATGCGCGCGAACGTGAGGATGGTCCGGGCGCACCTCGACCATTCCGTTCTGCTGCTGAACGTAGCCAAGGGTCTCGAACTGGATACAGCTTTGAGAATGTCTGAGGTTATCTCTGAGGAAGTTGATCCACCAATTCGGGCGAATATATCTGTCTTGTCCGGCCCGAACCTTTCGCAGGAAATAGCCAGGGGCCTGCCGGCCACTACCGTCATTGCCGCCGCCGACGCCTCCGTCGCGGCGAGAGCGCAGAAGATACTGGCGACACCACTGTTTCGCGTTTACGTAAACACCGATATGGTCGGAGTGGAGCTCGGAGGAGTCCTGAAGAACGTCATCGCCCTCGCCGCCGGGATGGTCGATGGTCTCGGCTACGGTGACAATGCCAAGGCGGGCCTGATCACCCGCGGGCTGGCCGAGATTACGCGTCTCGGCGTCGCCGCCGGTGCGAAGCCGCTCACGTTCGCCGGGCTGGCCGGCCTCGGAGATATGGTTGCCACCTGCTCCAGTTGCCTGAGCAGGAACCGCTTCGTCGGGCAGGAGCTTGCCCGGGGTCGAAGTCTGAACAAGATCATGACAGCCATGTCGGGCGTCGCCGAAGGCGTTACAACGACCGTGGCCGCGCTGACGATGGCGGGCAAGTACAAAATCGAAATGCCGATTACGCGGGAAGTCTACCGGGTGCTGTATGAAGGCCTGGAGGTCAGAAAGGCGGTCAGCGAGCTGATGGGCAGGGAACTGAAAGAGGAGTTCGCTGATATACTGCGGTCATCCGGAGAGCAGGCCTGATGCGAACCAGCGGAGAGTTATTCAGGAGGTCAAGAGACCTTCTATCTCCTCGACCACCATCTCCCGCTTGTCCAGATCGATTGATTTTATGACATCCTCGATCGCGGGAATAAGGCTCTCGCCAGACTCGGAGATCACTACATAAATGTCGCTTCCTGCCGAGCTCATGATTTCGGCTAGCCGCCCGACGTACTTCCCGCTCGAAGTCACCACCCTGAGGCCGATCAGCTGGAAAGGATAGTATTCACCTTCGGGAAGGGGGCGTATTTCAGAACGCGGTACGCCCAGGTCACATCCTCGCAGCTTCTCTGCATCCTCGATGCTGTTGACGGAAGCGAACTTGACCACGATGCCTTCCCTGCGGGGGTGGCTGCTTTCCAACTCCAGGG